>CAYVPI010000167.1:0-11211 GCA_964453495.1 uncultured Pseudomonas sp. | reverse complement strand
GCGAGGAAGTTGAACCTCGCCTTGGTTGCGGCCTGATGGCTAAAAGACAGCTTTTCGACCCTTTAGAAACAATGGGTTAGAGATGTTTGATAAGAGCTGCCGAAGGCTGCGTCGCTTTTGCGGTTACATCTGAATCGAATCTACTGGCATTGTTGCAACGCCTGGCAGATCTGCGTAAAGGTTGGCCGTACCAGCACATCCGGCTGGCAACAGCGGGTCTGCAAGGCTTCCAGCTTTTCACGAGCGAGCCCCGCCTCGCTGCGCTCCAGCAACTCCCCCAACAATACACCGAACGCCCGCACCTCAATACGCTGCAACGCCGCCGCCTGTTCATCCTCCAGCGGATAAAACGACGCCGCGCCGAAATCCGCCAACAGGCATTCGCCCAGTTCATCCCAGAGAATGTTGTGTCCGTACAGGTCGCCATGGGCAATGCCCAGGCCGTGCAAATGCGTGGCAACCGCTGCAATGCCGCGAGCGATGCGCAGCGCGACCGCCGCTGAAAAACGCGTATTCGCTGCGTAGACATCGCGGGTGCAAGAGTCCAGGCTCGGTGGTCCGGCCAGGTTGGCAAAGCCCGGTTCGATCAAGTCCATCACCAGGCCGCATTGGCCTTGTGGATGAGCCCTGACGCGGCCTTCGACCCGGATCAGTTGCCGGTGGAGGCCGGCGGCGATGCAGGCGGTCATTTCATTGAGGGGTGAGCCGTCGCTGGTGATCTCGCCCTTGTACAGCTTCACGGCCACCGGCAGGTCGGTGTCGTCGGGGCGTTGCCACAGGGCTTGGTGGATCACGCCGCTGGCACCTTCGCCGAGCAAATGTTGCAGTTGCAAGTTTGACCAGTCGATTTCGGCGGTATAGCCCGGGTCATGGGGCTTGCTGAAGTCGCCCGGCAATGGGTTGCCGGCATAGGCCAGCCACGCCAGGCGTGGCAGTTGCAACAGCCAGCCCGGCAAGGTGGTCAGGCGATTGGCAGCGATGCGCACCAGCTCCAGGTTCTGGCAGCGAGCCAGCGAGGCAGGGAGCGAGGTCAGGCGGTTGCCGGCCAGCATCAGCTTTTGCAGGTCGGGGCAATCACCCAGCGCCTCGGGTAGCTCCGTCAGGCAGTTGTCGGTGAGGATCAACCAGCGCAGCCGGGGTGGCAAAGCACTGGCCGGGACTCGTTCGATGCGGTTGGCCTTGAAACCGACGATACGCAGCGCAAGGCATTGGCCAATGCTGGCCGGAAGTTCACTGAACTGGTTGTCCGAGCAGAACAGCACTTTCAGATGGCGTAGGCGGCCCAGATCGTCAGGCAGGCTGCTCAGGGCGTTGCCACTGAGGTTGAGTACCTCCAGGGAGTCGGCCAGGCTGAAGATTTCCCCAGGGAATTCGCTCAGGCCGCAGGCAAGGTCCAGGCGGGTTATGCCGGCCAGACGTCCGGCGTTCAAGTCTTCAAGGGTATGCATCGCAGCGGGGTCTACTTGACGATTGGCGGCGGCCATCATACCGGTTTGCGCCCATTGGCTACGACTTAAGTGCCATGGCAGGCCCGCCCTGAAAGGCCATACTCAATATTGGCCCTTTAATAACAACAAGCTCAGGGTTGTACTTGATGAATTATCAGGATTGTTACGCGCGCTCCATCGATGACCCCGCGGCTTTCTGGGCCGAGCAAGCCCAGACGCTGGCCTGGTACCGCAAACCGGCCACCTGCCTGGCCGCCAACAATGATGGCACGCACCAGTGGTTCGCTGACGGCCGCCTCAACAGCAGTTACCTGGCCCTCGACTACCAGATCGAGCAGGGCCGTGGCGCGCAGACCGCGCTCATCTACGATTCGCCGGTCACCTCGACCCAGCAACGCTTTACCTTTCTTGAGCTGCGTGACGAAGTGGCACGCCTGGCCGGGCTGTTGCGTGCGCTGGGAGTGGAGAAGGGCGATGGGGTGATTATCTATATGCCGATGGTGCCCCAGGCGGCCATGGCCATGCTTGCGTGTGCACGCATCGGTGCCGTGCACTCGGTGGTGTTCGGTGGTTTTGCCGCCAATGAGCTGGCCCTGCGTATCGACGACGCACGGCCCAAGCTGCTGCTGACCGCTTCCTGTGGTTTGGAGTTCGACCGGATCATCCCCTATAAACCGCTGGTGGATCGCGCCCTCGAGTTGGCCCGGCATCAACCGGCACACGTGCTGTTGTGGCAACGCCCGCAAGCACCGGCCAGCCTGGTCGACGGCCGCGACCTGGATTGGGCGCAGTCGCTGGCCGGAGCGAGCCCAGTGGCGCCGGTGGAGCTGGGCGCCACTGATCCGCTTTACATCATGTACACCTCAGGCACCACCGGCAAACCCAAGGGCATCGTGCGCGAGAACGGCGGTAATGCTGTGGCACTGGCATTTGCCATGCGGCACATTTATGGCATGCAACCGGGCGATGTCTGGTGGGGTATTTCCGACGTCGGCTGGGTGGTCGGGCATTCGTTGATCGTCTACGGCCCATTGATGAACGGCTGTACCACGGTGTTCTATGAAGGCAAACCGATCCGCACCCCGGATGCCGGCGCCTACTGGCGTGTGGTCGAGCAGTACCGGGTCAATGCGCTGTTCTGTGCGCCGACGGCCATGCGTGCGATCCGCAAGGAAGACCCTGAGGGGCAATTGCTGGCGCGGTACGACTTGAGCTCACTGCGCCAGTTGTTTTTGGCTGGCGAAAAGCTCGACAGCAGCACGCACCATTGGCTCGAAGCCAAAACCTGCAAACCGGTGCACGATCACTGGTGGCAAACCGAAACGGGCTGGCCGGTAACCGCACCCTGCGTAGGCCTGGAAGGTTCGGGGGTGCGCGCAGGCTCCAGTAGCCGCGCCGTACCGGGTTACCACGTGCAGGTGATGGACGAGGAGGGCAAGTTGCTGGGGCCGGGCGAGCAAGGCTCGATAGTGATCGCGTTGCCACTGCCCCCCGGTTGCAGCCAGACCTTGTGGGGCGACCACGGGCGCTACCTGCAGGCGTACCTTCAGGCCTATCCGGGCTACTACCACACCGGCGACGGCGGCTATCTGGATGAGGACGGTTTCGTCTACATCATGGGGCGCACCGATGATGTGATCAACGTTGCCGGGCACCGTTTGTCCACGGGTGAAATGGAGGACCTGGTGGCACAGCACCCTGCAGTGGCAGAGTGCGCGGTGATCGGGGTGCATGATGAGATCAAGGGGCAGGTACCCCTGGCGCTGGTGGTGCTCAAGGACGGCAGCGACATCGCTTTGGCGCAGCTGCAAGGGGAGCTGGCCGCGACGGTTCGTCAGCAGATCGGTGCGTTGGCATGCTTTTCCAAGGTGAAAGTAGTCAAGCGCTTACCCAAGACCCGCTCGGGCAAGATCCTGCGGGCGGTGCTGCGCAAGATCGCCGATCACCAATCCTTTGCTGCGCCCTCGACCATCGACGACCCAGCCATTCTCAATGAAATCACCGCCGTACTCGCCGATTTGCCCCGGGGCGGTTGAAGCGTGCGCGCCCGCATCAGACCGGGCGCGGTATCGGGCCGAAGTCGGTCAACTGGCCCAGGCGGCTGCGTGTACGCGCCAGGTCGCTGGCGCTGCCGCCAAGGCTGTCGCGCAAAGGCTGCTCACCGATCAGCAGCAGGTGTTTGTCCTGGTCGTAGAGCACGTCGATAAGGTTGATGAAGCGCTGCTGGGCGGCGATCGAGCAGTCTTGCAGGTTGGGCAGCTTGTCGATGATCCAGGTGTCGAAGCGTCGGCACAATTCCAGGTAATCCATCACCGCTGTGGGGTGTTCGCAGATGTCGCTGAAGGTAAAGCAGACCGTGCGTTCATCAGACATGCGTACCTGTAGCTGGCGCGCCCCGACCGACAGATTGAAAGGCGGGAGGTCCAGTGTCGGTAGCTGCAATGCCTGACGCTGGCTCGCATCGCCGGGCCATACGTACCGGCCCTGGGTAAACAGCTGGCCCACGCCGGATCGCGGTTGGCTGCGGTAGTCGTGTGGGCCACCCACTTCCATGACCTGCATGTGTGCATGGATCAGGTTGATCACCGGCAGGAAACGCTGGTGATACAGCGGGTTGGGCAACAGGCCCTCGGGCGGGTAATTGGAGGTGACCAGCAGGAAAACGTTGCGCGAAAACAGCGCCTTGAACAGGCGGGCGATGAGCATGGCATCGCCGATGTCGTGCACATGAAACTCGTCGAAGCACAGCAGGCGGCAATCGGCGAGTAATTCATCCAGGGTAGCGGCCAGCGGATCCGGCCGATCTTGCAGGCGGAACATGCCTTGATGCAATTGTGCAAAAAAATCATGAAAGTGCAGCCGGCGCTTGCCGGGCAGGGCTATGGCCTGGAAGAAACCTTCGAGCAGCCAGCTCTTGCCACGTCCGACTGCGCCATGGAGGTAAAGGCTGCGATGGCCGGGTGAGGCGCGTTCAAGCCTGGCGGCCTGGTCGGCCATGCTCTGGATGACCCGCTGCTGGCTGTGGCTCAGGGTGTAGCCTTGTTGGCTGGCCTTGTGCCGGAAATGTTCGCGAATGTGTTGCCCCGGCTCATGGCCGGATACACCACGCAGGGTCTTGCCCAGGCGGCGCAGGTGCGTCTTGAGCCAGGATCGCTTTGGCGGTACAGCCCCCACTGAATGTGTCCTCGCTTGGGATCGTGGCCCACAGGCCCGGGTTGAATGAGCGATGCTGATTTTAACCAAATGGTACAAAAATCGGCCAGCTTTCTTCCGGGCCGGGTGCCTGCCGGCAGCGCAGGCGTGGTGCCATGTGTAAGACAGTGCTCAGTACGTCAAAAGCCAGGGCCTTGGAACGCTTGCCCGACCAGCCCGTCTCGGCATCGGGGGCATTGTCGTTGTCCTTGAATGGCATTTCCAGGGTCAAGGACAGGCAATCGTAGCGCTCGCCAACACTGTTGCAAGCCAGGGTCATGTTGGCTTGGCCGGGCAGGTCGCGGGGATAGCCGTGCTCGGTCTGGAATTCGGGAGTGAGGTTTTTCAGGTGGCTGCGAAACTCGTTTTCCAGCTTGTTGATACGCGGGGTGAAGCCCGGATTGCCTTCACAACCGGCGGTGAAGACATAGGGGATCTCTTCATCGCCATGGATGTCGAGGAACAGGTCCACGCCATACTTGGTCATCTGCTGCTGGGCGAAGAACACTTCCGGGCTGAGCTCGGCGCTGGAGTCTTGCCAGGCACGGTTCAGGTCCTTGCCCTTGGCGTTGGTGCGCAGGTGCCCATGGAAGGCGCCGTCGGGGTTCATATTGGGAATCAGGTACAGGTCGGCGATGGCCAACAGTTGCTGCATTTGCGCATCGCCCGTTTGTTCCAGGCGATCGATCACACCCTCCATGAACCACTCGGCCATGTGTTCGCCCGGGTGCTGTTGGGCGATCAGCCACAGTTTGAGCTTGCCTTCGGCGCCATCGCCTTTGCGCAGCAACTGGATGTCGCGGCGCTCGACGCTCTTGCCCACGGCCAGCAACTCCAGGCCGGCGGTGGTGATAGCCCGCTCGATGAGCAGGTCATGCCGGGCACGGCTGTAGGGTTCGAAATAGGCAAACCAGACATTGGGTTGGGTCGGTTCGAGAGAGAAGCGCAGCTTGCCATCGATGAAGTCGGTGGGCACGCGGAACCAGTTGATATGATCGTAGGACGCCACGGCGCGGTAGCCGCCCCAGGCCTTGTTATAGGAAGACTGGCCGGCGTTCTCGAGGCTGAAGGTGTGGCGTTGCCCCGGCAGCAGGCCTTCGACCTTGAAATGGAACCATTGAAAGTGCGGGCTGCGCGTGTCGGGGCGCATCGCCAGGCGAACTTGCAAAGGGTCGCTGGCATCGAGCACATTAATGTTGCCGCTGTCGAAGTCGGCCGTGATTTGCAGGGGAGTCAGCGCCATGGTCATCGCCTGGGTACCTGTAGTAGTTTGCCTTGGCGCTTACTCTACACGTATCGACCCTTTCCGGCTCATGCCCAGAGGTACAACGCTGTCGACGCGGCCAGCGCCAAGGCTGCCAGGCAGTAGCCGCTCCAGGCCAGGTGCGTGCGTGGTGGTTGCCGGTACCAGTGCCCAACACCCAGGTCACGCGCCGGCACCAGCAACCTGCGCCAATGCAGCTCGGTGGCATGGAAGGCGTCGCGGTGACTAGGGCTGGCGTCCAGCCAACGGCGAAAATCGATGCGCTCGCTGGCGGTGGTCAAGGGGTTTTGCAAGCGGCTGTACCAGTGGCTGGCGGTTATCGTCAGTGGCTCATCGGCAGGCTGCGCGGTTAGCTGCAGCGACAACGCCATATGGCTTTGCACGGTGCTCAGAGGGATGTCCAGCCTATGGGCGATCTCGGCGAACGGCAGGTTGTCCAGGCGGCTGAGCAGCAATACCTGTTGCACTCGGCGTGGCAGCTTTTTCAGGCTCGCGGCCAACGGCTCGCGGCCTTGGTCGACCGGTGCGTGGTGGAGCAGGTTCTGGAAAGACGAGAGCAGGCTGGTCATTGATGGCTCCCTGCAAATGCGAGCTGGTGCCCGGCTGAGGTGAAAGGGGGGGCGTCTTCCCTGACGCAAAGACAGCTTAGGCTACATGCGATTGATTCTCAAGTGCTAAATTGTTGTCAATGCGTTACAGGCCAATTTGGGCTTTTACTGGCCGATAGTCCTTTGCTATCATCACGGCCATTAAGCAATACCCTCTTCATTAGCCTGAAGACACCAAAAAAAAGACCCGGCAAAAAGCCGGGTCAATAACCGTGATTAGCCTGATGAGGAGATAATCTGAGAGACGACCTAAGTCTTTCAGGTTATCCAACCGATCTCGCGACCAGTTGCTGCAATAATAATCGTTATCATTTGCAAGTCAAATGAATTTGCGTTCATCCGCGAAAAATTTCCCGTCTTCATCATTTCATTTCCCTGCGGTCGCATCCTGGCGACAGTTGATACCTTCAAACATTCTGCCGATTGAGCGTGCGAGTCACCATGGCCCGCGCCAGGTTAATCATGTGCACCACTGAAAACGCCAGATCCCGTCGAGGCCCCTGCAGGCTGTCGGCTGATTCGTAGGCCGTCGCCGCAGCGCAACGCAACAGCGACGAAGTGTGCAGCATGGCCTGGGCTGTCGTCAGGTCCTCCCGAGCGCTGAACCATAGTGGTTCTTCCTCTTCATGTTCCTCGCGGGAAGGATTGAGATAGTAGTCGAGTGCGCGCTTGGCAGCGTCGCTGTCGAGCAGGGAGGTTTCGATGTCTGGTTTGTTACCGGGTTTTTCCTTATTGGAGCTGCTCATGGTCGTCCTTGCGGTCGAAAGAATTGGCTTTTCAGGCTAGTACGCTACGTATTTGTTGCCAAATCCAACATAATACAATTTGTGTATTGAGCGTCGGATTTCTGTCCGTATCGTGCCAGCGATGGATAAATGGATTCTCCTGGTCAAGACCAGAATGCGTGAACTCAACGTCACGCAAGAACAACTCGCAGAACGCGTCGGGGTGTCCCAAGGCGCCGTGGGGCATTGGCTGAACAAGCGTCGTGAACCGAAGCTGGAGATGATGAACCAGATTCTGGCGGCGCTCGATCTGGCTCACTTACGCATCAGCCCCATGGTTCAGATCGCTGAGTCGGAAGCTTCCTACGGCGTGGATGGCGAATTAACTACAGAGCTGCCGATTCAAATCCCACAGCACGAATTGTATTTTCGTTACCCCGTCACGACGTGGGAAGCGGTCGCCGAATTGGCCGAACCCGGGCCGTATGCGTACCCGAGCGGGCGCTTTGAAGTCACCGATTATCAGGCCAAGGGCCCGGCGTTCTGGCTTGAGGTCGAGGGCGATGCGATGACCGCACCTGTGGGCACCAGTGTGCCGGAAGGGATGTTGATTCTGGTCGACCCGGCCGTGGAAGCGGTGGTGGGCAAGCTGGTGATTGCCAAGTGCAAATGCCACTCGGGGGCAAGCTTCCGGCAGTTGAGCGAGGAGGGCGGGCAACGCTACCTTCGCCCGCTCAACCCGACCTACCCAAAGGTTGTGCTGAGCGACGAATGCGTCTTGCTCGGCGTGGTAGTACAGGCCACGGTAAAATTCTAGCCAGCTCGGCTGCGCCACAATGCGGCGCAGCCGTTTCCATCAGGCCCCAGTGGCTTCCAGTTCCACCAGGGCACTGCCCTCGCTGACCATCTCGCCTTCCTGGCAATACACGGCCTTGACCACCCCGGCATGGGCCGCACGAATGCTGTGCTCCATTTTCATCGCTTCGAGCACCACCAGTTGTGTGCCGGCTTCGACCTGTTGCCCGGCCTCCACCAGCACCCGCACGATACTGCCGTTCATGGGGGCGCTGAGGCCGCCGTGGTGGGCATGGCTGGCATCGGCTTCGGCGATCGGGTCGAGCAGGGTGACCGCCTGCAGTTCGCCTTGCCAGTGCAAGTACAGGGTGTCGCCACGGCGGACCGCCAGGTGCTGACGACGCAGGCCATTGTCGTCGACCTGCAGTTGCTCACCCACCAGGCGCTGGTTCGGCGCGGCGCTCTGGCTCAGGGTGATGGCTTGCTCCTGACCGCCACAGCTGAGGTGCAGGCTGGTTTGCGCCGGCAACCCTGCGCGAAAGCCCGCGGTCGAACTCCAGGGCGAGCAAGCATCATCACCACGCTGGTGGGCGGGCTGGCTCTGAATGTACGCCTGTGCGGCCGCTTGCCAGAAGTCTTGCGACAACGCCACCGGAGTGGGCAGCAACTGTTCCTGATGGCGCGGGATGAAGCCGGTATCCAGCTCTGCATCGGCAAACGCCGGGTGGGCGATGATGCGACGCAGGAAGGCGATATTGGTTTTCAAACCGCCGATGGCGAATTCGTCGAGCATGCTCAGCAGGCGCAGACGTGCTTGCTCGCGGTCTTCACCCCAGGCAATCAGTTTGCCCAGCATGGGGTCGTAGAATGGCGAGATGACATCACCTTCGGCCACGCCGCAGTCGACCCGGCGGCCGGTGCCTGCAGCCGATTCACGGTACAGCTGCAGGGTGCCGGTGGCCGGCAGGAAGTCATTGCCCGGGTCTTCGGCATACAACCGTACTTCGATGGCGTGGCCGTTGAGCGGCACTTGCGCCTGGGTGATCGGCAGCGGCTCGCCGCAGGCGACGCGAATTTGCCAGGCCACCAGGTCCAGGCCGGTGATGGCCTCGGTAACCGGGTGTTCCACTTGCAGGCGGGTATTCATCTCCATGAAGAAGAACTCGCCGCGCGCATCGAGCAAAAACTCGACCGTGCCGGCACCCACGTAACCGATCGCCTGGGCGGCGCGGACCGCCGACTCGCCCATGGCCTGGCGCAGCTCAGGGCTCAGGCCCGGGGCCGGAGCTTCTTCGACCACTTTCTGGTGGCGGCGCTGGATCGAGCAGTCACGTTCATTGAGGTACAGGCAGTTACCGTGCTGGTCGGCGAATACCTGGATTTCCACATGGCGTGGCTTGAGTACGTACTTTTCCACCAGCATGCGCGAGTCGCCGAAGGACGATTGCGCTTCACGCTGGGCCGAGGCCAGGGCTTGGGCGAGTTCGCTTTCGTGCTCGACGACTTTCATGCCCTTGCCACCACCACCGGCGGTAGCCTTGAGCAGTACCGGGTAGCCGATGCGTTCGGCAGCGGCGCGGAAGGTCTCCAGGTCCTGGGCTTCACCGTGGTAGCCCGGCACCAGCGGCACGCCGGCAGTTTCCATCAGGGCCTTGGCCGCCGATTTACTGCCCATGGCGTCGATGGCCGAAGCCGGTGGGCCGAGGAAAATCAGGCCGGCTTCTTCGATGGCGCGGGCGAACCCTGCGTTCTCGGACAGAAAACCGTAGCCAGGGTGAATCGCCTGGGCGCCGCTGGCCTTGGCCGCGGCGATCAGCTTGGCGATGTCCAGGTAACTTTCCGACGCCTTGGCACCGCCCAGGTCGACGCGGATATCGGCCTCGCGGCTGTGGCGGGCGTCACGGTCGGTGGCGCTGTGCACGGCCACCGTTGTCAGGCCCAGGGCCTTGGCGGTGCGCATCACCCGGCAGGCGATCTCGCCACGGTTGGCAACCAGCAGGGTAGTCAGGTGCGGGCGGCTCATGGGCGCGGCTCCTTGGCGGTCGGGGTGGTTTGCCAGCTCGGTTGGCGTTTTTGCAGGAAGGCGCGCAGGCCTTCCTGGCCTTCGGCGCTGACACGAATGCGCGCGATGGCGTTTTCGCAGTAGCGACGCAGGGCAGGGGTCAGTTCGCCGTGGCCGACTTCACGCAACAGGTCCTTGCTCGCGCGCATGGCTTGCGGGCTGTTGAGCAGCAGGTTGTCGATCCATTCGCCGAGGCGCTGTTCCAGTTCAGCTGCCGGGTAGGCTTCAGACAGCAAGCCGAGTTCGCGGGCGCGCTCGCCGCTGAAGCGCTCGGCCGTCAATGCATAGCGCCGCGCAGCCCGCTCGCCCATGGCCTGGACCACGAAGGGGCTGATCACCGCCGGGGCCAGGCCGATGCGCACTTCCGACAGGCACAGCTGCGCGTCCACCGCACCGATGGCCATGTCGCAGCAGCTGATCAGGCCCAGTGCACCGCCGAAGGCCGCACCCTGGACGACCGCCAGGGTCGGGATTTTCAGCTTGTGCAGGTTGTACATCAGCTCGGCCAATTCCCGGGCATCGTCCAGGTTGGTCTGGTAGTCGAGTTCGGCCGACTGCTGCATCCAGGCCAGGTCGGCGCCGGCGCTGAAGTGCCGGCCGCGGCCGCGCAGCAGCAAAAAGCGCAACTCGGTGTCGGCGGCCACCTGGTCCAGCGCCAGGATCAGTTCGCGGATCATTTGCGCATTGAAGGCGTTGTTCTTGTCTTCGCGGCTGAGCCACAGGGTGGCGAAGCCGCGAGGGTCCTTGAGCAATTCGAGGGTCGTGAAGTCGTTCATGATCACATCCGGAAAATGCCGAAACGGCTCTGTTCGACCGGTGCATTGAGCGCTGCCGACAAGGCCAGGCCCAGTACGTCGCGGGTTTGTGCCGGGTCGATGACGCCGTCATCCCACAACCGTGCGCTGGAATAGTAGGGGTGCCCCTGGTGCTCGTATTGATCGAGGATCGGCTGCTTCAGGCGCGCCTCGTCTTCGGCGCTGAAGCTGTGCCCGGTGCGCTCGCTCTGCTCGCGCTTGACCTGGGCCAGTACCCCGGCGGCCTGTTCGGCACCCATAACGCCGATCCGTGCGTTGGGCCACATCCACAGGAAGCGTGGGTCGTAGGCGCGGCCGCACAT
>CAYVPI010000166.1:0-11257 GCA_964453495.1 uncultured Pseudomonas sp. | reverse complement strand
AAGCAGTCGGACTGATTGCTGTGCTCATTCTAAGGTTCCACGGTTTGGGTGTTTTTTAGGATAAAAAATCGGTCGCAAGTATGGAGAAAGCAACTAGCCATTGCAACGCGACATACTGGCTGTCATGGCTTTCCAAAGCTGATTCTGCGGCCTTTTCAGCCATCCCGGTGAGGCATAAGTGCACCTGCGCAAACAGCGTTGGCGTACTAAAAAACAGAAGATTGTATACAATAATTTGCATGCAGTGAACCGCACTGGGCAGCGCCGCAATACCCACAAGCGGAGTAGGGCCGGTATCTATCAGCCTTTGAGCTGTTATTGCGTTGCAAGTACCGAACGTGCTGTTCAACGCCGGCGTGTTATTTATCGCCCATCTTCCGTGGCAAAGAGCTTAGTCCCGATTCTCGGGGGAGGAAAGAAAGGTAAGCTGGAGGTGCGACACTTGGTCGCAATGAGGAAGGGAACTGCCGCACCCAGTCTGGATGCGGCATCTGTTGGGTCAAGTGCTCAATTGTTCCTGATTGTTACTCGGTAACCATTTCCGGTGCAGTTTTCGACAGGCTGTAGACGTACGCTGCCAGCAATTGCACCTTGTCATTGCCCAGGGTTTCGTTTTGCGCGGGCATGTGGCCCTGGCGTCCATGGCGAATGGTCTGCTGCAGTTGCGCAAGGCTGGTGCCGTAGATGAACGATGCCGGTTGTGTCAGGTCCGGGGCACCCATCGCGGCCATGCCCTGGCCGGCGGGGCCGTGGCACGCGGCGCAGGTAGTGGCGAACACTTGTTGGCCGGCGGCCACGTCGACGCTGTTGTCCTCGGTCAGTGGCAAGCCTGCCAGGCTGTGGCGTACATAGCCTGCGACATTGCGCACGCCTTGCTCGCCGAGCATTTCTCCCCAGGCCGGCATGGCTGCCATGCGCCCACCGAGAATGCTGGCCTTGATGGTGTCGGCCGAGCCTCCCCAGCGCCAGGTGGTATCGGCCAGGTTAGGGAAACCATAGGCGCCCTTGGCATCCGAGCCGTGGCACCCGGCGCAGTTGGAGGCGAACAAGCGGCCACCAATTTTCAGGGCTTGCGGGTCCTTGGCCACGTCTTCCACCGGCATGGCGGCAAACCTGGCAAAGATGGGGCCGAACTTGGCGTCGGCCTTGTCCATCTCCTTCTGCCATTCATTGACGCCGGTCCAGCCGTCCTTGTAGCCAGGCAACACACCTTTCCAGTTACCCAGGCCCGGGTACAGGATCAAATAGCCGATGGCAATCACCAGGGTGGCGACAAACAGCCAGAACCACCATTGCGGCAGCGGATTGTCGTACTCCTCGATGCCATCGAAGCTGTGGCCCATGGTCTGGTCGGTGCTGCCCTTGGTTTCACCCTTGCGCGTGGCCAGCAGCAGCCAGGTCAGGCCAACCAGGCTGCCGATGGTCAGGACGCAAATGTACAGGCTCCAGAAAGTAGTCATGGCAGGTTCAGGAAAATTCATCAGGCTCACCGTTTGTTCTTGATGGCAGTGCCGAGCACTTGCAAGTAGGCGACCAGCGCGTCCATTTCGCTCTTGCCCTTGACCGCATCAGCGGCGCCATTGATGTCGGCGTCGGTGTAGGGCACACCCAGGGTGCGCATGGCGCGTAACTTGGTTTCGGTGTGGCGGCTGTCCACCGGGTTGGCGACCAGCCAGGGGTAGGCGGGCATTTTCGACTCGGGCACCACGTTGCGTGGGTTGTACAAATGCGCGCGGTGCCAGTCATCGCTGTAGCGCGCACCGACCCGGGCCAGGTCCGGGCCGGTACGCTTGGACCCCCACAGGAAGGGGTGATCCCAGACGCTTTCGCCCGCCACCGAGTAGTGGCCATAGCGTTCGGTTTCGGCACGGAACGGCCGGATCATCTGCGAATGGCAACCGACGCAGCCTTCGCGGATATAAATATCGCGGCCTTCGAGTTGCAGCGCGGTGTAGGGTTTCATGCCCTCCACCGGCTTGTTGGTGACGTCCTGGAAGAACAGCGGGACGATCTGGGTCAGGCCGCCAATGCTCACGGCCAGCACCATCAAGAGCATCAGCAGGCCGACGTTTTTCTCAAGCGTTTCATGTTTCATGGCGGTCTCCTCAGGCCATCTGCGCAGCGGTAACGACATCGGCGGGCTGTGCGGCCCGTACCGTGCGCCAGGTGTTCCAGGCCATCAGCAGCATGCCGCTGAAGAAGATCGCGCCGCCGATCATGCGCACGACGAAGCCCGGGTGGCTGGCCACCAGGGTCTCGACGAAGGAATAGGTCAGGGTGCCGTCATTGTTCACCGCCCGCCACATCAAGCCCTGGGCGATGCCGTTGACCCACATCGAGGCGATGTAGAGCACCGTGCCGATGGTGGCCAGCCAGAAGTGCGCGTTGATCAGGCCGATGCTGTGCATCTGCGCACGGCCGAAGATTTTCGGGATCATGTGGTACAGCGCGCCGATGGAAATCATCGCGACCCAACCCAGGGCGCCGGCATGTACATGGCCGATGGTCCAGTCGGTGTAGTGGGAGAGGGCGTTGACGGTCTTGATCGCCATCATCGGACCTTCGAAGGTGGACATGCCGTAAAACGCCAGGGATACCACCAGAAAGCGCAGGATCGGGTCGCTGCGCAGCTTATGCCAGGCACCCGACAGGGTCATCATGCCGTTGATCATCCCGCCCCAGCTCGGTGCGAGCAAAATCAGCGACATCACCATGCCCAGCGACTGCGCCCAATCCGGCAGCGCGGTATAGTGCAGGTGGTGTGGGCCGGCCCAGATGTACAGGGTGATCAATGCCCAGAAGTGCACGATCGACAGGCGATAGGAATATACGGGGCGTTCGGCCTGCTTGGGCACGAAGTAGTACATCATTCCCAAAAAGCCGGCTGTGAGGAAAAAGCCCACGGCGTTATGGCCGTACCACCACTGCACCATGGCATCGGTAGCGCCCGCGTAAGCCGAATAGGACTTGGTCAGGCTGACAGGCAGTTCCATGTTATTGACGATGTGCAGTATCGCCACGGTGATGATAAAGGCGCCGAAGAACCAGTTGCCCACGTAGATGTGCTTGGTCTTGCGCTTCATCAGTGTGCCGAAGAACACCACGGCGTAGGCAACCCAGACGATGGTGATCAAAATGTCGATGGGCCACTCAAGCTCGGCGTACTCTTTGGAGCTGGTGTAACCCAGGGGCAAGGTGATGGCGGCCAGCACGATCACCAGTTGCCAGGCCCAGAAGGTGAAGGCCGCCAGGCGCGGCGAGAACAGGGTCGTCTGGCAGGTGCGTTGCACCGAATAGTAGGAGCTGGCAAACAGCGCGCAACCGCCGAAGGCAAAAATGACGGCATTGGTGTGCAGTGGTCTCAGGCGACCGAAACTGGTCCAGGGCAGGTCGAAGTTGAGCTCGGGCCAGACGAGTTGCGCGGCGAGGAAAACGCCGAGCCCCATCCCGACGATCCCCCAAACCACCGTCATAATGGCGAATTGGCGGACCACCTGATAGTTATAGGCGGTACTGCTGGTTGTGTTCATGTCTGGGATTCCATCCACGGTTATAGGCAGACTTTTATAAAAGTGAGGCAAGCATGAGTAATGGGCAAGGCGCCGGTATTGACGGGGATCAATGGGCTCAATTGGTGGAACGCAACGGCTGGCGGTGGAATGCCGCACCCGACCGTGGGCCACGGCACATTGCGCCGTGCCTGATCCTGGCCCATGGAGCGGGTGCGCCGATGGACAGTGGCTTCATGAACGAAATGGCTCACAGGCTGGCGGCATGTGGGGTTGGCGTGCTGCGCTTCGAGTTTCCCTACATGGCCCAGCGACGGATAGATGGCAGCAAGCGGCCGCCTAATCCGCAGGCTAGATTGCTGGAGTGCTGGCGCCAGGTGTACGAGCAGGTGCGCCCCCTGGTTGCCGGGCGCCTGGCCATTGGTGGCAAATCCATGGGCGGGCGCATGGCCAGCCTGGTGGCGGATGAATTGTGGGCCGATGCGCTGGTGTGCCTTGGCTATCCGTTCTATGCGGCGGGCAAGCCGGAAAAGCCACGGGTTGAACACTTGGCCAACCTGCGTACGCCGACGTTGATCGTGCAGGGCGAGCGCGATGCCCTGGGCAACCGCGAAGCGGTGGGGTGGTATGCGTTATCGAGGGCTATCGAAGTGTGCTGGCTGACGGCAGGGGATCATGACTTGAAGCCGTTGAAGGCTTCGGGGTTCAGTCATGAACAGCATATGCAGGCGGCGGCAGAAAGGGTGGCGGGGTTTTTGTTGTAACAGTTGTGGCCTCATCGCGGGCAAGCCCGCTCCTACAGGACTATGCATTATCCATGTAGGAGCGGGCTTGCCCGCGATTGGGGCCAAAGGCCCCCTTACGATCACCGGTTAAATCGCTCCACCAAGGAATACTGCGTCCCCGCCGTGCGCGTCAGTTCTTCACTGAGCAACGCCGAGTTCTGCGCCTGTTCGCTGGTCTGGTCGGCGAGGTGGGCAATGGTGCTGATGTTACGGCTGATCTCTTCAGCCACCGCAGTCTGCTCTTCGGTGGCCGCGGCAATCTGGGTGGTCATGTCGGTAATGTTGGCCACCGCTTCGCTGATGCCCATCAACGCCTGGTCGGCTTCCAGGACTCGCGCCACGCCTTCTTCGGCCTGACGATGGCCAGCCTCCATGGTTTGTACGGCATTGCTGGCGGTCTGTTGCAGCTTGGCGATCAAGCCGTGGATCTGACCGGTCGATTCGCTGGTGCGTTGTGCCAGCTGGCGCACTTCATCGGCGACCACGGCGAAGCCCCGGCCCATTTCGCCAGCACGGGCAGCCTCGATAGCGGCGTTGAGCGCCAGCAGGTTGGTCTGGTCGGCAATGCCCTTGATCACGTCTACCACGCCACCGATTTCGTTGCTGTCCTGGGCCAGTTGAGTGACGGTCAGGCCGGTTTCACCCACCACTCGCGACAGGCGCTCAATGGCTTCGCGGGTTTCCCCGGCAATATTGCGGCCGCGCCCGGTCAGCCGGTTGGCTTCCTGGGTGGCATCGGCGGTGCGCTGCACATGGCTTGCGACTTCCTGGGTGGTGGCGGCCATCTGGTTGACGGCAGTGGCCACTTGCTCGGTTTCCACGCGTTGGCGCTCAAGGCCAGTCGAGCTCTTGTGCGCCAGGATGTCGGATTGCCGCGCCTGTTCGGTCAGGTGCTCGGCGGTATCTTGCAGGCGGGTCAGGCAGGTGCGCAGGTGGGCATCCTGACTGAGCATGGCCATTTCCAGTTGGCCCTGTACGCCTCGGCTATCGGTGTACATCTGCGCGATCAGCGGGTCAGAGGTGGTTTGCTCGGCAAGGGACAGCAGGCGCTTGAGCCCGCGCTGCTGCCAACCCAGGCCGATCAAGCCCAGGGGTACCGACAAGCCTGCGGCCAGGGCAAAGCCCCAGGAGGAGTCGAGCCAGGCGCCGATCAGGAAACCCACCTGGCTGACCAGGATGAAGGGCAGCCAGTCGCGCAGCACCGGCAGCCAGCGATCGCTCTGGGGGATGGCCGCCTTGCCCGCGTTCAGGCGTTGATAGAGGTCCTGGGCGCGACGGATCTGTTCGCCCGTGGGTTTGACACGAACCGACTCGAAACCCACGACCTGGTTCTTCTCGAAAATAGGCGTGACATAGGCATTGACCCAGTAGTGGTCGCCATTCTTGCAGCGGTTCTTGACGATGCCCATCCAAGGCTGGCCCTGCTTGAGCGTGGCCCACATGTGCGCGAACACCGCTGCCGGTACGTCCGGATGGCGCACCAGATTATGCGGCGCACGTACCAGCTCCTCACGCGTGAACCCACTGATTTCGACGAAGGCGTCGTTGCAGTAAGTGATGACCCCCTTGGCATCGGTGGTTGAAATCAACCGTTGCTGGGCAGGGAAAGTCCGTTCGCGTTGGGTAATGGGCTGGTTATTGCGCATGAGCTGTTCGATCCATAAGGCTTTGACAGGGTGTCGGCGGCCAGGTGGATAAGTTGAATGTTTTTTTGTTTTCTAGACAGGCATCACAAACTGACCTGGCGGTCGAGCTGTGCTTTTATCGGGACAGCATCGGGTAGGTGAACAGCCCAAAGTGCAGCAGGTTGAAGCCAAAGTGGGTCGATACGGCAGCTGCCAGCCCGCCGCGATGGTAAGCGATGCCATAGCCGGTGCCTGCGAGCGTCGCCAGCAACACCCATTGCCAGCCGCCGCCGATATGCGCCAGGCCGAACAGGACTGAGGCCGCAATCAAGGCTAGGGTGCTGCCATAGGTGCGTGTGCCCAGCAGTTTGCCAAGGCCACCTTGTATGTAGCCACGGAACAGGGCTTCTTCGGTCAGGCTGACCAGTAGCAGATTGTTGAAGGCCCACAACCAGGCATGTTCGGGCCATTTTGGAGCCCAGGCGATCAGGCCCCAGGCCATTGCGCTGCCCAAGCAAACCAAGGCCGCCGTCGGTAGCGCAATGGCAATTCCCATGGCTGACCCGCGTAGCGGGCGCGGGCGGATGATCCACGGGCATACCAGCAGCAGCCAGAAGCCAATCAAGGGTTTGTCCAGGTTCAAATACATCGTAAACGGCGTGGCATCGGGGGTGAAGCGGACGGCATCGATCACGCTCGCTGAAAAAAAGCCGGGAAACAGGTGCAACGCCAAGGCCACCGCAAGGGTGATGAAGGCACCATGCCCCAGCCAGACCAAAACGCGGCTGCGCTGTTGCAGCACCATGCCTGCGCAACACAACAGCAGGGCGAATGCGCCGCTGGAGCCAACGCCAATGCGACCGAGCATCAGCGAGGCGGCATAACCGATGGCTAACAGGGCCAGGCCTATCCATTGCAATGTACGCATCATCAGTCCTTCCATTGAAGGCAAGACACTGACATGGCATCACAATTTATGACAGTTGAAACTTCGCAGGCGCTGGTAGGGCAAATCCATAGCTCGGGCAGGACCTTGGCAGATCCTGCCCGAGCCCGATCAGGAAGCAATCAATTGGCGCAACACATAGTGCAAGATTCCCCCTGACTTGAAGTATTCCACTTCATTGAGGGTGTCGATCCGGCACAGCACTTCCACTTTTTGCTGGGTGCCGTTTTCACGGTTGATCACCAGGGTCAGGTTCATCCTCGGGTGTAGGGGGGCGCCGCTGAGGCCGAGAACATCAAAGGTCTCGCGCCCGGTGAGCAGCAGCGTCTTGCGGTTCTGGTCGAGCTTGAACTGCAGCGGCAGCACGCCCATGCCGACCAGGTTGGAGCGGTGGATGCGCTCGAAGCTTTCGGCAATCACTGCCTTGACCCCCAGCAGGTTGGTGCCCTTGGCGGCCCAGTCACGGCTCGAGCCGGTGCCGTATTCCTGCCCGGCGATGACCACCAGCGGCGTGCCGTCGGCCTGATAGCGCATGGCGGCGTCATAGATGGGCAGCTTTTCAGCCGTAGGGATGTACAGCGTATTGCCGCCTTCCTCACCGGCGAGCATTTCGTTGCGGATGCGGATGTTGGCGAACGTGCCGCGCATCATCACTTCATGGTTGCCCCGGCGCGAGCCGTAGGAGTTGAAGTCGCGAGGCTCCACGCCCTTGTCGCGCAGGTATTGGCCGGCCGGGCTGTCGGCCTTGATATTGCCGGCTGGGGAGATGTGGTCGGTGGTCACGGAGTCGCCGAGCACCGCCAGTGCCCGTGCACCCTTGATATCGCTGACCACCGGCATTGGCCCGGCAATGTTGTCGAAGAACGGTGGGTGCTGGATATAGGTCGAGTCGTCCTGCCAGACATAAGTCGCCGCCTGCGGCACTTCGATGGCCTGCCATTGTGCGTCGCCGGCAAAGACCTCCGAATATTGTTTATGGAACATGGCCGTGTCGACCTTGGTCACGGCCTCGGCGATTTCCTGCTGACTCGGCCAGATATCACGCAGGAACACGGGCTTGCCATCCTTGCCCAGGCCCAGCGGCTCACTGCTGATGTCGATGCGTACGGTGCCGGCCAGGGCATAGGCAACCACCAGTGGTGGCGAGGCCAGCCAGTTGGTCTTGACCAGGGGGTGGACCCGGCCTTCGAAGTTGCGGTTGCCGGAGAGTACCGAGGCCACGGTCAGGTCGGCTTGCACGATGGCTTTTTCGATCGGCTCGGCCAAGGGGCCGGAGTTGCCGATGCAGGTGGTGCAGCCGTAGCCCACCAGGTCGAAACCCAGTGCGTCGAGGTAGGGGGTCAGCCCTGCAGCCTTGTAGTAATCGGTCACCACCTTGGAGCCGGGCGCCAGCGAACTCTTGACCCAGGGTTTGCGTTGCAGGCCTTTCTCTACCGCTTTTTTTGCCACCAACCCGGCCGCCATCATCACGCTTGGGTTGGAGGTGTTGGTGCAGGAGGTGATCGCAGCAATCACCACCGCGCCATCGCGCAAACAGTGGCTCTGGCCTTCATGGCTGTATTCGGCCTCACCGGCCAGGTCCGCGTTACCTACGGCAACGCCACCGCCGCCTTCACTTTCCAGGCGGCCTTCTTCCTTGCTGGTGGGTTTGAGTTGCAGGCCGATGAAGTCGTTGAACGCCTGGGCGACATTGCTCAAGGACACGCGGTCTTGTGGGCGTTTCGGGCCGGCGAGGCTGGCTTCGACCTGGCCCATATCGAGGGCCAGGGTGTCGGAAAAGACCGGTTCCTGGCCGGGCAGGCGCCACAGCCCCTGCGCTTTGCAATAGGCTTCGACCAGTTTCACCGTGGCCTCGGGGCGTCCGGAAAGCTGCAGGTATTGCAGGGTCACTTCATCGACCGGAAAAAAGCCGCAGGTGGCGCCGTATTCAGGCGCCATATTGGCGATGGTGGCGCGGTCGGCCAAGGGCAGGTCAGCCAGGCCGTCGCCGTAAAACTCGACGAACTTGCCGACCACGCCCTTCTTGCGCAGCATTTGCGTGACCGTCAGCACCAGGTCGGTGGCGGTGATGCCTTCACGCAGTTTGCCGGTCAGTTTAAAGCCGATGACTTCGGGAATCAGCATCGATACCGGTTGCCCGAGCATGGCTGCCTCCGCCTCGATACCACCCACGCCCCAACCGAGCACGCCGAGGCCGTTGATCATGGTGGTGTGCGAGTCGGTGCCGACCAGGGTGTCGGGGAAGGCATAGGTGCGGCCTTCTTCTTCACGGGTCCAGACGGTGCGGCCCAAATACTCCAGGTTGACCTGGTGACAGATGCCGGTGCCCGGTGGCACTACGCTGAAATTGTCGAACGCGTTCTGGCCCCAGCGCAGAAAAGCGTAGCGCTCACCGTTGCGTTGCATTTCAATATCCACGTTCTCGGCGAACGCCTGGTGGCTGGCATACTTGTCGACCATCACCGAGTGGTCGATCACCAAGTCCACCGGCGACAAGGGGTTGATACGCTGCGGGTCGCCTCCGGCCTTGGCCACGGCCGCGCGCATGGCGGCCAGGTCGACCACGGCCGGCACGCCGGTGAAGTCTTGCATCAGCACCCGGGCCGGGCGGTATTGAATCTCGCGGTCACTGCTGCGCTTGTCCAGCCATTGGGCAAGGGCCTTGAGGTCGAGGCCGGTGACGGTCTTGCCGTCCTCCCAGCGCAGCAGGTTTTCCAGCAATACTTTCAGCGACATGGGCAGGCGCTGTAGATCACCGAGGTGTCTGGCTGCAATGGCGAGGCTGAAATAGTGGTAGGTCTTGTCGTCGACCTTCAGTGTCTTCAGGGTTTTCAGGCTGTCGAGCGAAGGCATGAACAAACTCCTTTTGCGTCGAGGGTCCGCACGGTACGGACTTGACTGAACGGACAGAACTATCAACCTAGTGGCCTGTGTGGTCAATTCGTTTACTCAACTTCGGCCCAAGACTTCGCCAGGCGGCGTTGCCACTCCTCGCCGTAGCCCTGCTACGACTCGTCGCGGCGCCTTGCCTGGCGAACCCTTGGACTCGAATTTGAGTACTCGAATTAACCGTACAGGCCACTAGTCGCTATTGTGCGTCCTATCCATTTACTGGACTGTGACAGCGTGTCACGGGTTCCGAACTTGCTTTATCATGCGCCGATTTCGACGCGGTGCGAGCCGAGTCAGGTTGCCACCGTTGGTGGTGGCAGCCGCCCAGGAGTGGTGAATGAATACCCTGTTTATGCATTGCCGGCCGGGCTTTGAAGGTGAAGTCTGTTCCGAAATCGCCGAGCATGCGGCACGCCTGAACGTCGCCGGCTACGCCAAGGCCAAGCCGCAGTCGGCCTGTGCCGAGTTCATCTGCAATGATGCCGAAGGTGCCGAACGCCTGATGAATCAGTTGCGCTTCGTTGACCTGATTTTCCCGCGGCAGTGGGCGCGCGGTGCGTTCATCCAGCTGCCGGAAACCGACCGCATCAGCGTTTTGCTCGAACACTTGGCCGACTTCCCGGCGTTTGGTAGCGTCTGGCTGGAGGTACTGGACACCAATGACGGCAAGGAACTTTCGACCTTCTGTCGTAAGTTCGAGGCGCCCTTGCGCAAGGCCTTGAGCGCTGCCGGCAAATTGCAGGACGGCGCCAGGCCGCGTTTGCTGCTGACGTTCAAGAGTGGGCGGGAAGTCTTCGTGGGCCTTGCCCCCGCCGACAATTCGGCGATGTGGCCCATGGGTATTCCCCGGCTCAAGTTCCCCCGCGAAGCACCGAGCCGGTCGACCTTGAAGCTGGAAGAGGCCTGGCACCATTTTATCCCGCGTGAGCAGTGGGACGAGCGCCTCAATGGTGACATGACGGGTGTCGACCTGGGGGCCGCACCGGGCGGCTGGACCTACCAATTGGTCCGGCGCGGCATGCTGGTAACTGCCATCGACAACGGCCCCATGGCCCAGAGCCTGATGGACACGGGCCTGGTGCAGCACCTGATGGCTGACGGCTTCACCTATAAGCCCAAGCAGACGGTGGACTGGATGGTGTGTGACATCGTCGAAAAACCGGCCCGCAATGCTGCCTTGCTGGAAACCTGGCTGGGTGAAGGTCTGTGCCGCGAGGCGGTAGTGAACCTCAAGTTGCCGATGAAGCAGCGTTATGCCGAAGTGCGGCGCTTGCTCGACCGCATCGAAGAGGGCTTCAAGGCGCGGGGTGTCAAAGTGGCGATTGGTTGCAAGCAGCTGTATCACGACCGTGAGGAAGTGACCTGTCATTTGCGGCGGTTGGACACTCCGAAACGGCGGTGAGCCTATCGCTGGCAAGCCAGCTCCCACAGGGGGGCGCCAGATACCTTTGTGGGAGATTCTATGGTTCAGGGGAAGCTCTCAAGCAGCTTTTGACACGT
>CAYVPI010000165.1:0-11469 GCA_964453495.1 uncultured Pseudomonas sp. | reverse complement strand
GTTCACGTCCATGTCATCTTCCTGGGTTTCCCACAGGCGAGTGTTGGTAGCCAACTTGATAGAGGGCGAGGGTGCACAGCCGTAGGCCGAACCCCGGCCGGTGGTAAAGGCAATCAGGTTGGCGCCGCCGGCTACCTGGCCAGTGGCCGAGATCGGGTCATAGCCTGGGGTATCCATGAACACCAGGCCGTGGGCACGCACCGCTTCGGCGTACTCATACACGTCGACCAGATCGCTGGAGCCGGCCTTCGCCACGGCGCCCAGGGATTTTTCCAGAATGGTGGTCAGGCCACCGGCCTTGTTGCCCGCCGACGGGTTGTTGTTCAGCTCGGCGTTCATGCGTTCGCAGTAGGCCTCCCACCATTTGATGCGGGCGAGCAGTTTTTCCCCCACTTCGCGGCTGATGGCGCGGCGCGTCAGCAAGTGTTCGGCGCCGTAGATTTCCGGCGTTTCGGAGAGAATCGCGGTGCCACCAGCGGCCACCAGACGATCCACGGCGTTACCCAATGCCGGGTTGGCGGTAATCCCCGAGTAACCGTCCGAGCCGCCGCACTGCAGCCCGACCACAAGATGGCGTGCGCTGACCGGCTCTCGCTGCACCTGATTGGCCTCGGCCAGCAGGGTTTTCACCTGGGCGATGCCATTGGCAATGGTCTTGGTGGTGCCACCGGTATCCTGAATGGTGAAGGTACGCAGCTTCTCACCGGCCGACAGCCCCTGGGCCGCCAGCAGCTCGGGAATCTGGTTGGTTTCACAGCCAAGGCCAATCATCAGCACGGCAGCGAAATTGGGGTGGATTGCATAGCCGCCCAATGTCCGGCGTAGCATGCCCAGCGCTTCGCCACCCGGATCGACCGCACAGCCTACGCCGTGGGTGAGGGCGACCACACCATCGACGTTGGGGAAATCGGCCAGCGCCTGCGGGTGGATGTCGCGACGAAAGTAATCGGCAATGGCCCTGGCCACAGTGGCCGAGCAGTTGACCGAGGTGAGGATGCCGATGTAGTTGCGGGTCGCCACCCGGCCATCCGGACGTACGATGCCCATGAAGGTGTCAGCGTTGGGTTCGCTACGCCCCTTGGCGTCGACACCGAACGCATAGTCCCGGGCGAAATCGCCCATGGCCAGGTTGTGCACGTGCACATGCTCACCGGCACCGATGGCCTTGCTGGCAAAGCCGATGATCTGGCCATAGCGACGCAGCGGCTGACCCTGGGCGATGTCGCGGGCGGCCACCTTGTGCCCGGCCGGCACGGGCTGGCGCACCTGGATGCCTTCCTTGGCGAGGGTCAGGCCTTCGGGCAGCGGTTGGCGAGCGATCAGCACATCGTCCAGGGGGTTGAGTCGGATCACGGCATTGGCGGCGCTCTGGTCGCCTGTTGTAGTAATGATTTTCATCTTGAATGTCCTGGTTGAAAGGCGCGGCTCAGGCCAGGCCGCGTTCGCGATAGTCGATCAGGGCGGAGAACAGCATCAGGCCAAAGGCCATGACCACAAAGAAGATCAGAGCAAGGAAGTAGGAACCGGTGAACTGCACGATCAGGCCAATCAGTATCGGCACGATGACGCCCACCATGTTGCCGCAGAAGTTCATGCTGCCGCCCAGGATGCCTGCCTTGGATTGGCCACCGAGGATGGCCGGCAAACACCAGTACATGCCGCACCAGCGGATAAAGAACAGGGCCACGCACAGCAGCGAAATCACTACCAGCGCGTCGGCGCTGTAGGCCACGGCCAGGATGCAGATCGCGGCGATGGCAGCCGAGCCTGCGAACATGCTGCGCATCACGGTGTTGGGTTGGCCGCCCGAGGCTTTCCATTTATCGGCCAGCCAGCCGCCGAACAGTTCGCCAACAAAGCCGCACATGAAAATCAGGAAGGTTGCGCCGCCCATGGCCTTGATATCCAGGTTGTGGGCCTTGTGCAGGTAGCTCGGCATCCAGGTCAACAGGCCATAGAACACACTGTTGTAGCAGGCATAACCGGCGAACATGGCCAACACCGAGCGGCTTTTGAGCAGCTCCTTGAGTACTGCTTTTTTCCCGCCAGTGGCCTTGCGTGCCGTTTCATTGGCATCGGTAATGTAGGCAAGCTCAGCGGCGTTGACTTTAGGGTGTTCGCTGGGATGGTTGCGGATGTACCACCAGGCCCATATACCGACCACCATGGTGCCGACGCCGGCAATGATGAACGCCATGCGCCAGGAGTCGAACCAGGTGATCAGGCCCGCGATGATGATCGCTCCCAGGGCCGTGCCCAGCGGCGCGCCACCGTCTACCAGGGTGGCTCCGCGGCCACGTTCATTGGGAGTCAGCCAGGCACCGTTGAGCTTGGCGCCGGCGGGCATGATCGGCGATTCGGCCACGCCCAGGCCGATGCGGGTGATGAGCAGGGTAATCCAGTTGTGCGCGCCGCCGGCCAAGGCCTGGAACAAACCCCAGCCAACCGTGGCGACGCCGACGATATTGCGGGTCTGGAAGCGGTCCAGCAGCATGCCGCCAGGGATCTGCATCAACGCGTAAGACCAGAAGAACGCACTGAGCATCAGCCCTTCGAGCGCCGGGGTCATGTTGAAATCGGCAGAAATAAGCGGCAGGGCCACCGACAGCGACGCCCGGTCGATGTAGTTGATGGCCGCCAACAACAGCAGAATCAGAAAGATCCGCCAGCGAACGGTAGTCGGCCGGGCAGTGCCGGCAGCCATTTCGGCAGCCACGGGGGCGACCTGTACGTTGCCATTGCTCATGTTCATCTCTCTCTTATGGTTGTTATGAAATGCATCCCTTCGTGCGGGCCCGTCAAGGCCCGCAGCGGTCAAAGTGCCTTGACCTTGCCGATGGTGAACGCAGACTCTGCGACGTCGATGGCATTGCACAGCGGTGCGCCGAACTCGGGCATGCTGATCTCGAAATGGTCACCGGCCTGGGTCTTGACGTTGTCGGCCACCGACAGGGTGGCCGTACCGAAGAAGTGCACGTGCACATCGCCGGCCCGCAAAAACTGGCGGTACTTGAAGTGGTGGTACTCAAGGTTATCCAGGCTGTGGCACATGTTGTCCTCGCCACTCAAGAATTCCTTTTCCCAGAGCACCTGGCCGTCTCGCCAGATCCGGCTGGTACCGACCAGGTGGCGCGGCAGCTCGCCCACGCGCAGTTCCGGGCCATAAGAGCAGTTACGCAATTTGGAGTGCGCCAGGTACAGGTAGTTGCGACGCTCCATTACATGGTCGGAAAACTCGTTGCCCAGGGCAAAGCCCAGGCGATAGGGCGCGCCGTCTTCACCGATCACGTAAAGGCCGGTCAGCTCGGGCTCTTCGCCGGCGTCTTCGGCAAATTCGGGGGACTGGAAAGGGTGGTTGGGACGCACCACGATCGAGCCATCGCCCTTGTAGAACCATTCCGGCTGTGCACCCACGGCGCCCGCTTCAGGGCGGCCGCCATCGATACCCCACTGGAACATGCGCGCGGTGTCGGTGAGGGCGGCACTGTCGTCGATCTTCTGCTGGTGCATCTTGTCGCGGGTCGAGGCGCTGCCCAGATGGGTCAGCCCCGTGCCGCTGATCAGGCAGTGGGCCGGGTCTTCGTGATCCAGTGGCGGCAGCACCCGGCCAGCTTGCAGTAGCTGGGTATAACTTTCGGTAGCGGGGCAGTAGCCACGTTGCTCGATTTCGCTCACCAAACTGCGGCCATTGGCGATGGCGGCAAGGGCCAGGGTCCGGGTGCTGGTGGCCTCGCTGACGAGCAAAACCTTGTCGCCCTCGATCACACCGACGCGGCGCTGGCCCTGGGAGTCTTCAAACTGGATCAAACGCATGGAGGCTGGCCTCGGATTGTTGTTATCGATGGGCACACTTTAATTTCCACGGCTGATGCTGCCTAATGAGAGTTATGAACCGAGCGATAACTTTCAGGTATACCCATGCTGCCATCCTTCACCACCATCGTTTCGCGCTTGCGCCTCAAGCAGTTGCGCCTGTTGATTGCCCTGGATGAACACGGCTCGGTGCGCAAGGCCTCCGATGCCATGGCGCTGTCGCAACCGGGTGCGACCAAGGCGCTGCATGAAATCGAGTCGATCTTTGGCTCGAGCCTGTTCGAACGCACCAGCAAGGGGCTTGAGGCTAATGACCTGGGCCGCTGCGTGATTCGCTATGCACGCTTGATCCATACCGACCTTGAGCACTTGCGCGAAGAAATGGTCGGCATCCTCACAGGCCAGGGCGGGCGCCTGGCGGTGGGCACCATCATGGGCGCGGTGCCGGTGCTGGTGGATAGCCTGGCGCGGCTGCGGGAGAAACAACCGGAGTTGTCGGTAGCAATCGTCGAAGACACTAGCGCACGGCTTTTAAGCTTGCTCGATCAAGGCCGCCTCGATGTTGCCATTTGCCGGACCAGCGTCAGCCAACGGCCGACCGCCTACCAGACCCGCTCCCGTGCCCAGGAACCGTTGGTAGTCGTGGCTAACCCATCCCATGCATTGGCCGGGCAAGCAACACTGCAACTGGCCGACCTGATGGCCAGCCGCTGGGTGGCGTTCCCGGTCAACATGCCCATGCGCCTGACCCTGGAGCGGGAGTTTCGCCAGGCCGGCTTGAGTTTTCCGCTGTATGCGATTGAAACCTCATCGACCTTTACGACCCTGTCGCTGCTGTTGCAGGACCCAAACCTGGTCGCGGTGATGCCCGCCGATGTTGCTCAGATGGCGCTGGATCACGGCATGTTGGTGAAACTCGATTTGACGATCAACTCGGCCAGCGAGCCTTACGAGATCGTTACGCGGGCGGATGTGGAGCTAACGGCACCGGTGGCGCTGTTGATTGATGAATTGATGAATTGATGGCGTTTCGTCGCGTGTGCCGGCGCTGCTCGCGCAGTGGCCGGCACCCAAACCGTTGATACCTCAGAAGGTATAGGCAATACCCGCCTGAACCGTACGCGGCGCACCTGGATACACATAGGTGTTGAACGCGCCTTCGTCATACTCTTTGTTGAAGACGTTCTTCAGGTCGAGGTTCAGGCGTACATGTTCATTGAGCTGATAGAAGCTCAACAGGTCGACCACAGTGTATTGCTCCATGGTGTAGGTCTGTGCACTGGTCTGCCCGGCACGGTCGTCGATGTACTTGACGCCCATGCCCAGCCCAAGGCCCCGGGCCACGCCATCCTGGAACTCATACGTGTTGAGCAGGCTGAAGGTGTTGCGTGGAATGTTCGCCAGGCGTGTGCCGGAGGCCAGCGTATTGTCCTTGGTGACCTCGGCATCGACATAGGCATAGCCGCCGATCACCCGCCACTCGGGCGTGAGGTTGCCAGCGATATTGAGGTCCAGGCCGCGGCTGCGTAATTCGCCGGCCGCCACGCTGTAGGCCGGGTCGACCGGGTCCAGGGTCAGGACGTTTTCCTTGACGATGTGGTACACAGCAGCGTCGACGCTCAACTGGCGTTCCAGTGCCTCCCACTTCAGGCCCACTTCATAGGATCTGCCTTCTTCCGGGTCGAAGCCGTCGCCCTGGCGGCTGGCGCCACTGTTGGGTTTGAAGGAACGGGCGGTGTTGGCATAGATCGCCACGGTGTCGGTCAGGTCGTACAGCAGGCCCAGGCGCGGCGTGACCGCGTTGTCGGCGGCCTGCCAACTTTTGCTGTTGGGCAGGTAGTTGTCGTAATCATGTTCAAAGCGCTCCAAGCGCACCCCGGCCAATGCCTTGAGACGCTCGGTCAGGGCCACCTGGTCCTGGACGAATGCGGCCCAGGTCTTGAGGTTTTCCTTGTCGTGGGTGGTGGTGCGGGTCAAGGCCGGGCGTGGCTGGCCGAGCACGGGCTGGAAAATATCGATCGGGTACGCACCGACACCTGCCGCGGAGCGGTGGATGATCGACTTGTAGTCGTAATCCTCGTACTCCACGCCGGTGAGCAGGGTATGGGCGAAACCGCCCGTATCGAAGTGCCCCGTCAGGTTCAGTTGCACGTCCCGGTCGGTCCACTCCAGCTTGCGATAATTGAAGTTTCGGCCCAGGGTGCGGCCATCCGCCTGCAGGCCGTTGGCTTCCACGGCGTTGCCTTTGAGGCTGCCATCGAGCAGTTGCATGCCACCGGCCAGGGTCCAGTCCTGGTTCAAGGCGTGGTCGAAGCGCAGTTGCGCCATGTTGTTGTCGTTGTGCAGCAGGTTGTCGCTGCCTTTTTCCCAGATGTACGTATCGCGCGAGGCAGCGCCGCGTTGCGTGGGTAAGCGGGTCAGGCCACGGTCGAGTGGGTGGTTGTTGCGCATGAAATCACCTTCGAAAGTGATCCGGGTAGCGTCGCTCACCTGCCAGCTAAGCACCGGAGCGACGTCATAGCGCTCGCTCTGGACGTCGTCGCGGAAACTCTCGCCACCTTCGCCCAGCAGGTTCAGGCGGTAGGCCAGCTTGCCGTCTTCATCCAATGGGCCGGTGGCATCGAGGGTCGCGCGGTGCATGCCCTGGTCATCGATCTGGCTGCCAAGGGTCACCTTGCTCTGTGCTTGCGGCTGTTTGCTGACCACGTTGAAGGTGCCGCCGGGATCGCCACGACCATACAAGCTGGTGGTTGGGCCGCGCAGTACTTCCAGGCGTTCAACCGTGTTGGCGTCGGGGGCATTGGGGTAGCCACGGTTGATCGGGAAACCGTTACGGTAAAACTCGCCGGTGGTGAAACCACGTACGGTAAAGGTGGTCAGGCCCTGGCCGCCAAAGTTGTTGGCCCGGCCGACGCCACCGGCGTAGTCCAGCGCGTCCTGCAAGCGGGTCGAAGCGGTGTCTTCGATCACATCGCGAGGTACCACGCTCACCGATTGCGGGGTTTCGTGAAGGGAGGTGTCGGTTCGGGTCGCACTCGCCGAGCGAGTCGCCCGATAACCCTGCACTGGGCTGTCGGCGCGCTCGGCATCATAGGCGTTGGCATCGATGCTCAGGGCTTGCAGTTCGACCAAGGGTGGTTCGGCCTCATTCAAGGGGTCGGCCCAGACAGGAGGGGATACGGCATGAAGCAAGCAGAGCGAAACGAACGTACGACGCATCGACGGAGCGATCCTTGGGCTGGAGAACGTAGAGGAGGGGCTGAAACGGGGGCGAATACTATCTGACAATAGTTATCATTAACATATTTTTTTGGTGTACCGTCGTACCAGATACCAAGCTCTCGAAGTCACGCTACGGTGGCATTCGCGGCACCACTAACTGCAGAAGAAATTTTTTGTTGCGGTTGTCGAAAGGCGTCGACACCGTTCGACTATATGATGCCAGCACATCGTGACCAACCACGTTGACAACAGGAGCCCGCCATGAGCACCACCCTTACTCCCTACCTCAGTTTCAACGGCAATACTCGAGAGGCCTTTGCGTTCTACGAAAAGGCGCTCGGGGCGAAGATCGAAACCCTGATGAGCTACGCCGACATGCCTGCGTCCGAGAACTCCGGCGAAGGTTGCGGTGGATATGTGCCCAGTGCAGACAGCATCATGCACGGCTGCCTGGTGCTGCCCGGTGGCGCGATGCTGTTTGCCGGCGATACCCCGGCTGGAATGCCATACGAAGGGATCAAAGGCGTGATGCTCGCACTGCAGTACGACACGGTCGACAAGGCCCAGAGCGTGTTCCACGAACTCTCACAAGGTGGCCAGGTGACAATGCCGCTGGCACCCGCGTTCTGGGCCAGGACCTTCGGCATGCTGACCGACCGCTTCGGCGTCAGCTGGGCCGTCAACGGCGAACCGATCGAATTCAAGTAGGCGTGTAGAACCAGAAGGGGACATGATCAGGCCTTGGCATTAAGCTGGATGCATGATCCTTTGGGGCATTCATCATGCGCAGGTTGATGCTGTTGTTCGCCGCCAGTGTTATTGCGGGTTGCCAGGCACCCATACCGATGGCCAACCCGCAAAAGGCCTGGGTCGACTTCCGGACGCCATTCCCCAACGACAGGTTACTGATGGCCGAGCGGCTGGATAAACAGCGCCTGCGGGACGGGCGCTTTTTCGAAGTCACTCCTGGCAGCCATGAGTTGCTCGTGCGCTTGGACTTCGAAGTAGCCGGTGGCGGGGGAGTCGGCATGATGGGCGGCCCCTCCGTACGCATATGCTATCTGACCATCAACTACGCCCATTTCGCAGCTGGCCAGCGCTATGTTCTGGAGGGCCGCTCCATGGCCTTCACCCCCGAGGCCTGGTTGTACAACGCCAAACGCGAGATCGTCGCCCAGGTCAGCGATTACTATTGCCTCACGTGAGGCGAGTTCAGCGCTTGATAAGCGAAATCTTCGATCCTTCGATGCTAAGCCCAGCCATCAACCCTTGTTGGTCGAAGATGAACGCGTAGGCATCATCCTTGAGCGTCGAACTGGACAGGTTCTTTGCGACCCCTTCATCAACCACAACAACCGTTGGGCCAACGCCGATTTCCCAACCTTTGGTTTCGGTCAGGTATTTCACAGCTTTATCGCTCATCAGAAAAACCACATAACCATAGGATTGGGCGCCTGCCTGCAGTCCCCAAGAGCCACTGACGGAGTTGTAATAGTTCTCCACTTTCGTGCCTTTCATTAATACGCCCTCGCCATAGCTGCCACCGAACACCAGGCCCGCCTTGATGATTTTCGGGAAGACCAGCACAGCCTTGGCTTTTTGCGAGATGGTTTCGGAAAATGGATGGGCCTTGTAGAGCATTTGCAAGGCTTGCCGAGAATCAGCATTCAGATCTTCCGCGGTGGCCGCTGCTGCATTGTTCAGCAGACTTGCCGATGCCAACGCCGCAATTGCGAGAAAGATCGAGAGGAAAAAACGCATTGATTGAGTCATTGCCGTACTCCGAAAAGGGAGCATTGGATGGGAGCAGTGTTCAGCGCCTGGGTTAGAAGGCGTTGAACTCACTGTAGTTATCCGGCGCACCCAAAATTGTGAGAGTCGCAAGCGTCGCGCTGCGATGCCATCACTTGTTGTGACCACCGTTTAAGGTACGGGTTCGTTATAAGAGCCCTTGAAAGGCATGGAGTACAAATGTACTCCATGGGATGTCAGTCCTCTTGGTCTGAGGATATTGGTTGGCGACTTCCTTTATTTGCAGTTGCCTGCCTTTCGATATCCTGCCGCCTGGGCCGCAGATTCCGATGTGAAGGCGATCTGATTTTTCTCGGACACCTGAGCATACCCAGGGCACCCCATCGAGAGGTGATAGACATGGCTTTTCTGGTTTCCAATGATCGAACCTGCTGGGTTCGCGCTCGCCAAAGTCGGTTGGGCTGCAGCTCGTGGAGCACTAACAGGAAGGGCGCTAACCACCCCATCACCTACTGACTTGTAACCTTGCGTCCATCGACGGTCGCCGGTTACGAACGGGTTGGAATGCCCCATGATTGCAGCAATACGCCGATCACGCTCTTTCTCCCAAGCCGAAACCGGGTGTTGTTTGTCCCACGCCATCAGTAGTTGTTGCTGCTGACGAGACATGCTCAGGTTGTACCTGTCGAACATGTAGAAGGTTGTTCGAGCGACCAGGCCTTTGACTTCATCACGCGGTTCCGCAGCTCGTTGATCGAAATCAACACGCGTCTTGCATTGCCCATACTGCGGCGCTACCCCGGAAGCCATACCGTAGTTGAAGTTACTACGGTCACCATTGACCTCGCCAACAGATGGGTAGAGGTTGAACAGGTCTGCCTCCATTGCACGAAACACGGGGTCTTCGTCCACGCAGTGATCGCGCCCACCGTTTTTCCAGCACTGGCGTTGATTACCGAATGTATAGGCAGGAACAATGTGCTCCCACTCAGTGCGTTCAGCACGGTTCTGCTGTTTTCTGGTTTGATAACCGCAAGACTCAGCGTCGATGCGGCCACCCGATTTACCCACCCATGTCCACTTGCAACCGCAATACAACTCGCCAAGGTCACTGTTAGCCTGGTCAAGGTAGATTTTCTGTTTGGCTATGACCTTGGCGTCGGAAAAGGTCGATGGCGGGTTTGAGAAGGCGGGGGTAATTACTGAGAGGGTCAGCGCTACTATAGACAGCAATTTTTTCATTGGAAAAACATTAACAGTTTTGGGGGCGCGCATTATACGCACGCCTCCAAGGCCTGTCTTAACAGGCCGAGGGGCTACTGTCTGAACCTAAACCTCCCAGCCCGCCCCACACAACGCAGCCTGTGCCAGTGGGTGCAAATCCGCCCCCTGATGCGCTAACTGCCAAGCCAGCAATTCCTTGCGCATGCCGGGCGTCCAGAACATTTGCAGATGATTGCGCATACTCAGGACGGCCTGTTGTTGGTCTGGTTCGCTGGCGAAGTACTGGGCAATTTGATTGGCCATCTTGATCAAGTTGGCAGTGCTCATCGACGTACCTCGACTTTAATCCCGGCGGTGCGTGCCTGACGGCGTTCGGTGAGTAAGCGTCGTTGTTCGTCGCTGAACGCCTGGTAGCGTTTTTGCCACTCGGAAGGTTGATAGACGCGGCTGACTTCCACGGCGGTGACCTTGTACTCCGGACAATTGGTGGCCCAGTCGGAGTTGTCGGTAGTGATGACGTTGGCCCCCGACTCAGGGAAGTGGAACGTGGTGTACACCACGCCTGGGGCTACCCGTTCGGTGACCCGCGCACGCAGTACGGTTTGTCCCGCGCGGCTACCGATACCAACCCAGTCACCTTCGTTGATGCCACGGCTCTCGGCGTCGGTTGGATGGATTTCCAGGCGATCTTCGTCATGCCAGGCAACGTTGTCGGTACGCCGCGTCTGGGCGCCGACGTTGTACTGGCTGAGGATGCGGCCGGTGGTCAGTAGAAGGGGATAGCGACTGTTAACCTTTTCCTCGGTGGGCACATAGCCTGTGAGCATGAAGCGCCCCTTGCCGCGCACGAACGCCTCGATGTGCATGGTCGGCGTGCCGTCCGGTGCCGCCGCGTTGCATGGCCATTGCAGGCTGCCGTGGCGATCCAGGGCGGTGTAGCTAACGTTGCTGAAGGTTGGCGTCAGGCTGGCGATTTCATCCATGATTTCTGATGGATGCTGGTAGCTCATCGGATAACCCAGCGCATTGGCCAAGGCCACGGTGCCTTCCCAGTCGGCCTTGCCGCCCAATGGTTGCATAACCTTGCGCACTCGGGAGATGCGCCGCTCGGCGTTGGTGAAGGTGCCATCTTTCTCCAGGAACGAACTGCCCGGCAGGAACACGTGCGCGAACTTGGCGGTTTCGTTGAGGAAAATATCCTGCACCACCACGCATTCCATAGCCGACAACGCCGCAGTGACGTGCTGGGTATTGGGGTCACTCTGGGCAATGTCTTCGCCCTGGCAATACAGGCCCTTGAAGCTGCCGCCCAGGGCTGCCTCAAACATGTTGGGGATGCGCAGGCCGGGGTCGGGTTGCAGGGTGACATTCCAGGCCTGTTCAAATTGCGTGCGTACCTCCTGGTTGGAGATGTGCCGGTAGCCAGGTAGCTCGTGAGGGAAGGAGCCCATGTCGCAG
>CAYVPI010000164.1:0-11509 GCA_964453495.1 uncultured Pseudomonas sp. | reverse complement strand
GACCTGAAGCCAGAAGCCATGCGCGCTCTGGACGTTCACGCCAAGGACCTGAAAGGCAATGGCGCTCGCGTCGTCCTGGAAGGCAACACCGACGAGCGTGGTACTCGTGAATACAACATGGCTCTGGGCGAGCGTCGTGCGAAAGCCGTTCAGCGCTACCTGGTTCTGCAAGGCGTATCTCCAGCTCAGCTGGAACTGGTTTCCTACGGCGAAGAGCGTCCAGTTGCTACCGGCAACGACGAGCAGTCCTGGGCTCAGAACCGTCGCGTAGAACTGCGTAAGTAATCAGTCATGCGAACGTGCCGTCGTGCTGTAACTATTCTGGCTCTCTCCCTCCCACTCGTGGCTTGGGCTGAGGTTCCTGTGGTCGATGACAATGCGGGCTACAACAGTAGCGGTAGCAGTTATCCGCCGGCCGGTTACGGTACGAACGGCGCCTATGCCGGGGGAGGGGTCACAGCCCCTGTCTCGGCACAGGGCGAACTGTTCAACCAACTGCAACAAATGCAGGAACAACTGTCGCGGCAACAAGGCGTGATCGAAGTTCTGCAAAATGATGTTGCACGCATGAAGCAAGAAAACCTGGAGCGTTACCAGGAACTTGATCGGCGTATCGGAACCGGCGGTGCACCCGCTGCGGCTCCTGAAAATTCCCCTGCCGGTGGCGACAACAGCGCCGCTGGCAGCCCCGCAGCAGCTGCAGGGCAAGCGCCTGCAAGCCAGCCAGCTGCGAGCAACGAACCGGCCGATCCTGCCAAGGAAAAGCTCTACTACGATGCTGCCTTCGACCTGATCAAGGCCAAGGACTTCGACAAGGCCAGCCAGGCGTTCAACGCATTCTTGCGCAAGTACCCCAACAGCCAGTATGCCGGCAACGCCCAATACTGGTTGGGTGAAGTGAACCTGGCCAAGGGTGATCTGCAGTCTGCGGGCCAGGCGTTTGCCAAGGTCAGCCAGCTGTACCCCAAGCATCCCAAGGTGCCTGACTCGCTGTACAAGCTTGCCGACGTCGAGCGTCGCCTGGGGCACATGGACAAGGTCAAGGGTATTTTGCAGCAGGTTGTGAGCCAATATCCGGGCACCTCCGCTGCGCAATTGGCGCAGCGAGACCTGCAGCGTCTCTGACCTTGGGGCACTGCTTAGAAGAAACCCGCGCTTGTCGCGGGTTTTTTCGTTAGAATTGTTGCCCTTTTATTGGAATACGCTCTTCCAGGTCACGCGTTGGCGGGTTTGGTGGAGTGCCTGACGGAGGCGGACGGCCTGTTTAGCTGTTACGCCCGTGGCGGATATGCAAGACACATTACGAATTACCGAAGTCTTTTACTCGTTGCAGGGTGAAACGCGCACTGCTGGCCTGCCTACAGTATTCGTGCGCCTCACTGGTTGCCCATTGCGTTGCGATTACTGTGACAGTGCCTATGCCTTCAGCGGCGGCACCATCATGGGTCTGGATGCGATTCTTGCGCAGGTCGCCAGTTACCGTCCTCGCTATGTGTGCGTCACTGGCGGTGAGCCTTTGGCTCAGCCCAACGCCATCCCCCTGCTCAAGCAGTTGTGCGATGCCGGCTATGAAGTGTCGTTGGAAACCAGCGGTGCACTCGATATCTCGGCGGTGGATCCGCGCGTCAGTCGTGTGCTCGACCTCAAGACTCCCGGGTCGAAGGAGGTTGCACGCAATCGCTATGAAAACATCGACTTGTTGACTACCAATGACCAGGTCAAGTTTGTCATCTGTTCGCGCGAAGACTATGACTGGGCAGTGTCCAAGCTGATCCAGTACGGGTTGGAGAAGCGGGCAGGGGAAGTCCTGTTCTCGCCGAGCCACCATCAGTTGCGCGCGACAGAGCTCGCCGATTGGATCGTGGCCGACAACTTGCCGGTACGCCTGCAAATGCAATTGCACAAATTGCTCTGGAACGATGAGCCGGGGCGTTGATATGAGTGAGCATGCAATGACTGATAAACGCGCGGTAATTCTGTTGTCCGGTGGCCTGGACTCGGCCACGGTAGTTGCCATGGCCAAGGCCGAGGGCTATCAGTGCTACACCATGAGTTTCGATTACGGCCAGCGTCATCGCGCCGAACTGGATGCAGCGGCTCGCGTGGCGCGTGATCTGGGTGTGGTCGAACACAAGGTGATCGGCCTGAACCTCAATGGCATCGGCGGCTCGGCGTTGACCGACAGCAGCATCGATGTGCCTGAGGCTCCTAGCGAAGGTATCCCGATCACATACGTGCCTGCGCGCAATACGGTGTTCTTGTCGTTGGCGCTGGGCTGGGCAGAGGTCCTCGGCGCGCGTGACATCTTCATCGGCGTCAATGCAGTCGATTATTCCGGTTACCCGGATTGCCGCCCGGAGTTCGTCGAGGCGTTCGAGCGCATGGCCAATCTGGCGACCAAGGCTGGTGTCGAAGGGCAAGGCTTCCGGATTCAGGCACCGCTGCAGAACTTGAGCAAGGCGCAGATCGTCCAGGCAGGCATTGCTCGCGGCGTCGATTACAGCCTGACGGTATCGTGCTATCAGGCCGATGATCAGGGCCGTGCCTGCGGCAAATGCGACAGCTGCCGACTACGTGCTGAAGGCTTTGCCGCGGCCGGTGTTCAGGACCCAACGCATTATTTTTGAATTATTTTTAAAAGGGTGTTGAATTCCCGTTAAAAATCAGTATTATACGCACCACATCGGGTCGTTAGCTCAGTTGGTAGAGCAGTTGGCTTTTAACCAATTGGTCGTAGGTTCGAGTCCCACACGACCCACCATTACGATGTATGAAAAAGCTGGAAGGCCCATGAAAATGTGGATTTCCAGCTTTTTTTTTGCTTTCCGTTTTTGTCTCGAGGCTTCTGGTTCGACGGCGAAGCGGTATGGATACACAGGCCAAATGGCCTCCAATCAACGGCCCGGCTCGTGTCAGTCCGGGTGGTATACTCGACTTACGCGCAGTAATGCCTACAGGTCTTGCGAACATGACGCAGATTTCCGAACGCCTTCTGGTACAAGCTCACCTCGACGCCAAGCAGCCCAAGCAGCTGACTGCCGAGGAAGAAGCGCAATACCGCTCCGCCATTGCTGCTGAACTCAAGGCGCAGGATGCGGTACTGGTAGCCCATTATTATTGCGACCCGGTAATCCAGGCTTTGGCCGAGGAAACCGGTGGCTGCGTGTCCGACTCCCTGGAAATGGCGCGCTTCGGCAACAAGCATCCGGCCAAGACCGTCTTGGTAGCCGGCGTTCGCTTCATGGGTGAGACCGCCAAGATCCTCAACCCGGAAAAACGCGTGCTGATGCCGACCCTGGAAGCGACCTGTTCGCTGGACCTGGGCTGCCCGGTGGATGAGTTTGCTGCGTTCTGCGACCAGCATCCGGACCGCACCGTGGTGGTTTATGCCAATACTTCGGCTGCGGTCAAGGCGCGAGCCGACTGGGTGGTGACTTCCAGTTGTGCCCTGGAAATTGTCGAAAGCCTGATGGATAACGGTGAAAAAATCATCTGGGCGCCAGACAAGCACCTGGGCCGCTATATCCAGAAAAACACCGGCGCAGACATGCTGTTGTGGGACGGTGCCTGCATCGTCCACGAAGAATTCAAGTCGCGACAACTTGAAGACATGAAGGCGTTGTACCCTGATGCAGCGATTCTGGTTCACCCCGAATCACCTGAGTCGGTCATTGACCTGGCCGATGCCGTCGGTTCCACCAGCCAGTTGATCGCAGCGGCGCAGTCGCTGCCGAACAAGACCTTCATCGTAGCTACCGACCGCGGCATCTTCTACAAGATGCAGCAGCTGTGCCCGGACAAAGTGTTCGTAGAGGCGCCAACGGCCGGTAACGGTGCGGCGTGCCGTAGTTGCGCACATTGCCCATGGATGGCGATGAACACGCTGGAGCGCACCCTGCAGTGCCTGCGCGAGGGTAGTAACGAGATATTCGTCGACCCGGCGCTGATCCCCAATGCGATCAGGCCGCTCAAGCGCATGCTCGATTTCACCCAGGCAGCGCGGATGAAGTTGTCAGGCAACGCTTGACCTCGCAGCTTTGGTGCAATTCCCTGTGGGAGATTTCATGGTGCCTGTTCAGTCCTCATCGCGGGCAAGCCAGCTCCCACAGAACACTCTGGGCTACTTGTGGGAGCTGGCTTGCCAGCGATGCAGGCGCCACGGTGTCGCCAAAAAAAGGCCGGAACATTGTTCCGGCCTTTTTTGTTCAGTTCATCATGTCCTTGATCATCCGCTCCTGCTCCATCAACTCCCGCTGACGTGCATCCAGGCGTGACGCCAGCTGGAAGTTGTTGCCGGCACGTTGTTTGGCATAGCTGAGTTGCTGAATGGCCTGGGTATAGTCGCCGACCAGGGCGAAGTACTCGGCGCGGGCCTGGTGCAGGCCAATGGTATTGCCCGACAGGCCACGGGTTTCGGCGACCATGTACCAGACATCCGGATCGTCCGAGCGAGTTTTGAGCAAGCCTTCAAGTGCTTTTTCCGCATCGGCCGGGCGATTCTGCTTGAGCAGCAAGTCGACACGCATCTGGTTGAGCGGGTAGTTGCGTGGGTACTGGGCCAGCATCCGGTCTACCCGTTGCTGGGCGTCGGGCAGGTGATTGTCGGTCATGTCCAGGTCGATCATCGCCAGGTTGTAGGTGATGTCGTTTGGCGCTTTGGCCAGCAGGGGCTGCAGGCTTTCCCGTGCTTCCTTGAGGCGGCCGCCCTTGGTCAAGGCAATGGCCAGGCCGTAACGGGCGGCATCATCCTTGGGGTTTTCATCAAGGCTTGCGCGAAAACGCTTGGCGGCAAGGCCCGGTGTTTCTTCGTATGAGAGCTGGACCCTGGCGCGGATCAGCTGATAGCGCAGGGTGTCTTCAGTGCCGCCTTGCGGCGCTTGTTCGGCGCGGTTGCGGGTGTCGGCAATACGCGATTCGGTCACCGGGTGGGTCAGCAAAAATTCCGGCGGCCTGGCATCGAAGCGGTACTGGCGCATCAACCGTTCGAACATGGTCGGCATGTTGCGCGGGTCGTAGCCGGCCTTCTCCAGGTTGATGATGCCGATACGATCGGCTTCTTGTTCGTTCTGCCGGGAGAAGCGCCGTTGTTCCTGGATGGCAGCTGCCTGGCTGCCGGCAATCGCGGCGATACCGGCGTCACCGGCGCCGGCAGCGGCGGCAATGATGCCGGCCAGCAACGCTGCCATCATGGGCACCTGCATGCGCTGTTGGGCCTCGACGCCACGGGCGAAGTGGCGCTGCGACAAGTGCGCCAATTCGTGGGCGAGGACCGATGCGTATTCACCCTCGGTCTGGGCATTGAGGAATAACCCACCATTGACGCCAACGATCCCGCCGGGAGCGGCAAAGGCGTTGAGCTGGGGGCTGTCGATCAGGATGAATTCCAGGCGGCGGTCCTGCAGCTGGCTGGATTCAGCCAGGCGGTAGACGCTGGTTTCGACATAATCCTTGAGCTGGGGGTCGGACAGTTGGCGCACCTGGCCACGCAGCATACTCAACCAGGCGCGGCCCAGTTGATGTTCCTGCTGTGGGGAAACGATGGCAGAACTGGCGTCGCCCAGTGACGGCAGGTCGTCGGCAACGCTCGGTAGAGCGAGCAGGCAAGCCAGCGTCAGCAGGGTGGGGCGCAATAAAGTCATGCACGGAGCTCTAGTCGACAAAGAGCTTACTGTAGCCGGCTCGCAAGCCCGCGACCAGAGGTGCCCCGGCTTCGGGTATTCTAGGGCGAACAAATGTATACCCGTGCACAGGCCGGCAAGGTCGGGGTGCCCGTCTGGAGAGATGCAATGATCGATGTTGTAGAGTGTGATGCCGAACTCGATGCCAGTGGCTTGAACTGCCCGCTGCCGTTGCTCAAGGCCAAGCTCGAGCTGAATCGGCTGGCCAGCGGCGCGGTCTTGAAAGTGATTGCTACCGACGCCGGCTCGCAGCGTGACTTTCGCACCTTTGCCCGATTGGCCGGTCATACGCTGTTGCAAGAACAGGTCGAAGCCGGGGTGTATTCCTATTGGCTGAAAAAGGCTTGAGGCCGCTGTCTTTTACTAAGGATTGTTGATGTTCAAAGTACTGCGCAACTGGATCGAGCGCTACTTCTCCGATGAGGAGGCCGTTGTGCTGGCGGTGCTGCTGGTTTTGGCCTTCGCGGTGGTGCTCACCCTGGGCGGGATGCTGGCACCGGTGCTTGCGGGCATGGTCCTGGCTTTTCTGATGCAGGGGTTGGTCAGCACCCTGGAACGCATGCGTGTGCCGCCGGCAATGGCGGTGGGTATCGTGTTCGCATTGTTCATGAGCGCTTTGGCCGTTTTCATGCTGGTGCTGATGCCGTTGCTCTGGCACCAGTTGATCACCTTGTTCAACGAATTGCCGGGCATGCTGGGCAAGTGGCAATCACTGCTTTTGCTGTTGCCGGAGCGTTACCCGCACCTGGTATCCGATGAGCAAGTGCTGCGGGCCATCGAGGCGATGCGTGGTGAAATCGGCAAGTTCGGGCAGTGGGCGCTGACCTTTTCGCTGTCGAGTCTGCCGCTGTTGGTCAATATCATGATCTACCTGGTGCTGGTGCCGATCCTGGTGTTCTTCTTCTTGAAGGATCGCGCCTTGATCGGGCGCTGGGTGCGCAGTTACCTGCCTCGCGAGCGCACATTGATCACCCGTGTTGCCCAGGACATGAATCGGCAGATCGCCAATTACATTCGCGGCAAAGTCATCGAGATCTTCATCTGTGGCATCGCCACCTACATCGCTTTCGTTTCCCTGGGGCTCAACTATGCGGCGCTGCTGGCGTTGCTGGTGGGGTTGTCGGTGGTGGTGCCCTATGTAGGGGCGGTGGTGGTGACCGTGCCGGTGACCTTGATTGCTTTGTTCCAGTGGGGCTGGGGCGATCAGTTCATCTACCTGATGGTGGTCTACGGAATCATTCAGACCCTGGATGGCAACGTGCTGGTGCCGTTGTTGTTTTCCGAGGCGGTCAACCTGCACCCTGTGGCGATTATTTGCGCGGTGCTGCTGTTTGGTGGGTTGTGGGGGTTCTGGGGAGTGTTTTTCGCGATTCCGCTGGCGACCTTGTTCAAGGCGGTACTGGATGCCTGGCCCAAGCAGGAATCTGCGGTTGCGCCGTTGATTTGAAAATCAGCGAGTGTGGTGTGGGGTTGGTGGGAGCGGTCCCGGCCGCGATGAGCTGATCTGATGTCATGTAATCGGCAGCCGGGTCGCTCTGCGACCCTTCGCGGCCGGGGCCGCTCCCACAGAAAACCTGACACAGCGGTGATCCATCACCGGCAAGCCGGCTCCCACGGTTTGCGTTCAGGCTTTATTCAATGCTTGTGCCTGTTCCAGCACCGCATCCACATGCCCCGGCACCTTCACCCCGCGCCACTGCTGGCGTAGTACACCGTCCTTGTCGATCAGGAAGGTGCTGCGGTCCACGCCCATGTACTCCTTGCCGTACAGCTTCTTCAGCTTGATCACGTCGAACAGCTGGCAGAGCGCCTCGTCCTTGTCGCTGATCAGCTCGAAGGGGAAGGCCTGCTTGCACTTGAAGTTCTCGTGGGACTTCAAGCCGTCGCGCGATACACCGAAAATCTCGGTGTTAGCCGCCTTGAAGGCCTCGTACTGGTCGCGAAAGCCCTGGCCTTCGGTGGTGCAGCCCGGTGTGCTGTCCTTGGGGTAGAAATACAGCACCACCTGGCGCCCCTTCAGGTCGCTCAGGCTGACGGTCTGCCCGCTGGTGGCCTGGGCCTGGAAGTCGGCTACCGCCTGGTCGAGTTCAACTGCCATGCAAAGGCTCCTTAGATAGGGTTCTGTGGGCGCCACGGTTCGATCAGGGCATCCAGGTTCAGGGCGTCGGCAAAATCCAGGAACTGGTCGCGCAGCCAGCTGATCTGCACGCCGGCCGGCAATGTCACGGTAAAAGTGGCATTGAGCATGGTGCCGCCGGTCTGGGGGGCCTGGTAGGTATCGCAGGTCAGGTTTTCCAGTTCGACGTTATGGTCGATGAAGAACTGGCACAGCTCATTGACGATGTCCGAGCGGTAAGCGGCGCTGACGTACGCCACGTAGGGCAGCGACAGCGGACGGCTTTCCAGGGTTGCGCTGCGCACCACATTGACGATGAACGCGTGTTTTTTCGCCAGGCCCGGCAGGCCGGTTTCCAGGCGTGCCAGGGCGTCCCAGGTGCCCGAGACCTGCAGCACCAACGCGCTGTACTCGCCATGCCGGGTCAGGCGCGAGGTAACCACCGAGCAGCGGTTGTCGTGGCTGGCCCGGCAGAGGACATTGGTCAGCTCCATCGGGTTGGGGCCCAGGGCACTGATGACAAGGAATTGTTCGCGAACTGTGGGGGTGGACATGCAGCATTCCTAAAGCGATGAGCGGTCGGTACGACCAAGGGCTTTTTTCCGGGAACGAGCCTGCGGATGCGAATTCAGAAAACCCGAGCCGCAAGGTTGCAACATGCTCCAGTGAGGCAGGAGCGAGGGGTGGCAACGCTGGATCGGGGCTTGTGATGCCGAAAATGGAGGCTGGAACCCGGCGTACGAGCTTATCAGTACCGATCAAAGTCTGAAGGGTAGCGAAAAGCAGCGCCAAGGGGAATGGCAGCAGCGCAGTACTTCGCTTGTACAAGCATCTTGGCGCCAGTACCATTACCGCTCTCTTTTTCCGGCAGGAGCGGTTTCATGATTGCGGGCAGTATGGTGGCATTGGTCACACCCATGGATGCACAAGGGCGTCTTGACTGGGACAGCCTCAGCAAACTCGTGGACTTCCACCTGGAAAATGGCACGCATGCCATCGTTGCCGTGGGTACCACCGGTGAGTCTGCGACCCTGGACGTCAACGAGCATATCGAAGTCATCCGTGCCGTGGTCAAGCAGGTCAATGGTCGTATCCCGGTGATCGCCGGTACCGGTGCCAACTCCACTCGCGAAGCGGTGGAACTGACCCGCAACGCCAAGGAAGCCGGCGCCGATGCCTGCCTGCTGGTAGTCCCGTACTACAACAAGCCGACCCAGGAAGGCCTGTACCAGCACTTCAAGCACATTGCCGAAGCCGTCGATATCCCGCAGATCCTTTACAACGTACCCGGCCGCACCTCCTGCGACATGCAGGCCGAGACCGTGATCCGCCTATCCACCGTGCCGAACATCATTGGTATCAAGGAAGCCACCGGCGACTTGAAGCGTGCCAAGGCTATCCTCGATGGCGTGAGCAAGGATTTCATCGTCCTGTCCGGTGATGATCCGACCGCGGTCGAACTGATCCTGTTGGGCGGCAAAGGCAACATCTCCGTCACCGCCAACGTTGCCCCACGCGAAATGGCCGACCTGTGCGAGGCTGCACTCAAGGGCGACGCCGAAACCGCACGGGCAATCAACGAAAAACTGATGCCGCTGCACAAGGACCTGTTCATCGAAGCCAACCCGATTCCGGTGAAGTGGGCTTTGGTCGAAATGGGCCTGATGCACGAGGGCATCCGCCTGCCGCTGACCTGGCTCAGCGCACCTTGTCATGAAACGCTGCGCACGGCCCTGCGCCAGTGCGGCGTACTGGTTTAATTGAGGAAGTACACCGCATGAAGCGATTGGCTGGTCTTTCTGCCCTTGCCTTGGTTATCTCGAGCACCAGCGGTTGTGGTTGGCTCTGGGGAGAAGAAGGTTACTTCCGCGATCGTGGCAGTGATTACCTGGAAGCGAACCAAACCGCGCCCATGCAAATACCGCCGGATGTAACAGCCGCCAAGCGCCTCGACCCGCTGTTGCCGATTCCGCGCAACGTGGCCGACGATACTGCCAAGGGTGAGTTCGTGGTGCCACGCCCGCTGCCGCTCTCGGCGACAGCCGAGGCCAGCGATTTCAGCCTGCAGAAAAGCGGCGATTCGCGCTGGGTCCTGGCCCAGCGGGCACCGGCCGAAGTCTGGCCGGTGGCGCGTCAGTTCTTTGAAGACAATGGCTTTCGCATTGCTGAAGAGCGTCCGCAGACAGGTGAGTTCAACACTACCTGGCAGCGTTTCGACGAGCTTTCCGGGTCCATGGCCAAGCGCCTGAGCACAGCTGCCAGCAGCTCCGACAGCGAAACGCGGGTACGGGTGCGCATCGAGCCTGGCGTGCAGCGCAATACCAGTGAAGTCTACGTGGTCAGCGCCGAGCGCCCGGCCGGCAGCACCGCGGATGTCGGTTTCCCGAGCAGTTCGACCAACACCGGCGTCGATACCGCGCTGGTCGACGAAATGCTCGCCAGCATGACCCGCAGCGCCGAGAAGGGCGGTTCGGTGTCCCTGCTTGCAGCGCGTGATTTCGATGCACCTAGCCGTGTCAGCCTCAGCGAAGACGGTAGCGGCAACCCGGTATTGAACCTGGGTGCCGACCTGGATCGCGCCTGGTCCGCGGTTGGTCGTGCCCTGGAAAAAGGCCAGTGGCGCGTCGAGGACATCAACCGCAGCCTGGGCCTGTACTACATCAACCTGGCCGAAACCGCCGACAGCAAAGACCAAGAGCCTGGTTTCTTCGGCAAGTTGCTGGGCACTGCACCTAGCAAGGAGGAGCGTGAGGCCCGTGCCGAGCGTTATCAGGTGCGCCTGAGCAAGGTTGGTGAAAGCGTTCAGGTCACTGTCGAGAAGAACATCAATACCGTGGCACCGGCCGATGTGGCCCGCCGCGTACTGACTGTGATTCAGGACAACCTGGGTTAAGTGCGCTTCGCCGTACTCGGCAGCGGTAGCCAGGGCAATGGCACGCTGATCGCAAGCGAAGACACCTACGTGCTGGTCGACTGCGGTTTCTCCCTGCGGGAAACCGAAAGGCGGCTGGCGCGGCTGGGGGTCAACCCGACACAATTGAGCGCTATCATGGTGACCCACGAGCATGCCGATCATGTGCATGGCGTGGGTTTGCTGTCTCGGCGCTACAATCTACCGGTCTACTTAAGTCGCGGTACGTTGCGCGGGATGCGCAAGCCTGTCGAGGCAGCGGGCTATGTGGCGGGCGGGGACGTCTTGCAAATTGGCGCCTTGAGCGTCAATGCAGTGGCCGTGGCGCATGATGCGCTGGAACCGACCCAATACGTTTTCAGCGACGGGCGGCGCCGTTTCGGCTTGCTGACCGACCTGGGCTCGTATGACGGCAAGGTACTCGACAGCTACGAAGGCCTCGATGCATTGATGATCGAAGCCAACCATTGTCGCGACCGGCTGGCCAGAGGTCACTACCCGGTTTTTCTCAAGCAACGGGTCGGTGGCGAACTGGGACATTTGAACAACCATCAGGCCGCGGGCCTGGTGGCCGAGTTGGGCTGGAAGAGCCTGCAGCACCTGGTGCTGGCCCATCTCAGCAGCAAGAACAACCTGCCGCAGCTGGCCCGGCAATGTTTCGTCGACGCCCTCGGGTGCGACCCGGACTGGCTGCAACTGGCCGATCAAGAATCAGGGCTGGATTGGCGCGAAATCGCCTAGCCCATCACTTTAGCAAGCGGAGCCCATCATGGAAAAACGTGAAGAACTCTACCGCGGCAAAGC
>CAYVPI010000163.1:0-11774 GCA_964453495.1 uncultured Pseudomonas sp. | reverse complement strand
CTCAACGTCATCCACGGCGGCGTCGACGCGGTGAACCTGATCTGCGACCACCCGGACATCAAGGCCGTGTCCTTCGTCGGCTCGACCAAGGTCGGCACCCACGTCTACAACCGCGCCACCCAGAACGGCAAGCGCGCGCAGTGCATGATGGGTGCGAAGAACCATGCCATCGTCCTGCCCGATGCCAACAAGCAACAGACCCTGAACAACCTGCTGGGCGCCTCCTTCGGTGCCGCCGGCCAGCGCTGCATGGCCCTGCCCGTGGTGATCCTGGTCGGTGAAGCACAAACCTGGCTGCCGGACCTGATCGAGCGGACCAAGACGCTCAAGATCAATGGCGGCACCGAGCCTGGCACCGACATCGGCCCGGTGATTTCCTGCGCTGCCCTGGACCGCATCAGCGGCCTGATTGCCAGCGGTATCGAAGAAGGCGCCAAGCTCGAGCTGGATGGGCGCAACCCGAGCGTGCCGGGCTACCAGGACGGCAACTTCGTCGGCCCGACCATCTTCTCCGGCGTCACTGCGCAAATGTCTGTTTACCGTGAAGAGATCTTCGGCCCGGTGCTGTGCGTCATGCACGCCGCCAACCTGAACGATGCCATCGAGATCATCAACGCCAACCCGAACGGCAACGGCACGGCCCTGTTCACCCGTTCCGGCGCTGCCGCCCGTCACTTCCAGGAAGAAATCGACGTCGGCCAGGTCGGCATCAACGTGCCGATCCCGGTACCGGTACCGCTGTTCTCCTTCTCCGGTTCGCGCGCCTCCAAACTGGGCGACCTGGGCCCCTACGGCAAGCAAGTGGTGACCTTCTACACCCAGACCAAGACGGTCACCCAGCGCTGGTTCGACGAGGATGACACCGACATTGCGGTGAACACCACCATCACCCTGAAATGACCTTTGCCGGCCGACGCCGTGCGTCGGCCGACGACAAGCGCGCGCAGCATTTCTGCCGCACTGCCCCCCATCGCAAAAGGTAGCCAACATGCATATCGGATTTCTCGGCCTCGGCAACATGGGCGGCCCAATGGCCCGCAACCTGCTCAAGGCTGGCCACAGCCTGACCGTCTTCGACCCCTTTGAACAGGCAGTCGCCGCCCTGGTCGAGGCCGGCGCCAGCGCTGCCCAATCGCCTGGCGCCGTGGCCAGGGCCAAGGTCGACGTCATCGTCACCATGCTGCCGACCGCCGGCCACGTGAAGCAAGTCTACCTCGGCGCGGACGGCCTGCTGGCCAATGTCGCCCCGGGCGTACTGCTCATCGACAGTTCCACCATCGACCCACTGAGCGCCCGCGAAGTGGCCACGCTCGCCACCGCCCAAGGCAACCCGATGCTGGATGCCCCGGTGTCTGGCGGCACGGGAGGCGCCGCGGCCGGCACCCTGACCTTCATGGTCGGCGGCACGGTCAACGTGTACGACCAGGCCCTGCCGATCCTCTCGGCCATGGGCCGGAACATCGTTCACTGCGGCGCCATCGGCAACGGCCAGGTGGCCAAGATTGCCAACAATATGCTGCTCGGTATTTCCATGGTCGGCGTCGCCGAAGCCATGGCCCTGGGTGTATCCCTGGGCATGGACGCCAAGGTGCTGGCCGGGGTCATCAATACCTCCAGCGGACGCTGCTGGAGCTCGGAAATCAACAACCCGTTCCCGGGCGTACTGGAAAACGCGCCGGCCGCGCGCGGCTACAGCGGCGGCTTTGGCACCGACCTGATGCTCAAGGACCTGGGCCTGGCCACCGAAGCGGCCAAGCATGCGCGCCAGCCGGTGGTGCTCGGTGCTGCCGCCCAGCAGCTGTACCAGACCTTCAGCCTGCAAGGTAACGGCGGCCTGGACTTCTCCGCCATCATCAACCTGTTCCGTGGGGAAGCCTGAGCATGAGCGAACAGCAAGCCCCGGTGCTGGCCAGCGTGCGCAACCGCGTCGGCCACCTGACGTTGAATCGGCCAAGCGCGCTCAACACCCTGGACCTGCCCATGGTGCGCCTGCTATGCCGGCACCTGTGGGCTTGGGAGCAGGACCCGGAGATCGTCGCCGTGACCCTGCGCGGCGCTGGCGAAAAGGCCTTCTGCGCCGGTGGCGATATCCGCATGCTGTACGACAGCCACAAGGCCGGCGACAACCAGCATGAGCTGTTCCTCGAAGAAGAGTACGCCCTGGACGAGTACTTGCACGGCTACACCAAGCCCGTGCTGGCATTGCTCGATGGTTTCGTCCTGGGCGGCGGCATGGGCCTGGCCCAGGCCGCTTCGTTGCGGGTGATCACCGAGCGCACGCGCATGGGCATGCCGGAAGTCGGCATCGGCTTTTTCCCCGATGTCGGCGGCAGTTACTTCCTGCCGCGCCTGCCCGGTGAGCTGGGTATCTATCTGGGCGTCACTGGCGCCCAGGTACGTGCCGCCGATGCCCTCTACGCGGACCTTGCCGACTACTGCCTGCCCAGCGAACGGCTGGCCGAGCTCGATGCCGCCCTCGATCACCTGAGCTGGACCGCTGCACCCGACGAAGACTTGCAAGACCTGCTCGAGGGTATGGCCACCGAGCGTATTGCGGGGTCCGAGCTCAAGGCCTATCGCCAGGCGATCGACGACTATTTCGCTTTGCCCGATGTGCCGGCCATTCGCACCGCGCTGCAGCGCGAACAACGCCCCGAGCTGCGCGACTGGGCCGAGCAGACGGTCAAGCTGCTCGACAGCCGCTCGCCGCTGGCGATGGCCGCGACGCTTGAGCTGCTGCGCCGCGGTCGCTACCTGCCCCTGGCCGACTGCTTTGCCCTGGAGCTGCACCTGGACTACCAATGGTTCGACAAGGGCGACCTGATGGAGGGCATACGCGCCCTGATCATCGACAAGGACAAGCGCCCACGCTGGGACCCGCCAACCCTGGCCGAGCTGGTACCTGCGCGGGTGCAGGCTTTCTTCAGCGATTTTCACCGCGCCTCTGGCAAGCCCCAACGTACCGCCTGATCGGCAGGAGACTTTGCAATGCACGATATCGAATTGACCGAAGAACAACGCATGATCCGCGACATGGCTCGCGACTTCGCTCGCAGCGAAGTCGGCCCGCACGCCCAGGCCTGGGAAAAAGCCGGTTGGATCGATGACGCCGTGGTGGCGCAAATGGGCGAGCTGGGCCTGCTGGGCATGGTCGTGCCAGACACCTGGGGCGGCAGCTACACCGACTATGTAGCCTACGCCCTGGCTGTGGAAGAAATCTCGGCCGGCGACGGTGCCCTCGGTGCACTGATGAGCATTCACAATTCAGTGGGCTGCGGCCCGCTGCTCAAATTCGGTAGCCCGGCGCAGCAAGACAGCTGGTTGCCCCTGCTGGCCAGCGGCCAGGCAATCGGCTGCTTCTGCTTGACCGAGCCACAGGCCGGCTCCGAAGCGCACAACCTGCGCACCCGTGCCGAACTGCGCGACGGCCAATGGGTACTCAACGGTGCCAAGCAGTTCGTCAGCAACGGCAAGCGCGCCAAACTGGCCATCGTCTTCGCCGTCACCGATCCGGAACTTGGCAAGAAGGGCCTGTCGGCCTTCCTGGTACCGACTGACAGTCCCGGTTTCGTGGTCGACCGCAGTGAACACAAGATGGGCATCAAGGCCTCCGACACCTGCGCGGTGACCCTGAGCAATTGCACCATCGCCGAGGCCAACCTGCTGGGTGAACGCGGCAAGGGGCTGGCCATCGCCCTGTCGAACCTGGAGGGCGGCCGCATCGGCATCGCCGCCCAAGCCCTGGGTATCGCCCGCGCAGCCTTCGAGGCAGCCCTGGGCTATGCTCGCGAACGCGTCCAGTTCGGCAAGCCGATCATCGAGCACCAGAGCGTGTCCAACCTGCTCGCCGACATGCACACGCGGCTCAACGCCACCCGCCTGCTGGTGCTGCATGCCGCGCGCCTGAAAAGCGCCGGGCAACCCTGCCTGTCAGAAGCCTCGCAGGCCAAGCTGTTTGCCTCGGAAATGGCCGAGCGCGTGTGCTCCAGCGCCATGCAAATCCATGGCGGCTACGGCTACCTGGAGGATTACCCGGTAGAGCGTTACTACCGCGACGCGCGCATCACGCAGATCTACGAAGGCTCCAGCGAGGTCCAGCGCCTGCTGATCGCCCGCGAGCTGACCCACTACGTGCTCTGATCCCCTCCAGCCGGATGCGACTATCGCGTCCGGCTTTCCCCAGTCTTACCCCTCGCGGAGTTGCCCATGCTCGGCCTGCGCAATATTTCCATCAGCTGCCGTTTGTGGCTGATTTTGCTGACCTCCATCCTGATGCTGATGATGCTCGCAAGCCTGATGCTCAAGCAGAGCTATGACGACCTTTACACGGCCAAGGCGCTGAAAACCCGTCACGTGGTCGAGACCGCCAGTGGCATCCTGCGCCACTTCCACAGCCAGGAAGGCCACGGCCTCACCCGCGAGCAGGCGCAGCAGCAGGCCATCGCAGTGATGCGCGACTTGCGCTACGACCGCGAGGATTACTTCTGGCTTGAAGACCTCGACACTCGCATGGTCATGCACCCCAATGCCAAGCTCGAGGGCAAGCGCATGGCCGGTACACGCGACCCGGACGGCAAGGCGCTGTTCGACGAAATGGCCGCCGTGGCCAAACAAGAGGGTGCTGGCCTGGTGCACTACCGCTGGCCCAAGCCGGGTTCCGATGCACCCGTGCAGAAGGTGTCCTACGTCGAATTGTTCAAGCCCTGGGGTTGGATTGTCGGCTCGGGCATCTACGTAGACGACGTGCAAGTCGAGTTCCGCCGCCAGCTGATTCAGACCGTCGGCATACTGGTGACGATCACCCTGCTGCTCAGCGCGCTGATCCTGCTGATTGCCCGCAGCATCGCCTCGCCACTGGCGCGGGTGGTCGATGCAATGGAGAACATCGCCGGCGGCGAAGCCGACTTGACCCGCAACCTGGATAACCGCTGGCGCGATGAACTGACAGACTTGAGCGGCCATTTCAACGTGTTCACCAACAAGCTGCGTGGCGTGATCGGCCAGTCCATACAGTCCGCTGACAGCCTGGACCGGGCGTCGAAGTCACTCAGCGAAATCGCCGCCGATAGCCAGCACCATAGCCAGCAGCAATCGCAGCAGATGGAACTGGTGGCCGCCGCCATCCACGAAGTCTCCTACGCCGTGCAGGATGTGGCCAAGAATGCCGAGCACGCTGCCAACGAAGTACGCCAGGCCGAGGAACAGGCCCGTCGGGGCCAGCACAACATCGACAGCAGCCTGCGCCAGATCGACCAGTTGTCCGAAACCATCGGCCAGGCCGTCGAGGTGATCCAGAGCCTGGCCCAGGAAAGCACCCAGATCGGCAGCGTGCTGGAAGTGATCCGCGCCATTGCCGAGCAGACCAACCTCCTCGCGCTGAACGCCGCCATTGAGGCGGCGCGCGCTGGCGAGCAGGGTCGCGGCTTCGCCGTGGTCGCAGACGAAGTGCGCCTGCTGGCCCAGCGCACGCAGCAATCCACCGCGCAAATCCAGGACATGATCGAGCGCCTGCACGGCAACTCCCAAGCCGCGGTGGATGTCATCAATGCCAGCAGCCAAGCCGCGCAACAAACCGTGGCACAGGCCCACCAAACGGCTGAAAGCCTGCACCATGTCCTCGGCGCACTACGCAACGTCACTGAATTGAACGCCTCGATCGCCAGCGCCACCCTGGAGCAGTCGCACGTGGTCGAGGACATCAACCAGAACGTAACCCGCGCAGCCTCCCTGGCCCACGAAAATGCCCAGGCAGCCGACCGTTCCAACGAGGCGAGTCAGGCACTGGGCCAACTTGCCGGAAAGCTCAATACGCTGATGGGGCAGTTTCGTGTATGAGGCTCGTTCCCGATCCACCGCCAGCCGGCAACGTCGCCAAAACTGCCATTATCCCCTTCGGCACCTGCGATGCCGGGCATGATCCTTTGTTTGCCGTGTGCGCCGCAATCAATGCCGAAGACGCCTTGGTGCACGCCTCGCTGTCGCTCAGATGCGGCAACAGATTTTTATGTAGCAGCTGGCGGAGCCTGCGTCCGACTGCACAGCAGTCATAAAACCTGAGTGCACGATAATTCTGAATGCTCGCATCGTTGGATTTCACGACTGCTGCGCAGTCGGACGCGGGCTCCGCCAGCTGCTACGGATCGCGTTGACTCTAGGGAATGCAGCCCTGCCAGCCGTTGAATAAAGGATCGGCGCTGTTGCTAAGCTTCCGTTGAATAAAAATAAACCCGTGATCATCCAACTGAGGTGAGAGGATTACTCAGCCTCGTGCACCCCGCACAATCGTCAGTCGGTATCCTTCACGGCGACTTCTACGCTAACACCTGGTTCAGCGCCCTCCCCCAGCGTTAAAACCAGCCGCGATCGTCTTCCAAATCCTGCTGGCACTGCCTGAGCTGAGCGCTGTAAACCTTCGACTGCTGCTCCACCTTACGCGCCACCTGCATCAACCAAGGCTTGCTGCGATAGGTACCGCGGCTGTAACCCCCCCGCCCTTCGTGGTAGGCAAGGTACTGGTTGTAGGCGTCCCATTGGGAGATCCCGAGTTGACGGCGGGTGCCGGTGGCGTACCAGCCGATGAACATGATCGCGTCATCAAAGTTGTCACGCGAGCCGCCGTTATCAGTAGCCGCCTTGTACTCACCCCACACCGGATCCTGAGCCTGTGCATAACCGTAGGCGGAACTGACACGCCCCCAAGGGATCACCCAAAGCAGGTAGTCGCGCGGCGGCAAGGCATCGGCCACAAAGCTGCTCTCCTGCTTCATGATCGCCATGGCGACATGCAGGGGTGTGCCAAAATTTTTCTGCATCTGGAGCGAGTCTTCGTACCAGCCGGGATACTCGCGGTAGATGTTGCAGAGGTCGCCTTGATCCTTGGGTGGCGTGGTCGCGCAGCCCATCAGAACCGTCAGCAAAAAGACCAGTGCCAGCGCATGTCGTTGATTCACGCTTCGCCCTCGAAAAATAAGGGCGTTGCTTGCCCTGGGTCGGTCCAAAAACCTGGGTGGGGAGGTTTTGGGAAAAAGTTTGATGGGTTCTGTTTCGGCTGGGTCACTCATTACGTGAGGGGGTTTGTAACTCTTGGAGACAGAAAGCGCCATATGCGGCAGCGCCAGCAGGGTGCGACGCTGCCCGATGATGGGCGTGGCGCAAGCGTCGACTCAAAAGTCGACGGTCGCGGACAGCAGATAGGTGCGCGGCGTGGAGAGGGTCAGCCCCGGTTCGCTGTCGTCCGAAGCGCCGGCGGAGCTCCAGTAGCGTTTGTCTGCCACGTTCTCGATGTTGGCGCGCAGGGTGATGTTCTTTTCGTCAATCTTGAAGGCGTAGCGAGCGCCCATGTCCAGGCGCTCCCAGGAATCAATTTCCTTCCCGTTGGCCTGCTCCAGATACTGCGAGCTGGAATAGATACCGCGGCTGGTCAGGGTCAAGCCCTGCACGCTCGGAACGTCCCATTCGGCGCCCAGGTTGACGTTGTACTCGGGCGTGGCCGGGGCCCGGTTGCCGTCGAAGGTACCGTTGGTGGTGTCAGTCAGTTCGCTGTCAATGTACATCACACCGCCGAGCAGTCGAAAACCTTTGAGCGGTTCACCGAACACACTCACTTCCACACCGGTGTTCTCGCGCTTGCCGTTCGGGCCGAAGACGCGCGTCGTAGCGTTGGTCTCGTAAGCCGGTTGCTTGATCCGGAACACCGCGGCGGTCACGGCAAACGCACCCGCGTCATACTTGGCGCCGACCTCGACCTGGCGGCTGATGAACGGCGGGAAGATCTCGTCCTCGTTCACCGAGGTCGATGGCGCGATCTTGCCCTGGCTCAGGCCTTCCATGTAGTTGGCATACAGCGACAACTTATCGGTTGCCTTGAACAGGATGCCGCCCGACGGCGAAACCTTTTCCTCATCGTAAGCCGTATCGCCTTTGACATCGTCCGACCAGTCGTCAACCTTCACCCGCTGCCAGCGGGCGCCGAGGGTCAGCAGCAGTCGATCGTCGAAGAAACCCAGTGTGTCGGACAATGCCACGCTACTGAAGCGGTTCTCGGTATAGACCTCTGGATCGAAGCGCGTGGGTCTGACAGGCGTTGCTGTTTGCACCGGGTTGTAGAGGTTGCTGGGGGCCGCGGCATAGCGAGCACCGCCGTTCTCGAAGTCCATGTAGAAATAGCTGGCGCCCAAGTTGACTTGATGGCTCACCGGGCCGGTATGAAACCAGTTACGCACCCCGGCTGTGGCCGTCCGGACATTTTCGTCACGGGTGAAGTCACGCGGTTGGACGCTGAAATCACCGGCATCATTGATGACCGACACGGCATGGCGGAGGAAGTCATGGTTGCTTTTACGTGCCCCCACGCCGCCGTACAGCATGACGGAATCGCTGACATCGAATTCGCCGTTCACCGTGCCGAAGGTGTCGTTGGTACTCGCCTTGCTCCAAGGCTGCGCATAGTTGTCGCGAACATCACTGGCATGCGGGACCTGCGCCTTGGCGCCAACCTGCACGCGTTCTTGCGGCGCGTCGGTATCACGCTCGGTGCGCCCGATATCCGTCGAGAGCCGCAGGCGTTCACCGCGAAAATCCAGGCCCAAAACGGCCATCTCGCGGTCGACATTCTGGTGATCCCATTCGGTATCGCCGGACTGTTTCACACCGTTGAAACGAATGCCGAACTTGTTGTCTTCGCCAAAACGCCGCCCTACATCCACGGCACCGCCGACCTGGCTGTCAGACGCGTAGCTACCGGTGAACGAGGTGATGGGCATGTCGGTCGCGCGCTTGGGCACCACGTTGATCCCACCACCCACGCTGCCTCGCGGCGAGATACCGTAGATGAGCTGGCTCGGGCCTTTGAGGATGTCGACGCGGTCAGCCATTTCCATGTCGATCGTATAGGTCGGCAGGATGCCGTAGAGACCGTTGTAGGCGACATCACTGTTGAAAAGGCTGAGCCCGCGAATGGTGAACTGCTCGTAACGCCCACCCGCCGGGTTGGTGGCGCGAACCGAGGGATCGTTGGCGATCAGGTCGCCCAGGGTACGCGCCTGCTGGTTCTTGACCACCTCGCTGGTGTAGGTGGTCATGCTGAACGGTGTTTCCATAAAATCATTCGAGCCCAGCAAACCTTGCGAACCGCGGCGCGCGACCTGGCCGCCGGCATACGGATCACCGTGCTCCGAGTCAGTGGCACCGACAATCGAGGTGGCGCCCAGTTGCAGGCTGCTGCCTTCCGGCGCCGGGGTCAGGATGTACGCCTGTTCGCCAACCGCCTGCAGTTGCAGACCGGACCCTTGCAACAACCGCGCAAAACCTTCCTCGACCCCGTATTCACCGGACAGGCCATTGCTGCTACGGCCGCTGACCAGCGCTGGATCCACCGACAGATTGACCCCGGAGAGCCCGGCGAAGCGGGTCAACGCCGCACTCAGACTGCCGGCTGGCACCTGATAACTGCGCCGCTCAGCGGCGTCGTCGGCCCAGCTCTGTGGTATCAACAACGGACTGGCACTCAGGCTCAGCATGAAGCTCAACTGCAACAACGGACGCAAACGACTCGAAAATACTGCGGGCATTGGAAGAAGCTCTCGTTTTTTTGTTCACTTACCTGGAATGACCAGCGAGGCAAAAAAAAGGGACAGGCTTCAGGCAGTATTTTTACGAGGAACCAGCGTTACCCAGAATCGAGTGCGTGACTGCACATCCAGCGGCAGGCTCGCGGCCAGCAACGAAAGCACCCGATCCGTGTTGTCGAGGCGGAAACTGCCGGTAATGCGCAAGGCTTCCAGCGCCGGATCCCACCGCAGCAGACCGGAACGATAACGGCTCAATTCGCGCAGAAAATCGCCCAACGGCTGGTTTTGCGCCATGAGCACGCCACTGCGCCAGTCGGGCAGCAAGGCATCGAACACCGCCACCGGCCCCGCGCCGCCGGCTTGCAGACTGACCTGCTGCCCGGCCTGCAGAGTCATCGCGGCCCCCTGCAGAGGTTTGAGCTGCACCGAACCGCTGACCACTGAAACCCGGCAATCACGCTCGTTCAGGCGCACGCAGACTTCGCTGCGGCTGACGATGATGCGACCGAAAGGTGCCTGGATCGTCAGGGGCGCGCTGCCCGGCACCTTCAACGTCATCTCGCCGCGCACCAGTGTCACCAGGCGGGCCGCGAGGTCGACATTCACCGCGCTGGCGGTATTGAGCTGCAACGCGCTGCCATCGGCCAACGGCTGTTGCTTGAATTCGCCAGTGCCGGTGTGCAGATCGGCGCGCCACACATCCAGCGGCAACTGACGGCTGATCAGCCAGGCGGCCGGAACCACCGCCACCACCCCAAGCACCCGTTTGAGTGCTGCCCGGCGTGCGAGATCCGGGCGATCCAGGGTGGCCATCGCCAACGCCGAAGGTACTGCGCTGAAGCGCTGGTGCAACTGTTGCGCCTTTTGCCACGCGTTTTCGTGGCTGCTGTGGCTGTTGCGCCAGTTGTGCAGGCGCACGTGATCGCCTTCGCTCGCTTCGCCAGATTCCAGCAGCGTCAGCCACTGCGCCGCGGCACGCGCCACTTCACGGGCTTCACTGGACGGCGCGGTGTGCATCACAGTTCCAGCAGCAGGCAATGTTCATACGCCTGCGCCATGTAGCGTTTGATGGTGCGTTCGGACACTCGCAACCGCTCGGCGATTTCCCGGTAGCCGAGGCCTTCGAGCTGACTCAACAGGAACACCCGGCGCACGACCGGCGCCAATCCATCGAGCAATTCGTCCAGTGCTTGCAGGGTTTCCAGCAGGATCCAGCGTTGCTCCGGCGACGGCGCGGACTCTTCAGGCAGGTTCGCCAGGGCTTCCAGATAGGCCTGTTCAAGGCTGCGACGGGTGTAGAAGTTGCTCAGCAGGCGTTTGCCGACCGTTAGCAGATACGCGCGTGGTTCACGCATTTCCACGATTGACTGCGAACTGCCGAGCACCCGCAAAAAGGTGTCCTGACTCAGATCGGCCGCATCCCACGCATTGCCCATGCGCCGGCGCAACCAACTCTCCAGCCAACTCCGGTGGTCACGGTACAGCGCGTGCAGGCTGTGCTCCGATGGCGTCGCCGCTTCAATCATGTCAAGGACCCTGCGCGAAGTTAGAGTGTAAATGAGATTAATTCTAATTAAGTTTTTCGCGCAATACAAAGGCCTTTTCCAGCAGGTGGGTTAGATGTAGTCCGCGGGTTTTAGGCTCCGCAGGGCCGCGCCGAACCCCTTCCAGGTACTGGCTACGTGGTGATTACGTACAGCGATCACTCTGTTCAATGCCTAATGGTGAAAATCAAGACAAATCACTATCTTGATTTTGATTTAAAGAATTATCCTACGACCCGTGTCGCCCTCCTGAAGGTTGCGTCGCTTTGGTCTGCACTCTAGGCTCGTTCGGTCGCTGCAAAATCAGCGGCCGAGTGTGCAAGCTCGAGTTAGTTGAATACCAAACAGCACCATAAGCCTCTCTGGAGTACTTCGTTCGCGAAGTGATTTATGGCGGCTGTGCGTGGGAGGCCTTCGGGCCTGCCGGGTTCCGGTATTCTCGGTCTTGCACACCTGCGCGCAGCTGCCACCCATTCGTGTGCAAGCGAAAGTGGTAGCTCCCATGTACTAATACTGGAGCTTTATCATGATCAAAATTGTTCCCGATCCACCACCTGCCAGCACCGTCGCCAAAACAGCCTTCACCCCGTTCGGTACCTGCGATGCCGGGCATGACCCCTTGTTTGCCGTGTGCGCCGGAATCAATGCCGAAGACGCCTTG
>CAYVPI010000162.1:0-11791 GCA_964453495.1 uncultured Pseudomonas sp. | reverse complement strand
GGTCCAGCTCGATGTTCTGGATCTCGATGGTTTCCAGGTTCTGGCGCACGTCTTCGGTGGCCTGGTCGATGCTGTGTTGCAGTTCTTCCTGGGCACTTTGCAAGGTGCCGGCCATGCGGTTGATGCCCGCGGCCAGTTCATCGAGCTCGGGGCTACCGAGCGAGGGCAGGCGTTTTTCCAGGTTGCCGTCCTTGAGCTGGGTAACGGCTTCCTTTATCTGGCTGATCGGGTCGTTGATCGAGCGGCTCATGCGCAAGGCCAGCAGCGCCGTGGTGACCAGGCCCAGGCCGATCAGCAGCAGGCTGGCGAACAAGCTGCGATAACCGCGCAGCAAGGTGCCGTCGTGGGACAACTCCAGCTCCACCCAGCCGAGCAAGCGGTCGCCTTCACCGGGGACCGACTCGCCGGCCAGGTCGCGGTGATAACCGAACACCGGCATCAGGTAACGGGTGGCGTCGCTGCCACTGCGTTGCAGCAAGTGCATCAGGTCGCCCGTTGGGGGCTGGTTGATCATGCTTGGGCCGGCGTGGGCCAGGCCGTTGCGATCCGGGGCCAGGAACGCTACGGCGCGCACATCTTTTTGTTCCAGGGACTGCGAGGCTATGCGATCGAGCAGCGCCGAATCCTTGCGCACCAAGGCCGGTGCCACCAGGGGGGCCAATTGTTCGGCGATCATTTCACCCCGTTGCAACAGTTGGGCATGCAATTCCATTTGCTGCAGCCAGGTGAAGTAGCCGCCCAGTACCAGCGCCATCAGGCTGGCCGGCACCAAGGCGAGCACCATCACACGGCCTTTGATACCCAGTTTATTCAACACGCCACACTCCTGCGCCGGGCAGTGGTGCGCCGGCAGCTTGCAATCGATCCCCGAAGGGCCATGGCGGGAAATTACCGCGACTGGGGCGCCAATGCACCTTCTTGTATCGACTTTTGTCGGGTTTGATTGCCCAGCAGGCATTAATCCTCAATAATCAGTGATTGAGAATTACTAGCACACGCCAATGACTCCCGTATCTATTAGCGCTCCCAGTATCCTTGCCATCGAAGACGACCCTGTGCTTGGTGCCTTTGTGCATGAGCAATTGGGGCGCTGCGGCTTCCAGGTCACGTGGTGTCAGAACGGCCGCGACGGCCTGGATATCGCCCAGCGCGGGCGTTTCGACGTGGTGCTGATGGATATTCTGCTGCCGGGCATGAATGGCCTTGATGTACTGGCGGGCCTGCGCGAGCGTTCGGCCACGCCGGTTATCCTGATGTCGGCGCTGGGTGCTGAAGCGGATCGTATTACGGGCTTTCAGCGTGGCGCCGACGACTATCTGCCCAAGCCCTTCAGCATGGCCGAGCTGCAAGTACGGGTTGAAGCCATCTTGCGCCGGGTGGCAATGGAGCGCCGGTATCTGCAGCCGGTGCGCGAAGTAAGCGCGGGCCTGACCTTTGATGAGCAAGCCTGTGACGTCAACCGCGGGGGGCGTTGGGCGGGACTGACGCCCAGTGAGTATCGGCTGCTGGAAACCCTCAATCGCAGCAGCGAAGAAGTCCTGAGCAAGCCCTTCCTTTATCAGCAAGTGTTGCAACGCGGCTATGTACAACATGACCGCAGCCTGGATATGCACGTCAGCCAGATCCGTCGCAAGCTCAAGGGCATCGATTACCACACCCAGCAGGTACGTACCGTCTGGGGCAAGGGCTATGTCCTGAGCGCCGCCGAGCAGGAAGGCTGAGGTGCCGGGCCGGCACTCACTGTTCTGGAAACTGGCCTTCCTGCTGGTGGGCTTCTGCCTGCTGATGATCTGGTTGAGCTGGTCCTGGGGCCGTTACATGGAGGTGCAGAACGCCTTCCTCTCCAAAGAGGCGCGTAGCACCCTCAAGGCGTATGCCGCTGAAGCTGAGCTTGCCTGGGTGCAGGGCGGGCAGGCGGGGGTCGATGTCTGGCTTGATGGCATGGGTGAACGCGAGACTGGCTGGATCGGCGTCATCGGTCGCGACCTGCAGTCGTTGAGCAGCTACCCCCTGAGCGAGCTGGAAAGCCAGCACATGACCTTCCTTCGCGGGGTGGATTGGCCTATGAGCAGGCGTCAGCGCACTACTCCCTGGCTCAAGATCCCTTTCCCGCAATCCCCGGCGCTCGGCAGCCTGGTGATCGAGCTGCCACAACGTTTCATCCCCGGGCGCTACACCCTGGCCTGGCGAGTGGTGACCAATGGCATCATCCCTGGCGTGTTCACCTTGCTGCTGTGCGTCGTCCTCTACCGCATGTTGATCGTGCCGCTCAATCAGCTACGCGAACAGGCCAATGCCTGGCGCGCCGACCAGTTGGCCAAGCGCCTGCCGGCGGCTACTACCGGCCGCTGCGATGAACTGGGTGAGCTGGGCCGGGCGTTCGACCACATGTCCGAACGCCTGCAAAACACAGTGGCCCTGCAACAGCAGCTGTTGCGTGACCTCTCACATGAATTGCGCACGCCCTTGAGCCGCTTGCGCATCGCCTGTGACAGCGAGCTGGATGCGCAACAATTGCGCGAGCGCCTGAGCCGTGAAGTGGATGGCATGCAGCGCCTGGTCGAAGACACCCTGCAATTGGCCTGGCTCGACGCCGAGCGCGCCGCGCCGGCCAAGGAGGCGATTCAGGTCCAGGCCCTGTGGGAAATGCTGACTGAAAATGCCTGTTTCGAAACCGGCTGGCCAGCGGCGCAACTCCACTGCGGTCTGGACGCGTCCTGCTGGGTCTGGGGCAACCTCAATGGCTTGGCCCAGGCCCTGGAAAACGGCCTGCGCAATGCCATTCGCCATTCGCCGGCACAGGGCACTATCAGCCTCAATGGTCGGCTCCATGGTACTCATTGGCACCTGTTTCTGGAGGACCAGGGGGGTGGGGTTGCCGAAACGGAGCTGGAGCGAATCTTCGACCCGTTCATTCGTCTCGACGGTTCGCGCCCCGGCGATGGCGGTTTCGGCCTGGGCTTGAGCATTGCCCGCAATGCCCTGCAAGTGCAGGGGGGGCGCCTGTGGGCGGAAAATACCGGCCAAGGGCTGCGCTTGAACATGCACTTGCCGTTGGCCAGGGTGAAAAAGCCGCTCACAGCTTGAACACAGGCGATGGTCTGAGCAGGGCTTATAGCGTTCGGCCATAAGCCCCATACTTTGCGTGATATGGGCGCGGGTCATTTGCCGGTATGATAGACGCCCCCGCAGCCCGGATTGCGAATACGCCATGACCCTGCAGTACCCAACCATCGCCGATTGCGTCGGCAACACGCCATTGGTCCGCTTGCAACGGCTGGCCGGCGAAAGCAGTAACACCATTCTTCTCAAGCTCGAAGGCAATAACCCGGCAGGTTCGGTCAAGGACCGTCCGGCGTTGTCGATGATCAGTCGCGCCGAAGCGCGCGGGCAGATCAAGCCGGGCGATACCCTGATCGAAGCGACCTCGGGTAATACCGGGATTGCCTTGGCCATGGCAGCGGCGATCAAGGGCTACAAGATGATCCTGATCATGCCGGACAACTCCAGCGCCGAGCGCAAGGCCGCCATGACCGCCTATGGGGCCGAGTTGATCCTGGTCAGCAAGGAAGAGGGCATGGAAGGCGCTCGTGACCTGGCCGAGCGCATGCTGGCCGAGGGGCGCGGCAAGGTGCTTGACCAATTTGGCAATGTCGACAACCCCGAGGCCCATTACCTGGGCACCGGCCCGGAAATCTGGCGTCAGACCCAAGGCAGCATTACCCATTTCGTCAGCTCCATGGGCACCACCGGTACCATCATGGGCGTGTCGCGCTACCTCAAGGAGCAGAACCCGGCGGTGCAAATCGTCGGCCTGCAGCCCATGGAAGGCTCGGCCATCCCGGGTATCCGTCGCTGGCCCGAGGAATACCTTCCGAAGATTTATGACGCCTCGCGCGTCGACCAAGTGATGGACATGTCCCAGGCCGAAGCTGAAGACACCATGCGCCGTCTGGCGCGTGAGGAAGGCATTTTCTGTGGTGTGTCCTCCGGCGGTGCCGTGGCGGGGGCCTTGCGCCTGTCCCGCGAAGTAGAAAATGCAGTGATCGTTGCGATCATTTGCGACCGTGGCGACCGTTACCTGTCGACCGGCCTTTTCGATGCACCCAACTGATGGCCAAGCGTAATACCGGCCTGCGCTTCCAGCCTGCGGGCGGAAGCCGGGCAGCACAAGTACCCGCTGGCAAGAAGCAGCGCCTGAGCATCGAACGCCTTTCCAACGACGGCCGCGGCATTGCCTTTGTCGAGGGGCGTACCTGGTTCGTCGCTGGCGCCCTGGCTGGCGAGGACGTCGAAGCGCGCGTGCTCAACGCCCACGGCAAGGTGGTGCAAGCACGTGTTGAGCGAGTGTTCCAGATCAGCACCCTGCGCCGCCCAGCACCTTGCCCACATGCGGGGAATTGTGGGGGTTGTAGCGTGCAGCACTTGGCGCATGAGGACCAACTCGCCCTGAAACAGCGCATGCTCGCCGAGCAATTGTCGCGGGTGGCTAACCTTGAGCCGCAGCAGTGGGCCGCCCCGCTGGTTGGCCCGGAGTTTGGCTATCGCCGCCGGGCACGGATTGCCGTGCGCTGGGATGCCAAGGCGAAAAAACTTGCGGTCGGTTTTCGCGCCGCTGCAAGTCAGGACATCGTCGCCATCGACGACTGCATGGTTCTGGTACAGCCCTTGCAACCGATCATGCGCCAGTTGCCGGCCATGTTGCGTCGGTTCAGCAAACCTCAGGTACTGGGGCATGTGGAATTGTTCAGCGGCACCGCCCTGGCGGTGTTGGTCCGTCACACCGCGCCGTTGGCCGATGGCGACCGGCAGCTGCTCGAAGCCTTCTGCACGGAGCATTCGGCACAGCTCTGGTTGCATGGCGACGACGGCCCGCAACCGGCCACAGCCGGCCAGGCACTGGGATTTGCGTTGGAACCTTGGGGCCTGGAACTGGCCTACCGTCCGGGTGACTTCGTGCAGGTCAATGCCGCGGTCAATTCGGCAATGATTGCCCAGGCCCTTGAGTGGTTGGCGCCCAAGGCCGACGAGCGCGTGCTGGACCTGTTCTGCGGGCTGGGCAACTTTGCCCTGCCATTGGCGCAGCTGGCACGTGAGGTGGTGGCAGTAGAAGGCGTGGCGACGATGGTCGAGCGTGCGGCGGCGAATGCCGCGAGTAACAATTTGCATAACACGCATTTTTTTCACGCCGATTTATCCCAGCCTCTGGTAGCGTCAGGCTGGGCTGCTCAAGGCTTTTGTGCGGTACTCTTGGATCCACCACGCGATGGCGCTTTCGAGGTAGTGCGCAAGATTTCCGCCTTGGGTGCCAAGCGGTTGGTGTACGTGTCCTGTAACCCGGCAACCCTGGCGCGTGATGCGCTGGAATTGACCCGGCAGGGATACCAGTTAAAACGTGCCGGAATTCTCGATATGTTTCCGCAGACGGCACATGTCGAGGCGATGGCGTTATTTGAAGCGAGCTAGGATGCTCGTTTAATCCGACTGGCGCGTGAACGCAGACCCCCTGCCGGGCCCAGCAAGGGGTAAAGCCAGCGACTTCAGGCGCACTACAAGCGCCGTAGGGAAGGTAAACAAGATGGTACAGGTGAGAGCACACCAGCCGATCAACACAGACGGCAGTATCAATCTCGATGCATGGCTCGATCATGTGGTGAGCGTCGATCTGGCGCTGGACCGCACGGCCCTCAAGGCCGCGTGCGAGTTCGCCCAGCAGGTCGAGAACAAAGGCAACACAGCAAAGCATTCCTGGGCCGACGGGACCTCGAGTTTTCAGGCAGGCCTGGAAATCGCCGAGATCCTCGCCGACCTCAAGCTCGACCAGGATTCCCTGGTCGCAGCGGTCATCTACCGCTCGGTGCGTGAAGGCAAGGTCACCCTTGCCGAAGTCAGCCAGCGTTTCGGCTCGGTGGTTGCCAAGCTGATTGATGGCGTATTGCGCATGGCAGCGATCAGCACCAGCCTGAGCCCGCGCCAGTCACTGGTGCTCGGCTCGCAGGCGCAAGTGGAAAACCTGCGCAAGATGTTGGTGGCAATGGTCGACGATGTGCGTGTCGCCCTGATCAAACTGGCCGAACGCACCTGCGCCATTCGCGCGGTCAAGAGCGCCGACGATGAAAAACGTCATCGGGTTGCCCGTGAAGTCTTCGATATCTATGCGCCGTTGGCGCACCGCCTGGGTATCGGCCATATCAAATGGGAGCTGGAGGACCTGTCCTTCCGTTACCTGGAGCCTGACCAGTACAAGCAGATCGCCAAGTTGCTGCACGAGCGGCGGCTGGACCGCGAGCGCTTTATTTCCGAGGTCATGACCCAGCTGCAGAACGAGCTGCTGGCCACCGGGGTCAAGGCCGACATCAGCGGCCGGGCCAAGCACATCTATTCGATCTGGCGCAAAATGCAGCGCAAGGGCCTGGAGTTCAGCCAGATCTACGACGTGCGCGCAGTGCGGGTGCTGGTGCCGGAAATGCGCGACTGTTACACCGCGCTCGGCATTGTCCATACGCTGTGGCGGCATATTCCCAAAGAGTTCGACGACTACATCGCCAACCCAAAGGAGAACGGCTACCGCTCGTTGCACACCGCGGTAATCGGCCCTGAAGGCAAGGTGCTGGAGGTGCAGATCCGCACCCATGCCATGCATGAAGAGGCGGAACTGGGGGTTTGTGCCCACTGGAAATACAAGGGCACCGACGTCAAATCCAGCTCCAACCATTACGAAGAGAAAATCTCCTGGCTGCGCCAGGTCCTGGAGTGGCACGAGGAGCTGGGCGACATCGGTGGCCTGGCCGAGCAGCTGCGCGTGGATATCGAGCCCGACCGGGTGTATGTCTTCACCCCCGACGGGCATGCCATCGACCTGCCCAAAGGTGCGACGCCGCTGGACTTCGCCTACCGGGTGCATACCGAAATTGGCCACAATTGCCGTGGCGCCAAGATCAATGGCCGTATCGTGCCCTTGAACTACAGCCTGCAGACCGGCGAGCAGGTCGAGATCATCACCAGCAAGCACGGCCACCCGAGCCGTGACTGGTTGAACTCCAACCTGGGCTACGTCACCACCTCGCGGGCGCGGGCCAAGATCGTGCATTGGTTCAAGCTGCAGGCACGCGACCAGAACGTTGCCGCCGGCAAGACCCTGCTTGAGCGCGAGCTCAACCGCCTGGGCCTGCCTCAGGTGGATTTCGAGCGGCTGGCGGAAAAGGCCAACGTCAAGACGGTCGAGGATATGTTTGCCTCGCTCGGGGCCGGCGACCTGCGCCTGGCCCATTTGGTCAACGCGGCCCAGCAACTGGTCGAGCCGGAGCGCGGCAACGAACAGCTGGAACTGATACCGCGCAAGGCCACTGGCTACAAGCCGGGCAAGCGTGGCGATATCCAGATTCAGGGTGTCGGCAACCTGATGACGCAGATGGCCGGTTGCTGCCAGCCATTGCCGGGCGATGCCATTGTGGGTTACATCACCCAGGGCCGTGGCGTGAGCATCCACCGCCAGGATTGCGCCTCGGCGCTGCAGCTGGCCGGGCGTGAGCCGGAACGTATCATCCAGGTAAGCTGGGGGCCGGTACCGGTGCTGACGTATCCGGTGGATATCGTTATCCGTGCCTACGACCGATCCGGGTTGCTGCGTGACGTTTCCCAGGTCCTGCTCAATGAGCGGATCAACGTCCTGGCGGTCAACACCCGCTCGAACAAGGAAGACAATACCGCGCTGATGTCGTTGACGATCGAGATTCCGGGGTTGGATGCATTAGGGAGGTTGTTGGGGCGTATTTCTCAGCTGCCGAATATCATCGAGACCCGGCGCAATCGAACGCCTTGAGATCGCATCGCGGGCAAGCCCGCTCCTACAGGAGCGGGCTTGCCCGCGATGGGGCCGGCCAGGCATAGAGGGATGTAGATGTATAAACTCGAAGACCTGCTACACCTGATGTCCTGCCTGCGCGACCCGCAGTTCGGCTGCCCGTGGGACCTCAAGCAAGACTACGCCAGCATCGTGCCACATACCCTGGAGGAGGCCTACGAAGTGGCCGACGCCATCGAGCGCGGTGATTTCGAGCACTTGCAGGGCGAGTTGGGCGACTTGTTGTTCCAGGTGGTGTATTACAGCCAGCTGGCACTGGAAGAAGGGCGCTTCGAATTTGCTGGCGTGGTCGACAGCATCACGCGCAAATTGATCCGCCGCCATCCCCATGTGTTCCCTACCGGTGAGCTGTATGCACCGGCCGATACGCCGCGCCTGGACGAAGCCCAGGTCAAGCAGCGCTGGGAAGAGCTCAAGGCCGAAGAGCGCGCACTGAAGGCCGCCGAGCCCGAGCAATTGTCGCTGCTCGATGATGTTCCAGTGGCTCTGCCGGCTTTGTCGCGTGCGGCCAAGCTGCAAAAACGCACTGCCCAGGTCGGTTTCGACTGGCCGGATGCCTTGCCGGTGCTGGACAAGGTGCGCGAAGAGCTCGATGAAGTGCTCGAGGCCATGGCCAGCAATGACAGCCAGGCCATCGGTGAAGAAGTCGGCGACTTGTTATTCGTGGTGGTCAATCTGGCCCGCCACTTGAAGGTCGACCCGGAAACCGCGCTGCGTGGCGCCAATGCCAAGTTCGAAAGACGCTTCCGTTTTATCGAACAGGCATTGCGCGATACCCAGCGTCCCATAGAAGATTGCACCCTCGAAGATTTGGACGCTCTATGGAGCGAAGCCAAACGCCAGGAAAAGAATCTGCCCAGCTGTGGCTGAGCCGTTGCATAAGTGAGTGAGCACCATGAGCCTTTCCCTACGTGACCAATTGCTGAAAGCCGGTCTGGTCAACCAAAAGCAGGTCAAGCAGGTCAGTAAAGAGAAACAGAAACAGAAGCGCCTGGAGCACAAGGGCCAGGTCGAAGTCGACGACTCCCAGCAGCGTGCCGCCCAGGAAGCCATGGCCGAAAAGGTCAAGCGCGACCAGGAACTCAACCGCCAGCAGCAGGAAAAGGCCGAGCAGAAGGCCCGTGCCGCGCAGATCAAGCAATTGATCGAAGTATCGCGCCTGCCCAAGCTGAGCACCGAGGATTACTACAACTTTGTCGACGACAAAAAGGTCAAGCGCCTGTCGGTCAACAACCTGATGCGCAGCAAGCTCAGCAGCGGCTCGCTGGCAATCGTGCATCATGGCGGTGGCTATGAGGTCATTCCTCGTGAAGCGGCACTGAAGATCCAGGAGCGTGACCCGCGCCGTATCGTGCTGCTCAATACCCAGGTCGAGGCGCCGGATGCGGACGATCCGTATGCCGCCTACCAGATCCCTGACGACCTGATGTGGTAAATCCTCCGTTCGCACCTCGTTCCCACGCAGAGCGCGGGAACGAGGTGGCTGCTCAAGCTTCCCGTTGAAGTTCCAGTTCTTCCAGTTCGGCCTTGTAGCTGTGAGCGTCGTTCTCGTTGTGGAACATACCCACCAGCAGGTCTTGTTGATGCACATCCCAGATCCGGATTCCGGCAGCCAGGCCTTCATGGGACATGTGTGAATCGTCGCGTTCAGTTACTTTCACAGTCATCTGTAAGCTCCAATCGTTGATCTGCAGCAAGGCGTGTGCAGGTCTTCTTTATAGAGTTTGGTAGCTTGCTAAGTAAGTGAATGGTGGGTGAAACATGTTTCATGTGGGGGGCTAATCTCGTGTGCACTCAGTCTTTGTATACGACGCAAATCTGCTCCCTCTCCCCTTTGGGGAGAGGGTTGGGGTGAGGGGGTGTTGCTATCCGATGAGAAACGCCAGGCAAAAAAAAGCCCCGCTCAACGCAGGGCTTTTTTGAACATCCAACTCAGCTGCCTTTGACAGCCTTGCCATCCACCGTACCGTCCAGGAGCATGATGTTGTACTCCTTGCCGTCGGTTTCAACCTGTTGCAGGCGTACCAGCAGGTAGTCCCAGTCCTTGGCGAACCAGAGCACGGTGATGCGATTACTTTGCGTGGGATCGCGTACGCGTTCGACCTTGGTGGCTTCGACCTTGCCGGCCTTGGTCTCGACCATTTCAGTACCCAGCACGCGGAAGTCGTAGGTGTCGACTTCGTCGCCGTCGACCACCTGGTAGCTCATGCTCTTCTTGCCGGCAGCCACGTCGTGTTGCAGGGCCAGTTGATAGGTCGACTTGTCGAGGATGCCACGGTTGAGCGGCAGCTTGACGGCATCGCCACGGTCGGTACCGGTGATCATTTTCGACGACCAGTCAAAATCCAGGTCGACTTTCTTGGCCTTGCCCAGGCCGCCGCGCTCGAAGTTGTAGGTCTTGGGCAGCAGCACGTCCTTGTCGACGCTCAGGGTGCTGACTTCAGAAAGGCTGGCGATCATCATCGAGGCCTTGAAGCTCAAGGTCCAGACTCCGTTGCCGGTTTCTTTCAGGCTGCGCTCAGCCGTGCCGCTCATGGGCAGCTGTTTCCAGTCGGCGGTGTAGCTGGCGGAGAAGGGCTTCAGGTCCGCCGCGTGAACGGGCAGTGCGAGCAAAGCGACAGCGAAGAGCAGGGCACGACGCATAAAATCTCCTAGGGTCGAATCAAGTGGCCGGTGGCCGCCAACGGCTGACCATCCAGTAATGCACCTTGATCACCGAGACGCAAGCGGCCTTCGGCGAACCAGCGTACGGCCAGCGGATAAATCCGGTGTTCCTGGGTGTGGACCCGCTGTGCCAGGGTTTCTGGCGTGTCGTCCAACTCTACCGGAATTACAGCTTGTACGACCAGCGGTCCGCCATCGAGTTCCTCGGTGACGAAATGCACGCTGCAGCCATGGTCGCGTTCGCCGTCCTGCAACGCCCGTTGGTGGGTGTGCAAGCCTTTGTACTTTGGCAGCAGGGAAGGGTGGATGTTAAGCAGGCGGCCCTGGTAGTGACGTACGAAATCACCACTGAGAATGCGCATGAACCCAGCCAGTACCACCAATTGCGGGTTGAACCCGTCAATCAGCTCCATCAGGGCGGCATCGAAGGCTTCGCGGCCTTCGAAAGCCTTGTGATCAAGCACCCGCGTCTCGATGCCGGCAGCCTGAGCGCGCTGCAGCCCGTAGGCATCGGCGCGGTTGGAGATCACCGCGCTGATGCGGGCCGGGTTGTCCCCGGCCTGGGTGTTATCGATCAGCGCCTGCAGGTTGCTGCCGGAGCCCGACAGCAGAACGACGACGTCACAGGTAGCGGGCATCAGTGCGCCTTGAGGTTTTTCAGTTCGACCTGGGCAGCGCCTTCGGCGGCAACGCCGATCTGGCCGATGACCCATGGCTGCTCGCCTTCGGCACGCAGTACGTTCAGGGCGTTGTCGACCTGGTCCTGGGCTACGCAGATGACCATGCCTACGCCGCAGTTCAGCACGCGGTGCATTTCGGTTTCATCGACGTTGCCTTTTTCTTGCAACCAGTCGAACACGGCCGGGCGCTGCCAGCTGGCAACGTCGACCACGGCCTGGGCGCCTTCTGGCAGTACGCGCGGGATGTTGTCCAGCAAGCCACCGCCGGTGATGTGGGCCATGGCCTTGACCGCGCCGGTGTCCTTGATCAGTTTGAGCAGTGGCTTGACGTAGATGCGGGTCGGGGCCATCAGCAGTTCGGTCAGCGGCTTGCCGTCGAGCTGAATGCTCTCGATGTCGGCACCGGACACCTCGATGATCTTGCGGATCAGCGAATAACCATTGGAGTGCGGGCCGGAAGACGGCAGCGCGATCAGCGCGTCGCCGGTGGCAACCTTGGAGCCGTCGATGATCTCGGCCTTTTCCACCACGCCGACGCAGAAGCCGGCCAGGTCGTAGTCTTCGCCTTCGTACATGCCAGGCA
>CAYVPI010000161.1:0-11841 GCA_964453495.1 uncultured Pseudomonas sp. | reverse complement strand
TGATCCAGGAAGGCAACATCGGCTTGATGAAAGCGGTAGACAAGTTCGAATACCGTCGCGGCTACAAGTTCTCGACTTATGCCACCTGGTGGATCCGTCAGGCGATCACTCGCTCGATCGCCGACCAGGCCCGCACCATCCGTATTCCGGTGCACATGATCGAGACGATCAACAAGCTCAACCGTATTTCCCGGCAGATGCTGCAGGAAATGGGTCGCGAACCGACCCCGGAAGAGCTGGGCGAACGCATGGAAATGCCTGAGGACAAGATCCGCAAGGTATTGAAGATCGCCAAAGAGCCGATCTCCATGGAAACCCCGATCGGTGATGACGAAGACTCCCATCTGGGTGACTTCATCGAAGACTCGACCATGCAGTCGCCAATCGATGTCGCCACTGTTGAGAGCCTTAAAGAAGCGACTCGCGAAGTGCTGTCCGGCCTCACTGCCCGTGAAGCCAAGGTTCTGCGCATGCGCTTCGGTATCGACATGAATACCGACCACACCCTCGAGGAGGTTGGTAAACAGTTCGACGTGACCCGTGAGCGGATCCGTCAGATCGAAGCCAAGGCGCTGCGTAAACTGCGCCATCCGACAAGAAGCGAGCATCTGCGCTCCTTCCTCGACGAGTAATACCAAAACCCCCGGCATGCCGGGGGTTTTGCTTTCTGTGATTTACGACAGGCGAACCTTTCCCCTCTGCGAAATGCCCGTCTACACTCGACTCATTCCATCGAGGTAACGAGGCCGCTATGCCAAGACTGCCGGCCATTCTGTTGCTATCTGTGCTTGCATGGACCGCAGCGGCCGACGCCCTGACCCTGACCACCGAGGAACAAGCCTGGCTCAGCGCACACCCGCAGCTGCGCCTTGGCGTCGATGCCTCCTGGCCGCCATTCGAGTACCGCGACCAGGAAGGCCATTACCAGGGACTGGCCGCCGATTACGTTACCTTGATAAAAGATCGGCTGGGCGTACGCGTCGAGCCGATCGAGCCCGTCAGTTGGTCGGCTGTGCTTGAACAAGCCAGGCAAGGCAAAGTGGATTTGCTGCCCGGCATCATGTCGACCCCCGAACGGCAAAACTTCCTGGCATTTACCCGCCCCTACCTGGACTTCCCGATTGTCATCCTGGCCCACAAGGGCGGCCCGCAGCCGCGTGACCTCAAGGAGCTCTACGGGCTGAAAATCGCCGTGGTGGAAGACTATGCACCCCATGAGCTGCTGCGTACACATCACCCCGACCTCAACCTGGTGGCCCTGCCCAACGTCAGTTCGACCCTGCAAGCACTGGCCACCGACAAAGTCGATGCCGTTGTTGGCGACCTCGCCTCCGCCATCTGGAGCCTGCGCCAGCTCAAGCTCGAAGGCCTGTACGTAACGGGCGAAACGCCCTACCGCTACCAACTGGCCATGGCTGCGCCATTGGAGCAAAAAGTCCTGGTGGGCATCCTCGACAAGCTTCTGGCCGACATGACGCCCGGCGAAATCAGTGATATCCAGGAGCGCTGGGTCGGCAAGGTCCTCGACCATCGCACCCTCTGGCATGACACCCTGACCTACGGCCTGCCGGGCTTGCTGGTGCTGTGTATCGTCCTGGCGGTGGTCATCCGCATCAACCGGCGGCTCAGCTCGGAAATAGCCAGGCGCGTTGCCCTTGAGCAGGAACTGCGCAGCAGCGAATACCATTATCGCGGCCTGATCGAGAGCCTTTCTGCCATCGCCTGGGAGGCCAATGCCGACGATTTCACCTACAGCTATGTCTCGCCCCACGCCGAAAACCTGTTGGGCTACCCGCTGAGCCAATGGCTCAAGCCCGGGTTCTGGAACAACATCCTGCACCCTGACGATGCCATGTGGGCCCAGGCGTTCTGTGAAACCGAAACATTGGCCGGGCGCGATCACAGCCTCGATTACCGCGTCTTTACCGCCGACGGTCGCTGCCTGTGGGTGCGCGACATCGTCAGCCTGATCGAACCGGGCCCCGTACCGGTCATGCGCGGCTTGATGATCGACATCAGCGAAACCAAGAAGATCGAAGAGGCCCTGCGTCTGTCCGAACAGAAATTCGCCTCGGTGTTCAAGCAATGTCCAGACGTCCTGCTGATCGCCAGGCTCAGCGACGGCTGCCTGCTGGAAGTGAACAAGGCGTTCGAGGAACAGATCGGGCTGGACGGCACAGCCGCCATCGGCCAGAACCTGACCGACCTCAACATCTGGGCGATCGAGGGGGTCGGGCCAGGGCTGCTGCAACGGCTGCAAGCAGGCAGCATCCGCAACCTGGAGATGCCCTTTCGCCGCGATAATGGCCAGTTGTTCACCGGCCTTATCTCCGCCGAACCCTTCATGCTCGACATCACGCCGGCACTGGTGGTGGTGGTGCGTGACATCAGCCAACTCAAGGAAACCCAGCAACAGCTGCAGATATCCGAAGAGAAGTTCGCCAAGGCCTTCCACGCCTCACCAGACGGCCTGCTGTTGTCACGCCAGAGCGATGGCTTGCTGATCGAGGTCAACGAAGGCTTCAGCCGCCTTACCGGCTACAACAGCGTCGTCTCGATCGATCACTCCAGCCTCGACCTGGGTATGTGGGTCGACCTCAACGAACGCAAGAGGCTGCTCGAAATCCTGGCAAGGGACGGTTATGTCCGCGACTTCAGCTGCCATATCCGTCGCAGCGATGGCGAAGTCCGGCTGTGTGAACTCTCGGCTCGGCCGTTGCCCATCGGCGGTGTCGATTGCATGCTGACCATCGCCCGGGATATCACCGAACGCCACCTCATGCAGGAAAAACTGCAGTTGGCCGCCACGGTATTTGAAAGCACCGCCGAAGGCGTCTTGATCACCGATACCGAACAGCGCATCACCGCCGTCAACCGCGCCTTCAGCGAGATTACCGGTTACAGCGAAAGCGAAGCCCTGGGGCAAACGCCGCGCCTGCTGGCCTCCGGCCAACATGACAGCGCTTTTTATGTCGCGCTCTGGCACCAACTGACCGCAGAAGGCCATTGGCAGGGGGAAATCTACAACCGGCGTAAAAACGGTGAGCTCTACCCCAGCTGGCTGACCATCAGCGCTGTGCGCAACAACGAACGTGCCATCACGCACTTCGTGGCAGTGTTTGCCGACATCTCCAGCCTCAAGCATGCCCAGGCCAAGCTGGACTACCAGGCCCACCACGACCCGCTCACCGGCTTGCCAAACCGCGCACTCTTTGAAAGCCGACTGCAATCAGCCCTGACCTGCCCATTGGATTCCAGCCGCCAGGGCGCCGTGCTGTTTCTCGACCTCGACCGCTTCAAGCACATCAACGACAGCCTGGGCCACCCCGTGGGCGATTTGCTGCTCAAAGGCATCGCCCATCGCCTCAAGGAGCAAGTGCGCGATATCGACACCGTGGCGCGCCTGGGGGGTGACGAGTTCATCATCCTGCTGCCCGGCCTGCAACAAGCCAGCGACGCTGAAAACATCGCCAACAAGTTGCTGGCCTGTTTCAGTGCGCCCTTCCAGGCCGGCGACCATGAGTTCTTCACCAGCGCCAGCATCGGTACCAGCCTGTACCCCAAGGACGGTACCGACGTCGCCAGCCTGATCAAGAACGCCGACGCGGCCATGTACCGCTCCAAGGCCAAAGGCCGCAACCGTGTCGAAAGCTACACCCGCGACCTCACCGCCCAGGCCAGCAAACGGGTTGCCCTGGAACATGCCCTGCGCCGAGCCATTGAACGCAATGAACTGAGCCTGAGCTTCCAACCCAAGTTCAGCTTGAAGAGCCAGTGCCTGGTCGGCGCCGAAGCGCTGATCCGCTGGCACCACCCCTCCTTCGGCGACGTGCCACCCGAGAGTTTCATTCCCCTGGCCGAAGAGAACGGCATGATCCTTCAATTAGGCGACTGGGTGCTGGACCACGCCTGCCAGCAAATGCGCGAGTGGAACAAGACATACCAGGCCTTCGGCCCGCTATCGGTAAACCTGGCCGGCGCACAATTGCGCCAACCCAACCTGGTGCAGCGCATCGACCACCTGCTCAAGCTGTACCACCTCAAGCCCGGCTGCCTGCAGCTGGAAATCACCGAAAACTTCATCATGAGCCAGGCCGAAGAAGCCCTCGCCGTGCTTCACCAGCTCAAACGCCTGGGCGTGCAACTGGCCATCGACGATTTCGGCACCGGCTATTCCTCGCTCAGCTACCTCAAACGCCTGCCGCTGGACATCCTCAAGATCGACCAGTCCTTCGTCCGCGGCCTGCCGGACGACCCCCACGATGCGGCGATCGTTCGCGCCATCATCGCCCTCGGACGCAGCATGCAATTCACCGTGATTGCCGAAGGCGTCGAGACCCAGGCGCAGCAGCAATTCCTCGCCGCCGAAGGCTGCGAACAGATCCAGGGCTACATCGTCAGCCTGCCCCTACCCCCCTCAGAATTCGCCGCAACCTTTCTTCGTACAAGTCTTTCCGACTTTTCGGATAGCACTGTTGAGAAACCGTCGTTATAATCCGCGACCACTGGGGGCCTATAGCTCAGTTGGTTAGAGCAGGGGACTCATAATCCCTTGGTCGCAGGTTCGAGTCCTGCTGGGCCCACCATACATATCAAGGTCTGCAGCCCACGTGCTGCTCTGACGCCGCAATCAGATGTTCCCGAGGGAAGACCGGTACAGTTCTGTACCGATCTCCCTCGGAGAATGTATAGCAACTCCCGTCCCCCTCTGGCTAGCCGACTGTTTCTAAAACCCTCCCCGGGTTCGTCAATCAACGTGATCTGCGCAATTGCTACCAGATCGGCAAGGCGTAGCTGACGATCAAGCGGTTTTCATCCAGATCGCTGCCAAAATGGCTCGAACGCACAGTCGCGTTACGCCATTTCACCCCGACGTTTTTCAGCGGGCCGCTTTGCACAGCGTAGCCGATATCAGTATCGCGCTCCCATTCCTTGCCCTCTGGGCGGTTGCTGCCCAGGTCAACGTTGTCGCCATTGAGGTAGCGGGTCATGAAGGTCAGGCCGGGCACCCCGATGGCAGCGAAGTTGTAGTCGTAGCGAACCTGCCAGGACTTTTCGTCCTTGCTGGCGAAGTCGCCGATCTGCACGAAGTTCACCAGGAACGCGTCGGCGCCGTTAACGTAGGCATAACCGGTGTCGCCGCTCATGCCTTGATAGGCCAGGCCGAACGCATGCCCGCCGACGTTATAGATGAGCATCGCACCGAACGCATCGTTGTCCACATTGCTCCCGCCATCGTCCGTAGAGCGGGCGAAGCGCAGATCCGTCTTCAGCGACAGGCCCGTGGTAAGCGGCAGCAGGTAGGTCAGGTTGACCAAGTGTTGGCTGTAGAAGTTGTCGAGGTGCCCATAGCTGTAGGCTGTTGCGAGATTGCTGGTCCATTTGTAATTGAGGCTGGCGAAATCGAACTTGTCGCTGGTGACTTGTTACGTCGTGATGCCTTTGGCGCCCGTTCGGGTGATGCCCATGTCTTCGTAATTCGAGGAGTCGCGCTGATTGACCTGCGTCAACCGCCCGGCATCCACCGTCATGCCTTCAATCTCCAGCGACGTCAGCTGCCCTCCCTCGAACGTTTGTGGCAACAGCCGTGAATCGTTGGCCGATATCGTCGGCAGTTTAGGCTGCAGCGTGCCGAGTTTCAGCGCACTCTTGGACGCGCGTAGTTTGGCGGTAAGGCCCAGTTCGCCATACTCATCCTGGGAACCATTACGGGTGTTTCCATAGCGTTTGAGCAGGCCGGAACCCGCACGGTCGGGGCTGGAATCGAGCTTGACGCCCTCCAGGCCCAGGGCATCGAAACCCACACCAAGCAAACCTTCGGTGTACCCCGACTCATAGCGCAGCAAGAAACCCTGCGCCCACTCATCTTGTTTGGATTGCGCGGCATTGGTTTGGCGAAAATCACGGTTGAAGTAAAAATTGCGCAGTTCAAGGCTGGCCTTGCTGTCCTTGATAAAGTCAGCAGCGGCCGGGGCGCAAAGGCTGATGACGCCACCAGCGAGCAGGAATCGAGCAGCGAGCGTGCGGGTGTTACGGTCCATGGTGAAGCTCCTTTGTTCTTATTTTTTTAACCATGGGTCTGCCACCGGGCGACTGGCGCGCGATGTCCACAGGGGCAGTGCAGGTGTGAGCAACCCTCGCCAGAGGGGCGAGGGCTAATGGCTAAAAAAACGCCAACGCTGAAAGAAAGGCGTGTTTTGCCGCCGTGTTGGTTCAATCGTTAGAACTGTTCCGCGCTCAGGCTATACATCGAGGCGCTGCCGGCCCGAATGGCCTGCTCCAGGCTTAAAATGCGTGGCAGCAGGCGGTGGATGTAAAAGTCAGCGGTGGCGATTTTCGCATCGTAGAAACGCTCGTCTTCGCAGCGTTTTTGCCGGGCAACCTGAGCCATTCGCGCCCAGAGCCAGGCATAAGCGACGTAACCGAAAAGGTGCAGATACTCTACCGAGGCAGCGCCGACTTCATTGCGGTTGGTGGCCGCCTTGTCCTGTAACCAGTCGCTGGTGTCTTCCAGCCGCTGCACGGCATCGAGCAATTGTTTGGCGTACGGTGCGTCGGGCTGAGCAGCGAAGCGGCGAATCTCGCCGGTGAACTGGCGAAGTACGGCGCCTTTATCGGCGAGTACTTTGCGGCCGAGCAGGTCCAGTGCCTGGATACCATTGGTGCCCTCGTAAATCTGCGCGATGCGCACATCACGGACCAATTGCTCCTGGCCCCATTCGCGGATGTAGCCATGGCCGCCGAAAACCTGCTGGCCGTTGATGCAGCTTTCCAGGCCGGTGTCGGTGAAAAACGCCTTGGCCACCGGCGTCAGCAGCGCAACCAGGCCCTGTGCGCTATCGCGCTCCGCGGCATCGTCGGAAAACTTCGCCAGGTCCAGTTGTTGCCCTACATAGCTTGCGAATGCGCGGCCACCCTCGGTCATGGCTTTCATGCCGAGCAACATGCGCCGCACATCCGGGTGAACGATGATCGGGTCGGCCAGTTTGTCCGGGGCCATGGCACCGGTGGGGGCGCGACCCTGAATGCGTTCGCGAGCATAGGCGACAGCGCTCTGGTAGGACGCCTCGGCGCAGCCGATGCCCTGTATGCCGATGGACAGGCGTTCGTAATTCATCATGGTGAACATCGCCGCCAGGCCTTTGTTCTCCTCGCCGACCAGCCAGCCTCTGGCGCCGTCGAAGTTCATCACGCAGGTGGCCGAAGCCTTGATGCCCATCTTGTGTTCGATCGAACCGCAGCTCACGGCATTGGCGTCGCCGAGAGAACCGTCGGCATTGACCAGCACCTTGGGCACGACGAACAGCGAGATCCCTTTTGGTCCGGCTGGCGCGTCCGGCAGTTTGGCCAGCACCAGATGGATGATGTTTTCCGTCAGGTCCTGATCGCCACCGGTGATGAAGATCTTGCTGCCGGTGATGCTGAAACTGCCGTCGGTCCGGGGTTCGGCGCGGGTGCGGATGATCCCCAGATCAGTTCCGGCGTGCGCTTCGGTCAAGCACATGGAACCGGCCCAGCGGCCTTCGTACATCGGCGGCAAATACAGATTTTTCAGGGTCTCGCTGGCGTGGGCATCCAGCGCCAGGCAGGCCCCGGAACTCAAGGCCGAATACAGGGCGAAGCTTGAGTTGGCGCCGTAGAGCATTTCTTCAAACTGCACGGCAAGCATCTTCGGCATGCCCATGCCGCCGAAATCGGCGTTACCGGACAGGCCCACCCAGCCGCCTTCGATGAAGGTGGCATAAGCCTGTTTGAAGCCGATCGGCGTGCTGACCTGGCCATCGAGCCACTGGGCGCCTTCTTCGTCGCCGCTGCGATTCAACGGCGCAATCAGGTGCGAAGTGACTTTCGCCGCTTCCTCAAGAATGGCGTCAGCGGTGGCGGCGTCGACCGTGTCGGCCAGGGCCGGCAAGCGCGCCCACAGGGCCGGGGCATCGAACACTTCGTGCAGCACAAAGCGCATGTCGCGCAGCGGGGCGTTGAATTCGGGCATAGCGTAAACCTCGTCGGAACGGTTGTATCACGGGCACAGCGCCGCACGAGCGGGCCGTGCCCATTCAGTCAATGGTTGGAAGCGGCGGCAGCGCCGAGGCCGGTCTGAGCCCGAACGAATTGGTCGGCGTAGGCATCGCGCTCCTTGTCGGCGCGTGCACTGCGATCGAGCCTGGACACCACGACGATCACCAGGAAAGCCAGCGGCATGGAGAACAGGGCTGGATGGTCGTACGGGAAGATCGCTTGAGCATGCCCCAGTACGGTCACCCAGACAGGTGGCGACAGGATTACCAATACCAGCGCGCAGATCAGCCCGGCAAAACCGCCGAGGATCGCGCCTTTGGTCGTCAGGCCTTTCCAGTACATGGCCATGATCAGCACCGGGAAGTTGGTCGAGGCAGCGATGCCGAACGTCAGGCCCACCAGAATGGCGACGTTCATCTTCTCGAACACAATACCCAGCACAATCGCGATGATGCCCAGGCCTACAGTGGCCATGCGGGTCACGCGCATTTCCTGCTTCTCGTTGGCGGTGCCTTTCTTGTACACGGTGGCATAGAGGTCATGGGAGATCGCCGAAGCACCGGCCAGTGCCAGACCGGACACCACCGCCAGGATGGTTGCGAACGCTACAGCGGCGAGGAAACCGAAGAAGAGATTGCCACCAACAGCTTTGGCCAGGTGCATGGCAACCATGTTGCCGCCGCCAATCAAGGTACCGCCGACTTCTCCATTGACGTAGTACTGCGCATCGGTGCCTATGATCACCATCGAGACAAAACCCAGGGTGCAGACCACGAGGAAGAAGAAACCGATGAACCCGGTGGCGTAGAACACCGACTTGCGGGCTTCCTTGGCGCTAGGCACGGTGAAGAAGCGCATCAGGATGTGCGGCAACCCTGCAATCCCGAATACCAGACCCAGCGACATCGACACGGCGTTGATCGGGTCGGCGAGCATTGAGCCTGGGCCCATGATGTTCCAGCCACTGGCGTGAACCTTAACGGCTTGGTCGGCCAGGGTTTCATAGCTGAAACCGAACTGCGACATGGCCATGAGCGCGAGGGTGGTGCCACCGGCGAGCAGCAGCACAGCCTTGATGATCTGGACCCAGGTGGTGGCGATCATGCCGCCGAAGATCACGTAAATCAGCATCAGCGCGCCAACGATCATCACCGCAATCGGGTAGTCGAGGCCGAACAGCAATTTGATCAGTTGGCCGGCACCAACCATCTGCACGATCAGATAGCAGCACACCACCGTCAGCGAGCCGAAGGCTGCGAAGATCCGCACCTTGTTCTGGTCCAGTCGATAGGAAACGATGTCAGCGAAGGTATAGCGCCCAAGATTGCGCAGGCGCTCGGCCATCAGGAAAGTAATGATGGGCCAACCAACGAAGAAGCCGATGGTATAGATAAAGCCATCGTAACCCTTGGCGAATACCAGACTGGAAAGCCCCAACAGGGTGGCTGCGGACATATAGTCGCCGGCAATCGCCAAGCCATTCTGAAACCCGGTGATGCCACCGCCAGCGGTGTAAAAGTCCGAGGTCGACTTGGTTTGGCGCGCGGCCCACCACGTGATCATCAGCGTGCCGAGCACGAACACGAAGAACATGCCGATGGCATTCAGGTTCAGTGGTTGCTTTTCCACCACGCCCACCGCCGGCGCGGCGAGCGCAATAGAGGCTGGAAGCAGAGCGGTAGCGGCGAGGACCACTTTACGGAACAGGGTCATCACTTGCTCTCCTCGATAATGGCTGCGCCCAATGCGTCAAAGCGAGTGTTGGCGCTGTACACATACCAACCGGTCAATAACCAGGAAAACACGATGATTGCCGCACCCACCGGCATGCCCAGGGTCAACATCCGATGTTCGCCGAGCGGTGCATGCAGCCACTGCGGGGCAAAAGCCACCACCAGCATGAACAGGTAATAAGCGCCCAATACGATGGCACTCAACGACCAGGCCAGGCGTGAACGGCTGTTCACCAGTTGAAGGAATTTCGGATTGCGCCGAATGCGTTCGCAACGTTGGGTATCGGTTGAATGGATGTCGATCATCGGTAGCTCCACTTTGTTTTTGTTATTGGTGGGTACGGGCAGTGCCCAGCCGAAATCGGCCTGCACGAACCCGAAGCAGCAGGTAAAACACCTGCTGCTTGATGGATGCACTGTCAGATAGGGTTAGAGCGCCTTGGCTCGGTCGCGCAATACATACTTCTGGATCTTGCCTGTGGAAGTCTTGGGCAAGATCGTGAAGACCACTGTGCGCGGTACTTTGAAACCGGCCAGATGTTCACGGCAGAAACTGATGATGTCAGCCTCACGAACGTCCTGGTAATCAGCCTTCAAGGTGACGAAGGCGCAGGGCGTTTCACCCCATTTCTCATCGGGACGGGCAACCACGGCTGCTTCCAGCACACTTGGGTGGCGATAGAGCACGCCTTCGAGCTCGATGGTGGAAATGTTCTCGCCACCCGAGATGATGATGTCCTTGAGCCGGTCCTTGATTTCGACGTAACCGTCGGGATGCCATACCGCCAAGTCACCGGTGTGGAACCAGCCGCCTTCGAACGCTTCGGCCGTGGCGGTTGGATTTTTCAAGTATCCCTTCATGACGGTGTTGCCGCGCAAGAAGATCTCACCGATTGTCTGGCCGTCACGGGGGGTGGGCTCCAACGTTGTGGGGTCGCCGACCATTACACCCTCGAGCGTCGGGTAGCGAACGCCCTGTCGAGACTTGATTTGCGCCCGCTCATCCAGAGAAAACTCATCCCATTCGGCGTGCCAGGCGCAAACCGTTACCGGGCCATAGGTTTCGGTCAGGCCAAACACGTGAGTGACCTTGATGCCCATCTCTTCGACCGCACCGATCACTTTGGCCGGTGGCGCAGCGCCCGCGACCAAAGCATTGACCGGGTGATCGATGGCCGCTTTGGCGGATTCGGGCATGTTCACCAATGCATTGAGCACGATTGGCGCACCGCACAGGTGAGTGACCTGATGCTCGCGGATCAGCGTGAGGATTTTCTGTGGGTCGACCCGGCGCAGGAATACGTGCACACCCGCCAAAGCGGTGATGGTCCACGGGTAGCACCAACCGTTGCAATGGAACATCGGCAGGGTCCAGAGGTACACCGGATGGTTGCCTATGGCCCAGGTCATCTGGTTGCCCAAGGCGCTCAGGTAAGCGCCGCGGTGGTGGTAAACCACGCCCTTGGGGTTGCCGGTGGTGCCTGAAGTGTAATTCAGCGAAATGGCTTGCCACTCGTCGGCCGGCCATTTCCAGTCGAATGCCGGGTCGCCTTCGGCCAACAACGCCTCGTAGTCCAGATCGCTGGCAGCTTGACCTTCACCGTATTCCGGGTCATTGACGTCGATCACCAGCGGCGGTTGATCCAGCATCCCGAGCGCCGCGTGGATCACTGCGTGGAACTCACGGTCGGTAATCAACACCTTGGCCTCGCCATGCTGCAGCATGAATGCAATGGCCTCGGCATCCAGGCGAACGTTCAGTGGGTTGAGCACAGCGCCGATCATCGGCACACCGAAATGCACTTCAAGCATCTCGGGAATGTTGGGCAGCATCACCGCCACCGTGTCGCCCTTGCCGATACCGCGACCGGCCAGCGCCGAGGCCAGGCGCCGGCAACGGGTGTAGGTCTGCGCCCAGGTACGGCGAATCGAACCGTGGATAACGGCAGGGTGGTTCGGATAGGTGCTCGCGGTGCGCTCGATGAAGCTGAGCGGAGACAAGGCAATGTGGTTGACAGCCGAAGGGCCTAGGCCTTGGTCATAGATAGACATGTGCGGGTACTCGATGGCTGATTGTTAGCTCTATGGT
>CAYVPI010000160.1:0-11963 GCA_964453495.1 uncultured Pseudomonas sp. | reverse complement strand
CCACTTCGTCGTAGATCTTGTCGATGGCCTCGCCGCTCCAGCTCAGTGCTTGTGCTGCCTGAGGTACGTCGACTGCCAGCGAATCGCTGATCGGCTTGCCCATGTCCAGGGTTTCCAACAGCGCCAGCTCGTCGGCATTGGCTTCGAGCAGTTCGGCGAAACGAATCATCACCTGCTTTCTGTCGGCCGGTGCCAGGCGCGACCACACGCCAGAGTCGAAGGTAGCCCGCGCCACTTCAACCGCGCGGTCGGCGTCGGCGGCGGTGCAACTGGCAACCGTGGCCAGCACACGACCATCGACCGGGCTGATGCACTCGAAGGTCTGCCCTTCGATGGCATGGGTGTAGTCGCCAGCGATAAACGCCCGCCCTTCTATCTTCAGTGCTTGTGCGCGTGCTTCCCAGGTGCTCAGGGTTGGAGTGGTCATGACGGTGCCGTTCCTCTGTGTGGTTGCCCTTCTGTGCTGCAGATGGATTCTGTAGCCAGGCTTCTTATTAAACATTTGAAACCATATCTTATGATTTTAAGACTGCCAACCAACGTGTCGTTTTTGCCTAAAAACGACACTCAACCCAAAACATTTCCGGAAAACCGCACTTTTTAATTGAATGAATCGGCAGCAGTCGTTAAAAGAAAGCTGGTTTCATAGTTTATTGGCGCCTACATGACTCAACTGAACAAAGCGAACCGCCTGTCCTTGCTGCAAATCAGCCAGGAAGGCAAGCCCGAAGAAGTGGCTCGCCGGCTGATCGAAGTCATCGAGCTGGGCTTGATCGCCGAGGGCGAGCAACTGCCCAGCGAAAGTGAACTGGCAACTCGCTTTGGCGTGGCCACCGTGACCCTGCGCGATGCCCTGGCCATCCTGCGTGAGCGTGGCGTGGTCGCAACGCGCCGGGGCCGCAATGGCGGCAGTTTCGTCTGCGCGCCAGTGGAGGTTTGCGATGACTTCCTTAAAGCCAGGTTGAGCGCCATGAGCTCGCTGGAACTGCGCGACCTGTGCGATGAACACATCGCGATTTCGGCCACCGCTGCAGGCCTTGCCGCCAGCCGCTCTTCCAGTGCACAACAGCAACGGTTAGAGCATTTCGTCGGCGCGCTGCAAGAGGCCACCACCCGCAGCGAACTGCGCCGGGCCGATGCGCGCTTTCATATCGAGATGGCGGTTGCCGCGCAGTCGGTGCGATTGACCCACGCAGAAATGCGCCTGCAGGCGGAAATGGGCGAGCTGCTGTGGATTACCACCAGTGATGCCCATAAAAGCGCCGCCCTCCACGAGCACCGGGCCATCCTGCAAGCCGTGGTCGCCGGCGAATCCAACCTGGCCAGCGCCCTGGCCGAAGCCCATGTCAAAGAAGGGATAAAGCGCCTGATGGATATGCGCTTTGAATTGTTGACGCTGCAAGAGAGCAAACAGCCATGAGCACAGCCCGCCATTCAGACCCATTGCAGCAGTGCGGCGAGCGCCTGGAAGTGATGTTCTGCACGATATTCGAGCAACTCTATGCGCTGGCCGACGAAGTGGTCAGCGTCTGGGATTTGCTCGGTGCCGAGGGCAGAAAGCCGACTTCCAAGGACCTGGCCTTCCTGCAGGCCAACATCGAAGCCAGCCTGGCCAGCAACGATACCTACATTCACGGTACCGGCGTGGTGCTGGAACCGGGCGAGTTGGCCGACCAGGAACTGTTTCTGGAGTGGTTTTACCGGCCTGCCAGAGGCAAGATCGCGCCGATGTTGCTGAACTTCAATCGCCAGAGCGAAAGCTTCTACAACTACCAGGGCATGCCGTGGTTCACCCGGCCCAAACTCACCGGCAAGCCTTCGATCGAAGGGCCGTTCGTGGATTTGTATGGCACCGAACTCTACATACTGGCCTTCTCCGTCCCGATCTATGCCCAGGGGCATTTTGTCGGTGTGGCTGCAGCGGATATCGCCCTGCACGAGTTCGACCAGTTGCTCACACGCTGCCTGCTGCGCATGAAAAACGAGGCCTTCATCATCAACGGTGAAGGCCGCATCGTCGCCGCCAACTCGGCCAACTGGTTTGTCGGCAACATGGCCAGCCGCCCTGCCGCAGCCAAAGTGCACAAACTCAATCCCCAGTCCATCGAGTGGTCGCTGGTGGAACTGCCCACCCTCCGCTAGACCTGTACAGGCCAGGGCAATTCGTTTTTCCGTCTCTATCACAACAGCAATAAACGAAGAGGAAATACCATGCACCGGATGTCGATTCGCCTCGTCAGCATGCTTGCCTTCCTGTTGTTCGCCCAGTTTTCGCAGGCGGCAGACAAACAGAACACTGTGGATGTGATCAACGGGTACATGAGTGCCTGGAACAAACACGACCCGGAAGCGGCTTCGCAGTATTTTGCTGAAAACGGAGAGTTTCTCGACGCCTCGGTCGGCGTGCCTCAGGTCGGCCGCGCCAATGCCCGGGACAATGTCATCAAGCTCTTTATCAATGCCGTGCCGGATCTGAAATGGAAGATGCTCGGCGAGCCGATTGTCGAGGGCGACAACATTGCATTCGAATGGCAGTTCGACGGCACCAACACCGGCGCCTGGGCACCCGAAACCCCGGCGACCAACAAGCCTCTGAGCTTCAAGGGCGTGAGCTTCATCCGCCTCAAAGACGGAAAGATCGCCACCCAGCACGACTACTACGATGCGCTGTCGTTCAACAAGCAGTTGGGTTGGTGATTTAGCGACGGCCTTGCCCTTCACCGGGCAAGCGCCAAAGACACTGCTATATCTGGCGAGTATTCTCGCCTGAATAGGTGTCCGGGTTCATTAGACCGCTACAGACTCAGACTCGCGGCCACCGAGCGGCGCCGCGAGCCTTGCAGAGTGTCGCCCTTACCAGAGCGCCAGCGTGTAACTGACGATAATGCGGTTTTCGTCCAGGTCGCTGCCGATGTTGCTGCGGGTGCTAGCGTTGCGCCACTTGAGCCCGACGTTCTTCAGCGGGCCACTTTGCACCACGTAACCGATATCGGTATTGCGCTCCCAGGTCTTGCCTTCGCTCAGCCCGGCACCTCGGTCAACGTTATCGCCGGACAGGTAGCGGCTCATGAAGGTTAGCCCTGGCACGCCAAGGGCGACGAAATCGTAATCGTAGCGCAGTTGCCAGGAGTGCTCGTCCTCGTTACCAAAATCGTTGATCTGCACCAGGTTGACCAACGCATTGTCGCTGCCAGCGATGTAGGCAAAGCCGGTGTCACCGCTCATATTCTGGTAACCGACGGTGAATCCGTTGCCGCCAAGTCGGTAGGTGAATAGTGCACCGAAGGCGTCATTGTCGACATTACTGCCACCGTCATCGAGGGAGCGGGCAAAACGGATGTCGGACTTGAAACTCTGGCCTTCGGCCAACGGCAGTTGGTGCACCACGTTTACCAGGTGCTGCTGGTAGATGCCGTCAAGCTCTCCGTAGTAGTAACTGGTAGAGAGTTCAGGGATCCACTGGTAGCGGCCACCACCGAACAGGAACTCGTCGCTGGCCTTCGTACTGCCCAGCACGATATTACGCTTACCGCCGTTAAACACAGTCATATCCTCGTTGTTCGAGGAGTCACGCTGGTTGACCTGGTCGATGCGCCCGAGATCGAGACTCAGGTCCTTCACCTCATTGCTATTGAGCCAAGCACCGCGAAAGGTCTGCGGCAGCAGGCGAGAGTCGTTGCGCATTATCGGTGGCAACACCGGTTGCAGGGTCCCAACCTTGACGGTGCTCTTGGACGCGCGCAGTTTGGCGGTGAACCCGGCTTCGCCGTACTCATCCTTGGCGCGATGAGGCACCCCCCGGGAGACTTTGAGGAGCCCGGTCCCGGTCCGGTCGGGGCTGGAGTCGAGCTTGACGCCAAGCAGGCCTATAGCATCGAAACCAACGCCAACAGGGCCTTCCGTGTAGCCGGACTCGAAACGCAGCATAAAACCTTGAGCCCACTCCTCCGCCTTGGACTGGGCAGCACCGCTCTGACGGAAATCGCGGTTCATGTAGAAATTGCGCGCATCCAGATTGGCCTTGCTGTCACTGAAAAATTCAGCCGACGCCGGCGCTGAGATGCACATTACAGTAGCGAGACCAGGCAATATGAAGAATGGAGTAGAACGATGTATACGCATAAATCTCTCTTCTCATAGATAGGTAGTGCACTCCCGAAACAGGTCGTTACAACGCACTATCCTTGGCGGTGGCCGGTGGAACCGACCTGTTTTATTTGTTTTGTATTCCCGCAATTTCCAGACAGCCAACAACTCAACTGGCTGATCAGGCAAACAGCCTCCCGCGGCGCTGGTCTGGGACCGCACCCTGAGAGCACAACCAATGACTTTATTTAGAAGTTACGCCGCGCCAGCTTTAATACCCAACCAACGATCCCGACACGGAAAAGCAGCACACAGATTACGAAGATCGCCCCCAGGATCACGTGCACCCATTCGCCCATTGGCCCGTTAGACAAGTAGCCCTGCAGCGCAACCACTACGGTGGCACCCACGAACGGACCGAGCACGGTGCCCACGCCACCAAGCAACGTCATCAAGATCACTTCACCGGACATGTGCCAATGGGCATCGGTCAATGATGCCAACTGGAACACCACGGTCTTGGTCGAGCCTGCCAGGCCGGTCAGAGCAGCGGAAATAACGAAGGCCAGTAACTTGTGCGCGTTAACGTTGTAACCCAAGGAAATCGCCCTGGGTTCGTTCTCACGAATAGCCTTGAGCACCTGACCGTAGGGTGAGTGAATGGTGCGCTGGATAACAGCGTAACCAAACACGAACACTGCAAGGACGAAGTAGTACATCGCCATATTGTTATTCAGGTCGAACAGGCCAAACAGTTGGCCACGTGGTACGCCCTGCAGACCGTTCTCGCCACCCGTGAAAGGCGCCTGCACGTAGATGAAGAACATCAACTGTGCCAACGCCAAGGTAATCATGGCGAAATAGATACCCTGACGCCGGATCGCCAACAAGCCGAACAACAAACCGAGCGCGGCAGATGCCACGGTTCCGGCGAGAATGCCCAATTCGGTCCCCAAGCCGCTGTAGTGGCTAAGCAGGTAGCCGGTGACGTAACCACCGGTAGCAAGGAAGGCCGCATGACCGAAAGACAATAAACCTGCGTATCCGAGCAACAGGTTGAAGGCGCAGGCGAACAAAGCGAAACACAGCAGCTTCATCAGAAACACCGGATACACGGCCAGCGGAGCGGCCAGCGCTACGACAAACAGTGCCACATACAACCAACGCTTGCGCCGTACAACAGCCTGACGCTGTTCCTTGACTGCCTGCGTTTGCAATCCCTGAGCACCCTGCTTGATTTCCAGACTTATCATATTTACGCCTCCTTTCCGAACAGTCCCGCAGGACGAACCAGCAACACGAGCACCATGACCAGGAAGACCACGGTGTTGGCCGCCTCAGGATAAAAGACCTTGGTCACCCCCTCGATCAGGCCCATGGCCAGCCCCGTAACAATGGCCCCCATAATCGAGCCCATGCCGCCGATCACCACCACGGCGAACACCACAATGAGCAGATTGGCCCCCATGGTTGGCGTCACCGAGTAGATCGGCGCTGCCAGCACGCCGGCGAATGCTGCCAGGGCTGCACCAAAGCCGTAGGTCAGGGTGATCAGTAGCGGGACGTTTATACCGAACGCTTGCATCAGCTTCGGATTCTCGGTCCCGGCACGCAGGTAGGAACCCAAACGAGTACGTTCGATCATGAACCAGGTGCCCAGACACACAACCACCGCGGCGACAACGACCCAGGCGCGGTAGGCAGGCAGGAACATGAAGCCGAGGTTGTAGCCGCCCTTGAGCAGCTCCGGCATCGGGTAGGAAGACCCGGACACGCCGAACAGCTTGACGAAAGAACCCTCGACGATCAGCGCCAGGCCAAACGTCAGCAGCAGACCGTAGAGGTGATCCTCACCTGCTATGCGCCGTAACAGGCAGCGCTCAATGAGCATTCCAAGGACACCGACCAGCAGGGGCGCCAGCACCAATGCAACCCAGTAATTCACGCCCAGGTAATTGAGCCCGAGCACGGCGGCGAAGGCGCCCAACATGTACTGGGCTCCATGGGCGAAATTGACGATCCGCAGCAACCCGAAAATAATCGCCAGCCCCAGGCTGAGCAAAGCATAGAAGGCCCCATTGATCAGCCCAAGGAGCAACTGGCCGAACAAAACACTCAGGGGAATACCGAATACGACACTCATGATTTACCACCCGCTGAAAGTCCGTGATACCCGACTGGAAGCAGCCGGGTAATAGCTGGAGTCACATGCCGATCAGTTTTTCGCCACCAGTCTGCACTTGCTTTCAGCCAGCGGACGGTAGGCCTCCTCGCCTGGAATGGTGCGAATGATTTTGTACAAGTCCCACTCCCCTTTTGATTCCGCTGGAGTCTTGACCTGAGCCAGGTACATGTCATGAACCATTCGGCCATCGGCGCGGATTTTGCCGTTCTTAGCGAACATGTCGTTGACCGGAGTCGCCATCATTTCGGCGCGCACCTTCTGTGCATCATCACTGCCAGTGGCCTTCACAGCGTTCAGATAGCTCATAGCCGAAGAGTAAATGCCTGCCGGTACCATGCCCGGCATCTTGCCGGTCCGTTTGAAGTAGCGCTGGGCCCAGGCACGGCTCTCGTCGTTCATGTCCCAGTACCAACCCGTGGTCAGCATCAGCCCCTGAGTCGCATTCAAGCCCATGGCATGAATGTCATTGAGAAACACCACCATGCCGGCCAACTGCTGTCCGGACTGCGCAACGCCGAACTGGCTGGCGGTCATCAGCGAATTGACGGTGTCGGATCCGGCGTTGGCGAGCGCAATCACATCAGCGCCAGATCCCTGAGCCTGCAAGATGTAGGAAGAAAAATCGCTGGTCGGGAACGGATGGCGAACCTTGCCAGCCACCTTGCCGCCACCCGTCTCGACAACCTTTGTTATGTCTGCTTCCATCGAATGGCCAAAGGCATAGTCAGCCGTCAACATGAACCAGCTCTTGCCACCGGAAGCGAGCACGGCCTTGGCGGTGCCATTGGCCAGTGCGTAGGAGTCATAGGTCCAATGGATGTGATTGGGCGAGCAGAATTCATTGGTTAGACTGGACGCCGCCGCGCCCGAAACCAACGCCAGTTTTCCCGCCTGCTCCACCACCTTGCTTGCCGCCAGCACCACCGACGACGCCACCAGGCCGGTGACCATGTCGACATTACGCTCATCGACCCACTGGCGTACGGTGTTGGCCCCCACATCCGGCTTGTTCAAGTCATCGGCGCTGAACACCACGATCTTCTTGCCGTTGACTTGGCCGCCGAAGTCTTCGACCGCCATGTTCAACGCTTCCAGGCCGCCCGGGCCGGAGAGGTCGCGGTAAGTCCCGGACATGTCGGCCAAGTAGCCAATTCTGATCTCGTCGTCGCTGACCTGCGCCTGAGCGGCGCTTGCCACCAGGCTGGAGACGAGGATGGCACGTGTAGCTTTCTGAAAAGTCTTCATCTAGTTCACTCACTTCCACATTTATTGTTATTGTTTCGGGCAAAGCAAACCTGTGCCGGCAGGCAAGGAGCCGCGCCGACATACAGTGTTACAGGGGTAAAACGCAGACTCAGACGCCGAGACAGGCCTGGAGGAGCTCTTGTTTCGACTCCAACTCGGCGGCGCTGATTTCGGCCACTATTTGACCGTGCTCCATCAAGTAATGGCGGTCAGCCAAGGGGGCGGCGAAGCGGAAGTTCTGCTCCACCAGCACAATGGTCAGGCCCTTCTTCTTGAGCTTTACCAGTACCTCAGCCAGCTTCTGGACAATCACCGGAGCCAGGCCCTCGGTGATCTCATCAAGCAACAACAGGTTGGCACCCGTGCGCAGGATCCGCGCCATCGCAAGCATCTGCTGCTCACCGCCGGACAGGCGCGTGCCTTGGCTGAAACGCCGTTCGTAAAGATTGGGGAACATCTCGTAGATTTCGTCGAGACTCATACCATCGCTACGCACCGTCGGTGGCAGCAGAAGATTTTCCTCGACATTGAGGCTGGCAAAAATACCGCGCTCCTCAGGGCAGTATCCGATGCCCAGACGCGGGATCAGGTGCGCGGCGATATCGATGGTCTCGTTGCCGTTGATCACGATAGAACCGGAACGACGACCTACCATATTCATGATTGCCCGTAAGGTAGTGGAACGCCCCGAGCCGTTGCGCCCAAGCAGAGTGACGAGTTCGCCGCGCCGCACACGCAGGTCAATGCCATGCAGGATGTGAGACTCGCCATAGAAGGCATGCAGATCATTGACGTGCAATTGTTCAACATTCTGGGTGTGCAGACTGTTCATGCGTGGGCCCTCTCGAGGCTCTGGGCCTCACTACCCAGATACGCCTCGCGCACCGCCGGGTTGGAGGAAACGCTTGCATAATCGCCTTCGGCGAGAATCGCCCCGCGGGCCAACACAGTAATACGGTCACACAGTTCGCTGACCACCCCCAGGTTGTGCTCGACCATCAACACTGTGCGCCCTACGGCAGCCCGGCGCACTAGATCAATAACCATGCTCACATCCTCCTGGCCCATCCCCTGAGTCGGTTCGTCGAGCAAAAGCACCGACGGATCCAGAGCCAGAGTGGTGGCCAACTCCAAGGCGCGCTTGCGACCGTAGGGCAACTCAACAGTCATGGTGTCGGCGTAGTCGTGCAGACCGACCTCCTCCAGCAACTGCAGAGCACGCTCATTGAGCTCATCGAGGCTGCGCTCGGACTTCCAGAAGTGGAAGGAGTTTCCCAGCTTGCGCTGCAACGCCACCCGGACGTTTTCCATCACGCTCATGTGCCCAAACACTGCAGATATCTGGAATGAACGCACCAGGCCCAGACGCGCGATTTCATTGGGATTCAAGCGGGTAATCGGCTGATCACGGTAGTAGATCTCACCGCGAGTTGGAGGGAGGAACTTTGTCAGGAGGTTGAAAACAGTAGTTTTGCCGGCGCCGTTCGGTCCGATCAACGCGTGCACATGGCCCGCCTGTACACGTAGATCGACCGAATCAACTGCGGTGAATCCGCGAAATTCCTTGGTCAAGCCACGCGTTTCCAGCGCGATCTCTGGTGACATTTGAAGCCCTCTAACCTTGATTATTTTTATTGGTCATGGCGCTGCAGACAATCTAACGTTTACGTAAACGACAAGCAACAGATAGCAACTTTTCATCCCAAGCGCAAGTTCTTACCTCAAGCCCCCCCCAGCGAAGCCTGTCAAATCACTAAGTTGGGATTAGGCATTAGTACTCGTGGCACCAGATATTCCACGAAAGTCCTATTGCTTTGTCGAAGTGCATAACTCGGCCCTACAAAGATGGGGGAGGTCATTTTCGCCCGACGTACTTTATTCTTTAGCTTCACAATTGAACGCTAAGCTTGTTCCCATGGACGATTCAGATTTTTTGCGCCTGCTTACGATCCAGGCCGAACAAGCCAATGCGTTTCTCTCCAATGCGCGTAAATGGGAACGCGAGCGTTGGGTTTGCGAGCGCCTGCTGCAAGGCTTGAACATCCCCTACCGCGCCGAGGACTTCACCGCGGCCGGCCAGGAGCCGCCCGATGTACTGTTCCGCGACGCCTGTTTCGAGGTGTTTTTCGTGCTCGACGAGGGTAGGCGCCTGAACGATGAGTGGCGCGAAGAGCTCCAGCGCCGGCGCAGTGCGTTTTCCCTCAGCCAACTGGTGCGGCGCGAAGCCAAGCCGCGGCGCATCAATGCCCAGGAATTGCTGCAGCGCCTGGCGCCGACCTTGCGCAAGAAGTCGCATAACTACAAGGAGCGCGGGCTTGAGTTGAGCGAGCTGGATATCATCGCCTTTGCCAGCCTCAAGCGCGAAGTGCTGGACCTCAACAGCCACTTTCCACCACCGACCGAATATTTGCGCCAGGGTTGGCGCTCGCTGTCGCTGGTGGGGCCGACCTTTGCCCGGGTGTTGTTCGCTCACCCCGATGCTCCAGACTTTTTGCGTAACAATTTGGGGCGCAGTATCGTTTTCGATGTGGGCATCAGTCTCTAGCGGCCGCCAGTTGTGCGACTACAGTGAACGCTGTAGCTTTCCCACAGTCTGAAGCGTCTATCAAAGAGGCCCCCATGACCAGCCGACTGAATCCCGACGACCAGCGTCGTGTCGATGAGTACCTGCAAGCCCCCCAGCACCAAGTTGAGCGCAAGCCGTTCCGGCCCTGGCTGCTCCTTGCCCTGGTGATTGCAGTGACAATTGGTCTTGGCCTGTTGAGCCGCCTTTTGAGTTACCTGGTGCTATGAGCTGCCTTGCGCTCGCCCGATCCGGCCTGTTCACGCGGCCGGCCACTCAACGCCCGAATTCCGTAAACCTTATGAGATATCTCCATGACTCACCGTATTGTCATCGTTGGCGGGGGCGCTGGCGGCCTCGAATTGGCGACCCGCCTGGGTAAAACCCTGGGCAAGCGTGGCACCGCCAATGTCGTATTGGTCGATGCCAACCTGACCCATATCTGGAAACCGCTGCTGCACGAAGTCGCTGCCGGCTCGCTGAACTCTTCTGAAGACGAACTGAACTACGTGGCCCAGGCCAAATGGAATCATTTCGAGTTTCAGCTGGGACGCATGAGCGGGCTGGACCGTGCCGCCAAGCAAATCTTCATTGCGGCAACCCTGGATGAAAATGGCCAGGAGCTGGTGCCTGCGCGCACGCTGGGCTACGACACCCTGGTGATTGCCGTGGGCAGCACCACCAATGACTTCGGCACCCGTGGTGCGGCCGAACATTGCCTGTTCCTCGACACCCGCAAGCAGGCCGAGCGCTTCCACCAGCAACTGCTCAACCACTACCTGCGCGCGCACGCCGCCCACACCGAAGGCAGCGAGCAGATCAGCGTCGCCATCGTCGGCGCCGGTGCCACGGGCGTGGAACTGGCCGCCGAGCTGCACCATGCCGCTCACGAACTGGCGGCCTATGGCTTGGGCCGGATCAAGCCGGAGAACATGCGCATCACCTTGATCGAGGCTGGCCCACGGGTGCTCCCTGCCCTGCCCGAGCGCATTGGCGGGCCGGTACACAAGACCCTGGAGAAGCTCGGCGTAACCGTACTGACCAATGCGGCCGTCAGCGAAGTAACCGCTGATGCGCTGATCACGGCCAGCGGCCAGGTGATTCCGGCAAGCTTGAAAGTCTGGGCGGCCGGCATTCGCGCGCCGGGCTTCTTGGCCGAGATCGACGGGCTGGAAAGCAACCGCATCAATCAGTTGCAGGTATTGCCAACGCTGCAGACCACCCGCGACGAGAACATCTTCGCTTTTGGCGACTGCGCCGCCTGCCCACAACCGGACAGCGACCGCAACGTACCGCCACGGGCGCAAGCGGCGCACCAGCAGGCCTCCCTGCTGGCCAAGTCACTCAAACTGCGCATCGAGGGCAAGCCGTTGCCCGAGTACCGCTATCGCGACTATGGCTCGCTGATTTCGCTGTCGAGTTTCTCGGCTGTGGGTAACTTGATGGGTAACCTGACTGGCAGCGTGATGCTAGAGGGCTGGTTGGCGCGGATGTTTTATGTGTCGCTGTACCGGATGCACCAGATGGCGCTGTATGGGACGTTCAGGACCATGATGCTGATGCTGGGTAGCCGGATTGGGCGGGGGACGGAGCCGCGTCTTAAGCTGCATTGATGGGTGCCAGGCGGCAGGTTTTTCTGCCGCCTGGTCTGGCCTCATCGCGGGCAAGCCCGCTCCTACAAGGATTGTGCAAGACCTGTAGGAGCGGGCTTGCCCGCGATGATTTTGTTACAGGCGAAAAAAAGGCGTCCCGAAGGACGCCTTTTTCGTTGAGCCTGAAGCAGTTGTCTTCAGTCTCCGATTTTCTACCCAGATACAGCCAGGGCGAAAATGGTCGGGGTAAGGGGATTCGAACTCCTGACATCCTGCTCCCAAAGCAGGCGCG
>CAYVPI010000159.1:0-12030 GCA_964453495.1 uncultured Pseudomonas sp. | reverse complement strand
GGCGATGCTGCGCTTCGTCGAAGAGGATCTGGCGGCATCTTCGCGCTGATCCGCTGCATTTACCTAGTGCTGTACTAGCGATGGTTGCGATAGCGTTCGGTCAAGGACTGCACGAGGGTGACGTAGGATTGCGTCTCGGCGTAGGGAGGCACCCCGTTGTACTCGACCACGGACGCTTCGCCGGCGTTGTAACCTGCCAACGCCAGCACCTGGTTGCCGTTGAAGCGCTTGAGCAGCCAGGCCAGGTAGCGCACGCCGCCACGAATGTTCTGTCGTGCGTCGAAAGGATCGTCCACGTCGAAGCGCTCGGCGGTAGCGGGCATCAACTGCATCAGCCCCTGGGCGCCGGCTTCGGAAATGGCGTTGGGGCGAAACGCCGATTCGGCATGTATCACTGCGCGCACCAGCGCCCTGTCGACACCATAATGACCCGAAGCGGCTTCGATCTCCCGCCGATAGGATTGGGTGTCCAGGCGCAGCGAGGCGACCTTGAAATTCTTCGGTGCCATGCACAGATAGCAGCCCTTGATGTAATAGAGCTCAAGGACATCGACCCGTGCGGAGATCCCGACGGGGCGCCGGCTCACATATTGACGAATACCCCTGTGGACGAAGGTGTACACCCGAACCCGCACCGCGCCCGAGTTGTCGTCCCGTGGCAGGGCTTTTGCCTTGGCGCCGACACCTGCGCCCGCGATGCCATATTGGCGAGTGCAGCGGGCGTTGGCGATGGCTTGGCTGGTGTAGCTGATGGTTCCGTCCCTGGCTTGGCACTTGAACATGGCGCTGGCGCACAGTGGAGCGACCAGCAAGGCCACCTCGATGCAGCCAAGAAGGCTCTTGCGAGCCCATCGCCATGCTCTGGAACTCATCACATCGCTCCGCGCCGCAGGCGCCGATCAGGCCTGGCCCGGGCGCTGCCTTTGGCGGGCCTATTCCGGGTGACCCGCCTTTTGTTCTGGTAGTTATACCCCTTGTAACACCCCGTGTAACCGGCCTTGGAACTTGCGTTGACGTACGGGCTGCCGGCGTTCCCAGGCGAGGCGCAGGCCTGATTGCTCGCACGACGCGTCGTGCGCATCGGTCGGGCGCACGGTGCCTTCGAGGATGTGGCACATCCAGGCCGATTGCTGCCTGTCGCGAAGGGCTGTAACCGACCCAGTGCGGCCTGTGGGAAATTCTATGGTGCCTGCCAGGGCCTCATCGCAGGCAAGCCCGCTCCCACGGTTACGCCAGCTCGAAGATGTAGCCGCTGCCGTCAGGCTGTCGCAGTGGCGCACCCGTCCCGCTCGGAGTCACGTACGGCCGAAGCGGGCGCAATAAGCCGGTCAAGACAGTTGCTGCTACAGAACATGTTGATCCTTAACTGATAAGCATCAGTCAAGTGGCGCACTTCAAGGTATGAGGCTATATGCCCAGTGACACGAACGGGGGCAGGGCACGATTCATTCAGGGCTGATTCAACCCATCAAGACAACAATCGTGACCTGTCTCCGCTTATCACCAATGGCTCAATGCCGGACGATTACGCGCCTTTCCTGTTGAAAAGATCGGTGTGCCCAAACTGCCTGACTCTTGACTGGTGAAAACGCCTTTTTTGTACACTGTTCCTTGCATCCATCCGATTCGCCCCGACTCCATGGCTGCATTTTTCCCCCTGATCAAAGGGGCTAGCCAGAAACCTTTGAAAAGAGTACAAATGTACTCTATGACGACTCTATCCCCCCGCCGCAGCGCCATCCTTACCTTCATCCGCGACCGCATCGCCGATCACGGCCAACCCCCGTCCCTGGCCGAAATCGCCGAGGCTTTCGGTTTTGCCTCGCGCAGCGTGGCGCGCAAGCACATTGTGGCCCTGACTGAAGCCGGTTTTATCGAAGTCGCGCCCAACCAGGCGCGCGGTATTCGCCTGGTGCACCAGGGCAAGCGCCCTGAGCTGCTGGAGATTCCGGTGCTGGGCCGGGTCGCGGCCGGTTCACCCATCGGCCCGGACGTGGACATCCATGAGCAGTTGGTGCTCGACAGCCGCATGTTTTCGCGCACGCCGGATTACCTGCTGCAGGTGCTGGGGGATTCGATGATCGAGGACGGGATTCTCGATGGCGACCTGGTGGGGATTGCGCACCAGCCCGAGGCGCGGGATGGGCAGATTGTGGTGGCGCGGTTGGATGGGGAGGTGACGATCAAGCGTTTCGAGCGCCACCGCGACAGTGTGCATTTGCTGCCGCGTAACCCGGCCTATGCGCCGATTGTAGTCACGCCGGACCAGGAGCTGGAGATTGAAGGCGTGTTCTGCGGCCTGGTGAGGCGCGGCTGATGGGCGCCGTGGTCAGCCTTGACGGGCTGCTGGATGAGCGCCGGGTCTGGAGGGGCCGGCCCAGTGCACCGGCGGTTGGGCTGCAGCCGACCGGGCATGCGCTGTTGGATGGGGCCTTGCCGACTGGTGGCTGGCCGCCGTCGGCCTTGACCGAGTTGTTGCTGGAGGCCAATGGCTGCGGTGAGTTGCAGTTGTTGTGGCCGAGCCTGGCGCGTTTGACCTCGGGTGGCGAGCGGGTGGTGTTGGTGGGGGCGCCGTTTATTCCGTACCCGCCGGCGTGGCAGGCGGCGGGGGTGGATTTGCGCTGGTTGTCGCTGATCGAGGCGCGGGGCACCGATGCCCTGTGGGCGGCCGAGCAGTGTTTGCGTTCGGGCAGTTGCGCGGCGGTGTTGTGCTGGCCGCAGAAGGCCGATGACCGCGCCTTGCGCCGCCTGCAGGTAGCGGCGGAAACCGGGCAGACCCTGGCCTTTGCCTGCCGCCCGCAGTTTGAGGCGCATAACCCGTCGCCGGCGGCGTTGCGCATTGCCGTGGATGTGCGCCCGGCCCAGTGGCGGGTGCTCAAGTGCCGGGGTGGGTTAGCGCCGGCGGCGCCGATTCCGTTTGCCGGGCGGGGATGAGGTTGCTGTGTTGTGGCTATCTAGTGATAGATCTAGCGACAATCTCACCGAGCATTTGAGATGTTTTTTTGATCTAGCATATGCTTTGCATATGTCGCTGTGTGTTGCTATATTGCATATGCCAGACATATGTAGGAGCAGCATTATGCGAACTGTCTCAATTTTCAAGAACGGCAAAAACCAAGCGATTCGCCTGCCTAATGACATGGCCTATGAGGGCGTCGGGGAGTTGGAGATAACGCGCAATGGCGACGTGATCACCCTGCGTCCGGTACGCCCAAGTTGGCAGTCGCTGGCTGATCTGCCCAAGGCTGATGAAGACTTCCTGCAAGAGCGCCCGAGCGTTGTTGGTGATGAAGGCAGGTTCAATCTGTGACCACGTACATGCTCGATACCTGCATCTGCTCGTTCATCATGCGCGAACGCCCCGAGTCTGTTTTGCAGCGGTTGGCTGCCGAGGTTACGCGCAATAACCGGATTGTCATTTCTGCGATCACCTACGCCGAAATGCGTTACGGACAGATCGGCAAAAAAGCATCGCCCAAGCACAAAGCGCTGGTCGATGAATTTGTGAAGCGCCTGGATGCGGTGCTGCCATGGGATCAAAGCGCTATAGACGTGACAGTCGAGGTCAAGCTGACGCTCACTCAGGCAGGTTTGCTCATTGGCGAGAACGATACCGCTATTGCGGGCCATGCGATTGCTTCGGGCTGTACGTTGGTAACGAACAACCTGCGTGAATTTAGCCGCGTTGCGGGGCTGGATTACGAAGACTGGGTCCACTGAGGGTATTGACGCAGGGGGAGATGTATGGCGCCAAGGCCTCATCGCCGGCAATCGGAATGCCGCACCACCGGCTCCCACGGGGTTGGATTGGTGCCAACTTCTTGGGGGCAGTCCAATTGAGCCAGCAAGTACAGTTGGGTGTGTCAGCAATCTGCGATGGTAATCACCACCTCCATCCTTGCCTCCTTGGTGTCGACCAGAGGGGCTAGTCAGAAATCTTCTACAGGAGTACAAATGTACTCCATGACAATCTTATTCCTGCGCTGCACCACCATCCCCATCTTCATTCGCGCCCGCATCGCGCCGATTCCGCTCGCCGGGTGGTCGTGAGGTTGCCATGTTGTGGGCGTGTATCGTGTTGCCACAATTGGCGCTCGACGGTGTTCTGCGCCGGCGCGACGACCCCGATGCGCCGTTGGCCTTGCTCAGTGGCCCGGCCCAGCGCCGGGTGTTGCAGGCGGTCAACCCGGCGGCGCGGGCGCAGGGTTTGCGTGCGGGGCAGTCGTTGACGGCGGCCCAGGCGCTGGTGCGGGATTTTCAGTGTGTGGAGTACGACCCGGCGGCGGTGGAACAGTGGCAGCAGTTTCTGGCGGCCTGGGCCTATCGCTTCAGCTCGCAAGTCAGTTTGCATTACCCGCGTGTGCTGTTGCTGGAGGTCGAGTCGAGCCTGGCCTTGTTCGGGCCGTGGCCGCGTTTCGAGGCGCGCTTGCGTGAGGAGCTGACGGGGCTGGGCTTTCAGCATCGCATTGTCCTGGCCAGTAACCCGGTGGCGGCGCGGATGTTGGCCAATGTGCACGATGGCCTGGCTGTGACCGATGCCGGGCAGACCCGTGAGGCGGTGCTGCAGTTACCGATCGACCGGGCGGGCCTGGCTGTCGAGGTGGCCACGGCCTTTGCGCGCATGGGCCTTGAGTGGGTCAGCCAGGTGCTGGCCTTGCCTCGGGAGACCTTGGCCAAGCGCTTTGCGGCCTCCGTGTTACAGCACCTGGACCGCCTCACCGGCCTGCGTGCCCAGGCGCTGGACTATTACACGCCGCCGGATTTTTTCGAGGCGCGCCTGGAGCTCAATTTCGATGTGGAATCCCATCAGGCGTTGCTGTTTCCGCTGCGGCGTTTGATCGGCGACCTTGCGGCATTCCTGGCCGGGCGCGATGGCGCGGTGCAGCGTTTTACCCTGCACCTGGAGCATGCCCAGGCCGAGGACACCCGAGTAGTGGTGGGCCTGCTCGGGGCCGAGCGCGAGGCGGGGATGTTGTTTGAGCTGGCCCGTGGGCGGCTGGAGCAGGTGACCATCCCGGAGCCGGTACGGACGCTGCGTTTGCAGGCCCGGGACTTGCCCAATTTCGTGCCGGCTTTGGCCGAGCTGTTCGATGCCAGGCCGCAGCAGAGTCAGCCCTGGGAGCAGTTGCGCGAGCGTTTGCGTGCGCGCTTGGGCGATGAGGCGGTGCAGGCGCTGCAGGCCCATGCCGACCACCGCCCCGAGTGCGCCTGGCGGCCGGGCAATGCCGGCAAGGTCAGTGTGCCGACAGTGGACGTAGCGCGGCCCGGTTGGTTGCTGACAGAGCCTGTGGCCTTGACCGAGGCCCGGCCCAAAGTGCTGGCCGGGCCCGAGCGCATCGAATCGGGTTGGTGGGACGGCGGCGATGTGCGCCGGGATTATTACCTGATCGAAACCGCCGCCGGCCAGCGCGGCTGGGCTTACAAGGTGGTGGGTGAGGCGGGGCCGCTGCTGCTGCAAGGGTGGTTCGCATGAGCAGTGGGTATGCAGAACTGCACTGCCTGTCCAACTTCAGTTTCCAGCGCGGGGCGTCGAGCGCCCGCGAGCTGTTCGAGCGGGCCAAACGCCATGGTTATGAAGCCTTGGCCATTACCGATGAGTGCACCCTGGCCGGCATCGTCCGCGCCTGGCAGGTGGCGCGGGAAATCGGCCTGCCGCTGATTGTTGGCAGTGAAATGCAGATCGAGGCCGGGCCCAAGGTGGTGTTGCTGGCGGAGAATCTGGCCGGGTATCAGGCACTGTGCCAGTTGATTACCCTGGGCCGGCGTCGGGCGAAGAAGGGCCAGTACCAGCTGTTGCGCGAGGATTTCAGCGGTTCGCTGGAGGGCTTGCTGGCGCTGTGGGTGCCGCACAGCTGCACGGACCCTACGCCGGGACATTGGCTGCGCGAAGTATTCGGCGAGCGTTTGTGGCTGGCCGTGCAGTTGCACCGCGGCCCCGATGACCGCAAGCGTTTGCAGCAGTTGCTGGCGTTGGCGGCGACGGTAGACATTCCCGCGGTGGCCAGCGGCGATGTGCACATGCACGCGCGTGGGCGGCGGGCCTTGCAGGATGCCATGACCGCGATCCGCCATCACACCACGGTGGCCGACGCGGGGCACGTGCTGTTTGCCAACGGTGAGCGTCACTTGCGCCCGCTGGAGCAACTGGCCGAACTGTACCCGCCGCCGTTGCTGGAGCAGACGCTGCATATCGCCCGGCGCTGCCGGTTCGACCTCGGCCAGTTGCGCTATCAATACCCGCGTGAGTTGGTCCCTGAAGGGCAGACGGCCACCTCCTGGCTGCGCCACTTGAGTGAGGAGGGCATGCGCTGGCGCTGGCCTGAGGGCGTGCAGCAAAAATCCCGGGACCTGGTCGGCCGCGAGTTGGCGCTGATCGCTGAGCTGGGTTACGAGAGCTATTTTCTCACTGTCCACGACATCGTGCGCTTTGCCCGTAGCCAGCAGATTCTCTGCCAGGGCCGGGGCTCGGCGGCCAACTCGGCGGTGTGTTTTGTCCTGGGGATTACTGAGCTCGACCCCGAGCGGACCAACATGCTGTTCGAGCGCTTCATGTCACGCGAGCGTAACGAGCCGCCAGACATCGATGTGGATTTCGAGCATGAGCGCCGCGAAGAGGTGCTGCAGTACGTGTTCCAGCGCTACGGCCGCCACCGCGCCGCGCTCACGGCCGTGGCCAGCACCTACCATGCCAGCGGGGCAGTGCGCGATATGGCCAAGGTGCTGGGTTTGCCGGGCGATCAGATCAACGCCCTGGCCGATTGCTGTGGCAGCTGGAGCGACCGCCTGCCGTCGCCCGAGCGCCTGCGCGAAAACGGCTTCGAGCCGGACAGCCCGGTGCTGCGCCGGGTGCTGGCACTGACTGGCGAGTTGATCGGTTTCCCCCGGCATTTGTCCCAGCACCCGGGTGGTTTCGTGATTTCCGAGCAGCCGCTGAACACCCTGGTGCCGGTGGAAAACGCGGCCATGGACGAGCGCACCATTATCCAGTGGGACAAGGACGACCTGGACCTGGTCGGCCTGCTCAAGGTGGATATTCTCGCCCTCGGCATGCTCAGCGCCTTGCGCCGCAGTTTCGATTTGCTGCGCCGATATCGCGGCCGTGACCTGAGCCTGGCGACCATCCCCTCGGAGGATGCGCGCACCTACGAGATGATCGGCCGCGCCGACACCGTGGGCGTGTTCCAGATCGAGTCGCGGGCGCAGATGGCGATGCTGCCAAGGCTCAAGCCGAAGAATTTCTACGACCTGGTGATCGAGGTGGCGATCGTGCGCCCCGGGCCGATCCAGGGCGACATGGTTCACCCGTACCTGCGTCGGCGCAATAACGAGGAGGAGGTGAAGTACCCCTGCGAAGAATTGAAAAAGGTTTTCGAACGCACCCTCGGCGTGCCGCTGTTCCAGGAGCAGGTGATGGAGCTGGCCATCGTCGCCGCCGGCTACAGCCCCGGCGAAGCCGACCAGCTGCGCCGGGCCATGGCCGCGTGGAAGCGTCACGGCGGCCTGGAGCCACATCGGCAACGCCTGACCGAGGGCATGCTGGCGCGCGGCTACAGCGCCGAGTTCGCCGCCCGCATCTTCGAGCAGATCAAGGGCTTTGGCAGTTATGGCTTTCCCGAGTCCCATGCCGCCAGTTTCGCCTTGCTGACCTATGCCAGTTGCTGGCTCAAATGCCATGAACCGGCCGCCTATGCCTGCGCCCTGATCAATAGTTGGCCGATGGGCTTCTACAGCCCCGACCAGATCCTCCAGGATGCGCGCCGTCACCGTATCGAAAACCGCCCGGTGGATGTGCGCTACAGCGATTGGGATTGCACGCTGGAGCTCAGTGAGGGCGAGCAGATGGCGATTCGCCTGGGGCTGCGCATGGTCCGGGGCTTACGCGAGGACGATGCCCGGCGTATCGAGCAGGCGCGTGGCGAGCGTGCTTTCAGCGATGTGGTCGACATCTGCGAGCGTGCCCACCTCGATGCCCGTGCCCGCGAGTTGCTGGCCGATGCCGGCGCCTTGCAAGGCCTGGCCGGGCACCGCCACTCGGCGCGCTGGGAGGTAGCGGCGGTGCAGGCGCAATTGCCGTTGTTCGCAGGGGTTGCGCGCCAACCGGAAGTCGAGGTGGCCTTGCCGGTACCGAGCGTGGCCCAGGATCTGTACAGCGACTATGCGACGGTGGGCACCACCCTGGGCCCGCACCCGTTGGCGCTGATCCGTCGGCAACTGAATGCGCGCGGTTGCCGCAGCTCCCAAGGATTGCTGGCGGCCGAGCACGGCGATGCGATCTCGGTCGCTGGGCTGGTCACCGGCCGCCAGCGCCCGCAGACCGCCAGCGGGGTGACCTTCGTCACCCTGGAAGACGAGCACGGCATGATCAACGTGGTGGTGTGGAAGGCCCTGGCCGAGCGGCAGCGGCGGGCCTTGATCGAGTCGCGGCTGTTGCAGGTGTACGGCCGTTTCGAAACGGTCGACGGTGTGCGCCATGTGATCGCCCGGCGCCTACAGGACCTCACGCCGCTGTTGACCGGGCTTGATGTGCGCAGCCGCGACTTTCACTGAGGTCAGACCATCGCCAGGCCTTTTTTGCGTGACGGCGGGGTGAAGGCGCGGTCGATGGCGCGCAGGTCTTCGGCCCGCAAGGTCAGCAGGGCGGCCGCTGCGTTCAGGCGTACGTGCTCGGGCTTGACCGCCTTGGGAATGGCGATGACGCCGTCCTGGCGGGTGGCCCAGGCCAGGCAGATTTGCGCCGGTGTTGCCCCGTGGTGCTCGGCGATTTCCAGTAGCGTGGAATGGCGCAGCAAGCGCCCGCCCTGGGCGATCGGGCAGTAGGCCATCAAGGGCATGCGCTGGGTGTGCATCCACGGCAGCAGGTCGTATTCGACGCCGCGCTCTTCGGGGTTGTACAGCACCTGGTTGGTGGCGCAATCGGGCGAGGGCAGGGCGTGCATGTCGTCCAGGTCGAAATTGGAGACGCCCCAGCGGCCGATCTTGCCATCCTGGCGCAGGCGCTCGAAGGCCGCGACGGTTTCTTCCAGTGGGTACTGGCCGGGCCAGTGCAGCAGGTACAGGTCGATATACTCGGTGCCCAGGCGCTTGAGGCTGCGCTCGCAGGCGGCCGGGATGCCCTTGCGGCTGGCGTTGTGCGGGTAGACCTTGCTGACCAGGAACACCTGGTCGCGCTGCCCGGCAATGGCCTGGCCGACCACTTCTTCAGCACCGCCTTCGGCGTACATCTCGGCGGTGTCGATCAGGTTCATGCCCAGTTCGATGCCTAGCTTCAGGGCGTTGATTTCGGCATTGCGCTGGTGGTGGTCTTCACCCATGTGCCAAGTGCCCTGGCCGATGACCGGGACGTGTTTGCCGGCGAGTTCGAGTGTACGCATAGCTGCTCCTTGTCGGGTATTTGTATCGCTTGCCAGGGCCTCATCGCGGGCAAGCCCGCTCCTACAAGGGTTATGCGCAGACATTGCCCGTAATGCAAACGGCGGACCTTGTAGGAGCGGGCTTGCCCGCGATACAGACAACGCGGTCTGTCAGGTGTTTTTACTGCACTCCACGATCACCTCCAACAACGCCTGCGCCGCCGCCGAGAGTTTATGATCGGCCAGCATGGCAACGCCAATGCGCCGCTCGATAATCGGCTCCACCAGCGCCACGCAATGGGCGCCCAGCTCCTGCATCTGCTGTATGCACAACGCCGGCACGGCGCTTACGCCCAGGCCGTTGGCGACCATGCGGCCGATGGTCGAGAGCTGGTGGCTTTCAAAGGCCACTGCCAACTTGCCATGCTCGGCCTGCAAATGCTGCTCCAGCAACAGGCGCACGGCCGAGGGGCGTTGCAGGGCGATGAAATCTTCGGCCAGCAGTTCGTGCCAGGTGATCTGTGTTTTTTGCGCCAAAGCCGAGCCGACGGGCACCACCGCCACGAAGCGGTCCATGTACAGCGGCTTGAACAGCAGTGGGTCACTGGCCTCGGGCTCGAAACCCACCCCCAGTTCGACGCGGCGGTGGCGTACCAGTTCCAGCACTTGCTCGTTGATCACGTCGTGCACGGCCACGTTGACCCGTGGGTAACGGCTGCGAAATACCTTCAGCGCGCGGGGCAACAGGTTGCCGGCAAAGGCCGGCATGGCGGCGATGGCGACCTTGCCCAGCTGCAGGGTGAATCGCTGGCGCAGCAGTTCTTCGGTGTTGTCCCAATCGGCCAGTAGTTGCCGGGCCAGGGGCAGCAGGGTTTCGCCTTCGGGGGTGAGGGCTACACTGCGTGTGGTGCGGCTGAGCAACGGGCCGCCCAAATCGTCCTCCAGCGCCTTGATGGTCAGGCTCAGGGCCGGCTGCGAAAGATGCAGCCGCTCGCCGGCCTGGGCAAAGCTCAGGGCTTGGGCAACGGCGACAAAGGCGCGGAGCTGTTTGACGTTCATTGTTTTGAAAAACCAATTAATTGATCAAAAAAACAAAATTAACAAATTATTCCAATGGGGTGAAGATGGCTTCAACGCTTTCCGACAGCCTATGTCGGCCCCCACAACTACAAAAGGCGAACCAGCATGTCCGGACTCGACAAGCGCGTTTCAACTTACGAAGAGGCTCTTGAAGGCCTTACCGACAACATGACTGTACTCTCCGGCGGTTTCGGTTTGTGCGGCATCCCGGAAAACCTCATCAACGAAATCAAACGCCGTGGCGTCAAGGGCCTGACGGTTGTGTCCAACAACTGCGGCGTCGATGGCTTTGGCCTGGGCGTGCTGCTCGAAGGCCACCAGATCCGCAAGATGGTCGCCTCTTACGTGGGTGAAAACGCCGAATTCGAACGCCAGTTGCTCAGCGGCGAGCTGGAAGTGGAACTGACCCCACAAGGCACCCTGGCCGAGAAAATGCGTGCCGGCGGTGCGGGCATCCCGGCGTTCTTCACCGCGACCGGCTATGGCACCCCGGTGGCCGAAGGCAAGGAAGTGCGCGACTTCAATGGCCGTCACTACATTCTCGAAGAAGCCATCACCGGCGACTTCGCCATCGTCAAAGGCTGGAAGGCCGACCACTACGGCAACGTGGTGTACCGCAACACCGCGCAGAACTTCAACCCACTGGTGGCCACTGCCGGCAAGATCACCGTGGTCGAGGTCGAGGAAATCGTCGAGCCGGGCGTATTGCTGCCCAGCGAAATCCACACCCCGGGTATCTATGTGAACCGGGTGATCGTGGGCACGTTCGAAAAACGCATCGAGAAACGCACCATCAAGGAATAACTGCTGATTGCAGTTGCGTGACTCACCGTACAGAACAACAAGAGATCCTGACCATGGCACTGACCCGCGAACAAATGGCACAACGCGTTGCCCGTGAACTCAAAGATGGCTACTACGTAAACCTGGGCATCGGCATTCCGACCCTGGTGGCCAACTATGTCCCCGACGACATCGACGTGATGCTGCAATCGGAAAACGGCCTGCTGGGCATGGGCGAGTTCCCCACCGAAGCCACCATCGACGCCGACATGATCAACGCCGGCAAGCAAACCGTGACCGCCCGCCGTGGTGCGTCGATCTTCAGCTCGGCCGAATCCTTTGCCATGATCCGTGGCGGCCACGTGGACTTGACCGTGCTCGGCGCCTTCGAGGTCGACGTGCAGGGCAACATCGCCTCCTGGATGATCCCTGGCAAACTGATCAAGGGCATGGGCGGGGCGATGGACCTTGTGGCCGGTGCCGACAACATCATCGTCACCATGACCCACGCCTCCAAGGATGGCGAATCCAAGCTGCTGCCCGTGTGCAGCCTGCCGCTGACCGGTGCCGGTTGCATTCGCAAGGTGCTGACTGACCTGGCGTACCTGGAGATCAAGGACGGTGCTTTCATCCTGCGCGAAACGGCGCCGGGCATCAGCATCGAAGAGATCAAGGCCAAGACGGCCGGCAAGTTGATCGTGCCGGATGATGTGGTTGAGATGACGTTCTAAGCTTCAATAGTTGTGGGGGCTTTTAGGGCCTCATCGCGGGCAAGCCCGCTGCTACAAGGTCCACGCAACCCTGTAGGAGCGGGCTT
>CAYVPI010000158.1:0-12694 GCA_964453495.1 uncultured Pseudomonas sp. | reverse complement strand
CAAGCCCTGATGGCGGAATTGGTAGACGCGGCGGATTCAAAATCCGTTTTCGAAAGGAGTGGGAGTTCGAGTCTCCCTCGGGGCACCAAACAGCAGTACCTGAAAGCCTTCTACCAGGCTCTCAGCAAAAAGAACCGGCCGATAACGCCGGTTTTTTTATGCCCGCAAAAAAGCAGCCCCACCGCGCTCCCTTGTAGGAGCGGGCTTGCCCGCGATAAGGCCAGCCGATCCCCCTCCGTATATTCGGATTCCCCCTACAAAAAACGCTTTCCCACTAGCCATATACTTGTCGCCGTACAGACAGGAGCAAGCACATGGCCAACTACGGCTACATAAAAATAACCGGCGAAACCCAGGGCCTTCTTTCAGCAAACTGTTCAAGCCAGAGTTCAATCGAAACTGATTGCCCAAACAAAATAAAGTTGCTGTCATACAGCCACAGCATGTCCAAAATCGGTGACACCAAACACCGCACCTATCACCAAATTAACATCACAAAAGAAATCGACGAATCCTCCCATTTATTGGCCCGAGCGCTATCAACCGGGGAGGCGATAAGCTGTACAATTCAGGTCTACCGGTCATCATCGGAAGGTCCGGCAGAACTCTTCTATACAGCAAAAATCGATAACGGCATTATTTCGGATATGACCGTCGACTTCCCCCATGCCGACTTAAACCAGAATCAAACACCGCAAGAACTTTTAACCCTTCGATATCAGAAAATCACATGGAGCCATCACTTGGCAGGCTCCGACACATACATCTCATGGTGCGAAAACTCCGAATGGAACCAATAGGAATCAAGGCAAACCACTTTGCATTGAAACAGGGCGCCCTTAGACAAAAATCGCCTGATGCCACCGATAAAAGGTCGGCCACTAATATTTAACGCGCTCATAATTGCAGACCACGCGGCCCCCACCTGCAAGGCCGCCGCTCTAGCTCAGCCCTCAGCGTCCAGGGATGCGACCTGGATAAAACTACTGTCACTGCGTGCAACGACCTGCTGTCTCTTTTCGAACAACCAAGAAGAAAGAGAGGCCAGCCCGCAATTCGTGCTTTTGAAAGCCGGAGATTGCCATGCGCTCGATACAGCGAATTCTGGTAGCCATACCTCCCGTCCCCGATAGCTCTGCCCTGCTGCGCGGCCAGCAACTGGCGCTGAAGCTCGGTGCCGAACTGGATCTGCTGGTCTACGACCCCCATGCCGACCAGAGCGAGTTCATCGAACGACAGGTCACCTACCTGCGCCACCATGGCGTGCGCGCCCGCGGTGAACAGGCCGATGACGATACCGCTCACGCCGTGCTGACTGCCTGCCGCGCCCAGGAGAGTGAGCTGGTGATCAAGCAGCACTTCGCCATCCCTCGGTACAAGCACCTGTTTGGCACAGGAGAAGATGATCAATTGATCCGACTATTGCCGGTGCCGCTATTGCTGGTCAGGAACGATGTGCCCTGGGACGGCGGCACGGTGTTAGCGGCGATGGACGTGGAGCATCACGATGCCGCCCATGTGGCCCTGCAAGGCAACGTGATGGATTATGCCAATGGCTTGAGCGAGCTCTTTGGCGCGTCAATGCACGTGGTCTGCGCTTATTCCCCGTCGTTGATGCCCCAGAACGGGGCAAACGTGACGATTGATCAGATCATCGCCGAACACTGCCATGATCAGTGCCAGTGGTTCCAGAATGAATACGAACTGGCAGAGCATCGCCTGCACATTGGCGAAGGGCCAGCCAAGGCGTTGATCCCGCAGATTGCCCACCAACTGGAGGCGGTGGTGACAGTGCTTGGCACCGTGGCCCGGCATGGCTTGGCGGGGGCACTGCTCGGCAGTACCGCCGAGCATGTGCTGGACCATCTCGATGGCGATGTACTGGTGCTCAAGCCCCATGCCGTGGAGATGGAACAGGCTATAACGACAGGACATCGCGCGGCTTGAATACTGGTACTGGTAGGAGCGGCCCTGGCCGCGAAGGACCGCAAAGCGGTCCCGGTTCTAGACTGTATGAGAATTGGGGCTGCTGTGCAGCCCTTCGCGGCCTGGGCCGCTCCCACATGAGCTGCTCCCACAGATGAGGAATCAATGTTCCGTGTGCACATCCCGCGCACGCAACCGCTCCGGCAAGCCCCACAGCAGCAACGCGGCAGTGATCAAGCCAGTGACGGCAATCACATAGAGCGCGGGCGTGGTGCTTCCGGTCAGGTCCTTGATACGCCCAACCATGATCGGGCTGACGATGCCGCCAAACTGCCCCAGGCAGTTGACCAGGGCGATCCCGCCTGCCGCCCCAGCTCCTGCACCGGCCAGCAGTTTCGGTGGCAGGGTCCAGAACAGCGGGATCGAGGCGATCACGCCGGCGCCCAACAGCCCCAGGGACACGATCAAGAAGGCCGTATGGTCGGCAAAGATCCCGGCACAGAGGAAGCCGAAAGCGCCCAGCGCCACCAATCCTGCCGTGTACTTGCGCCGTTCACCGCTGGCATCCGAAAGCCGGCCGATCACCACCATGGTAATGGCACCGCAGATATACGGAATAGCCGTGAGCAAGCCGATGATGGTCGGGCTTTCGGTACCGGAGCTGCGGATCAATTGTGGCGCCCAGAAGTTCAGGCCGTAAGAGCCGACCTGAATCAGGAAGTAGATCAGCGCCAACGTCAGGAAACCGGGAATCCGAATGGCGGCGAACAGCGAGCTGCCGGCCTTGTGCGCCTCCTGTTGGCTGATGCGGCTGCTCAGGAAGGTTTTTTCCTCATCCGTGAGCCAGGGTGCGTCCTGCACGCGGTCCTTGAGCAGGGTCAGCACCATCAAGCCCAGGCCAATGCACGGCAAACCACCGAGCAGGAAGAGCCAGTGCCAGCCACGAATGTCCATGACACCATCCATATGACCAAGCACAAGGCCCGACACTGGCGCCCCTACCAAACCAGAGAAAGCCGAGGCCAGGAACAGGATGGACGTGATGCGACCACGGTAGCTCTGCGGGAACCACAGCGTCAGGTAGTAGAGAATGCCCGGGGCAAAACCGGCCTCCATCGCCCCGATAATGAAACGCAGTGTGTAGAACTGCCATTCAGTGGTGACGAAGGCCATCATCGCCGTGGCCAGTCCCCAGGAGATCATGATCCGCGCAATCCAGCGGCGCGCGCCGACCTTGTACAGCATCAGGTTGCTGGGCACTTCGAACAACACGTAGCCAACCACGAAGAGGCTGGCGCCCAGGCCATAGGCGGTATCGCTGAATCCCAGGTCGGTCTGCAACTGGAACTTGGCAAAACTGATGTTGATGCGGTCGAAAAAGGCGAACAGGTAACAGACCATAATCAATGGCATGAGGCGCCAGGCGACTTTGCGGATCAGGGCCTTTTCCATATCGACGGCAGCCGACAAGACTGCCCCCTCGAGGACATTGGTTTTCATGGTATCTCCACTTGGGCCACCCCGTGGGCTGGCCTCTTGTTTTTGTAATGTGGTGCGCCGAGGGCGTTAGTCGAGCAAGCCGGCGGGCGGGGCGTGCAGGTCGCAATTGCGCCCGGCCTTGGCGACTTGCCCCGGCAGGTCATGGCCGAGCAGCGCGGGCAAAGTGCGCGAAAGTTGCAACAGGTGCGGCAGGTCGATGCCGGTGGGAATGCCCATTTCCTCACAGAGGTTGACCAGGTCTTCGGTACAGATGTTGCCCGAAGCACCCGGCGCGAACGGGCAGCCACCCAGCCCGCCCAAGGCGGAATCAAAACGGCGGGCACCGGCTTCATAAGCGGCCAGCACGTTGCACAAACCAAGGCCACGGGTGTTGTGGAAATGCAGGGTCAGTGCACTGGCCGGCAGACGCGTCAGCACGCGGGCAACCATGCGTTCGACCTGGCGCGGGCTGGCCATGCCGGTGGTGTCGGCCAGGGTCACACCCTGCATGCCCAACTCCAGATAGGCATCGACGATACGCATCACCTCGTCTTCATCGATCTTGCCTTCGAACGGGCAACCGAAGGTCGTAGCGACACTGGCATTGAGGCTGACGCCCTGGCCCTGCACCGCCGCGAAGATGTCAGCGAATCCCGCCAGCGACTGCTCCCGCCCCATGCGCATGTTGGCCAGGTTGTGGGTCTGGCTGGCCGACATCACCAGGTTCAGTTCATCGGCGCCCGCCGCCAGGGCCCGCTGCGCCCCTTTTAGATTGGGGATCAAGGCAACGTAGATGACACCCGGCTGGCGTTGGATGCCCCTGAACACGTCCTCACCGTCGCGCAGCGCCGGGATGACCTTGGGTGATACGAAGGAACCGGCCTCGATGCGACTGAATCCCGCAAGCGACAGTTGGTTGATCAGGTCGATCTTGTCCGGCGTGGCGACCCAGACCGGTTCGATCTGCAGGCCATCGCGGGGGGCGACTTCCTGCACGATCAAGGTTTCGCTGTAGTCACGGATCATTGCACCACTCCTTCGCTTTGCAGCCGTTGAATATCGCCTTCGGTCATGCCCAGCCGGGCGAGGATCGAGCCTGTGTGCTGGCCCAAAGTGGGGCCTTGCCAGTTGATAGCTCCCGGGGTTTCAGAGAGCTTGGGCACTATACCGGGCATCTTGACCCGGGTACCGCCGGGCAGCTCGGCATCGAGCAGCATGTCGCGGGCCTGGTAATGCGGGTCGGCCACAATGTCGGCCACCGAGTAGATGCGCCCGGCCGGCACCTCGGCAGCTTCCAGCGCGGTCAGCACCGCTTCGATCGGGTGGTGCGAAGTCCATTCGGTGATGGCGGCATCGAGCAGCTCGCTCTGCCGGGCGCGGCCGTCGTTCTGGGCAAACTCGGGAGCCTCGGCCAGATCCACTCGGCCGATGGCACGCATCAGCCGTTTGAAAATCGGGTCGCTGTTACCGGCAATCACCACAAAGGCGCCGTCGGCCGTAGGGTAGGTATTGGAAGGGGCGATCCCCGGCAAGGCGCCACCGGTGCGCTCACGCACGGTCCCGAGCAAGTCATATTCGGGCACCAGGCTTTCCATCAGGTTGAACACGCTTTCCACCAGCGATACATCCACCACCTGCCCTTCACCCTGCCCTGTCTTGACCCGCAGCAGCGCCATCAACGCACCGATTACCGCATGCATCGACGCCAGCGAATCGCCCAGGCTGACACCGACCCGTGCTGGTGCCGATTCCGGGGAGCCGGTGGTGTAGCGGATGCCGCCCATGGCCTCGCCAATGGCGCCGAAGCCCGGGCGGTCACGGTAGGGGCCGGTCTGGCCGTAGCCGGAGATACGCACCAGGGTCAATTTGGGGTTCAAGGCGTGCAGTACATCCCAGCCCAGGCCGAGTTTCTCAAGGGCACCGGGGCGCAGGTTCTCGATCAATACGTCAGTGCTTTCCAGCAATTGTTTGATGATGGCGATGCCCTGGGGTGACTTGAGGTTGAGCGCCAGGGATTGTTTGTTGCGCGACTGCAGGTACCACCACAGGGAGGTGCCTTCGTGGAGCTTTCGCCATTTGCGAAGGGGATCGCCCTGGCCGATCGATTCGATCTTGATGACCTCGGCGCCGAATTCCGCCATCAGGCGTGCGGCGAAGGGAGCGGCGATCAGGGTACCGATCTCAAGCACCCGGATACCAGTGAGAGGGGCAGTCATCTTGGTTACCTCTTTTGTTCTTGGAATGGGGCCAAGACTAAGAGCGCACCCTTTGATGATCCAACCGTATCTCGGCAAGCATCGTTCGCCAAACGCGAACGCTTGCGAAAGCGCCCGAACTAGAGCGCCGGTGCGCGCAAATGTTCGAACAACAGGCGGCTCACCGGTGACAGGGAAGCATGGTCACGAACCACCAGCAACAACTCACGCTCGGCCCACTCATCGCGCAGCGCCACGGCGCATAACCCCAGAGACTGCCCAAACAACTCGAATGCCTTGCGCGGCAGGATGCCAATGCCCATGTCCGCCTGAACCATGCGGCACACGGCATCAAAACTGGGCACATGGATGCGCAGGCGCAACACCCGCCCGGCCTTGCGTGCGGCGACGTGGGTGCGCATGTTGATGGAGCTCGCCGAATGCAGGCCAACGTAGTCGAAGTCCAGGGTGTCGGCGAAATCCAGTGACTGCTCGCCGGCCAACGGGTGCTCGACGCGCATGACCACCACCAGTTGGTCGTGCTTGTAGCACACGCTGGCCAGGCCACGGGTGTCGCTGTCTGCCGAACAGATGCCGATATCGGCCGCGCCATCGAGCACACCCTGGATTACCCCGTCGCTGGGCCGCTCTTCCAGGTCGACCTTGACCTGCTCGTGGCTGGCGACAAAACCGCGCAAATCCTCGGGCAGAAACTGAATGATCGCCGACAGGTTCGCCAGCATGCGCACATAACCGCGCATGCCCTGCACATGCTCGCCGAGCTCCAGGCCAATCTTCTCGACGTTGCCCAGCATACGCCGGGCGTGGTGCAGCAGGGTTTCGCCCGCTGCCGTCAATGCCATGCCCTTGGCCTGGCGCACGAACAATGCCACACCCAGGGCCTCTTCGAGTTCCTGCAAGCGCTTGCTCGCTGCCGAAACGGCAATGGCTTCACGGGCGGCGGCACGGGTCAAGGTGCCTTCTTCGTGCACGGTGACGAAGAGTTGCAGAGTGACCAGGTCGAGGCGACGGATGAGGTTTTTCAGCTGCATGCGCTGTGCTCGTTAATCATGGTCGATTGAAGATCATATGCCAGAAACTTCGTACTGCTCAGACCGCTCGCATCCGGCAGCCAAGGCAATTCCCAAAAAGCAATAATTGGCGGACATACATTTCACGTCCCTAGGGAAACCTATGGTTATTGGGGGGTTGTGGTCACGTCGCATCACGGCCGAACATCGATTGGTGTATGCGATTGATGGTGATGATTTGCATATCTTGATGTGCCGTTATCATTACTGAGCAGGCTTGCCCACGAATCCAGCGACGCGGCTGATCTGGAGTTCTGAGGTGATGCCATCGCGGGCAAGCCCGCTCAGAATCCATTGCAATCCACAGATAGCCTGATTCCTTAAACATCACCCCGAAAACCGCTTACGATAACCACTCGCCCCCCAACCCGTCGCGTGAAAGCCCGTCCTGGTGGCGATCAGCTTTCCCATCGCAGCCCTGAGCAATGCAGCGCTCAAATATGCACATGTTCAGGACAATGCCGTGCTGATGTTCATTGCTGCTGTAATCCTGCTGTTCCTCACCGTTGCTCTGGCGGTGCTGACCATCAAGACCCTGGCTAGCCTGTTCAGCGGCAAGTTGCTGGCCAACTGATCTTTCTTCTCGCCCCCGCCATCGAACGGGGGCATGCTGGCCACCATTTGATAGACTGCCCCTCAACACACCCTTGATGAAGAGAAGCATCATGCCCGATCCCATTCGCCTGACCCAATACAGCCACGGCGCCGGCTGTGGGTGCAAGATTTCGCCCAAGGTCCTGGAGGTTATCCTCGCCGGCAGTGGCGCGCAGAATCTGGACCCCAAGCTGTGGGTCGGCAATGCCTCGCGTGACGATGCCGCTGTGTATGCCATCGACGAAGAGCGCGGCGTGGTCTCTACCACCGACTTTTTCATGCCCATCGTCGACGACCCGTTCGATTTCGGCCGTATCGCCGCCACCAATGCCATCAGCGATATCTACGCCATGGGCGCAGACCCGTTGATGGCGATCGCCATCCTGGGTTGGCCGGTCAATGTGCTGGCGCCGGAAATGGCCCGCGAAGTGATACGTGGTGGCCGCGCGGTGTGCGATGCAGCGGGCATTCCTCTGGCCGGAGGGCATTCGATCGATGCGCCGGAGCCTATTTTCGGCCTGGCGGTCACGGGCCTGGTGGAAAAACGCTTCATGAAGCGCAACGATACCGCCACACAAGGCTGCAAGCTGTACCTGACCAAGCCACTGGGCATCGGCATTCTCACCACCGCTGAGAAAAAAGGCCTGCTGCGCCCGACGGACCAGCACGTAGCGCGCGACCTGATGTGCACGCTGAACAAGCCCGGCAGCCGTTTCGGCAAGCTGGATGGGGTCAAGGCCATGACCGACGTGACCGGCTTCGGCCTGCTCGGCCACCTGGTCGAGATGGCCGACGGCAGCCAGCTGACAGCGCGCATCGAATACGCCCGCGTGCCGCGCATAGCCAACATCGAAACCTACATGGACCAGGGCTGCACTCCCGGTGGCACCCTGCGTAATTTCGACAGTTACGGCGAGCGCATTGCGCGCCTGCCGGAAATGCAAAAACTGCTGCTGTGCGACCCGCAAACCAGCGGCGGGCTATTGGTAGCGGTAGCGCCCAGTGGTGAAGCCGAGTTCCTGGCCGTGGCCACCGAGCTGGGCCTGGCCCTCACCCCTATCGGCGAACTGATAGCCCGACAGAGCCACGCGGTCGAGGTGATCTGATGCGCGACAACAGTGCCGACTATCGCGACATCTTTCTCAACGATATCCCGCTGATGGATGTCCGCGCGCCGGTAGAATTCGACAAGGGCGCCTTTCCCCACACGCTCAACCAGCCGCTGATGAACGATATCGAACGGCAAAAGGTAGGCACCTGCTACAAGCAGCACGGTCAACAGGCCGCCATCGAACTGGGCCACTCGTTGGTGTCCGGTTCGATCAAGCAGCAGCGTATTGAAGGTTGGGCGGCGTTTGCCCGTGCGAACCCGGAAGGCTTTCTGTACTGTTTTCGTGGCGGCCTGCGCTCGCAGATCACCCAGCAATGGCTCAAGAGCGAAGCCGGCATCGAATACCCACGGGTAATCGGCGGCTACAAGGCCCTGCGTAATTTCCTGATCGACACCACCGAAAGCGCCCTGGCCGAGTGCGACTTCGTCCTCGTTGGCGGCTTGACCGGCACCGGCAAGACCGAAGTGCTGGCGGCTCTGCACAACACGCTGGACCTGGAGCAGCACGCCAACCACCGCGGTTCCAGCTTTGGCAAACATGCAACACCGCAACCGGCGCAGATCGACTTCGAAAACCTTCTGGCAATCGATCTGCTCAAGAAGCGCACCCAAGGCATCGAACAGTTCGTACTCGAAGATGAAGGGCGCATGATCGGCCGCTGTACTACACCGCTGCCCCTGTACCAGGGTATGCAAGCCTTCCCCATGGTGTGGCTGGAAGACAGCTTCGCCAGCCGTGTCGAGCGCATCCTCAAGGATTATGTGATCGACCTGTGCGCCGAGTTCATCCAGGTGCACGGCAGCGAAGAAGGTTTCACATTCTATGCCGAACGCCTGCGCCAGAGCCTGGGCAGTATCGTCAAGCGCCTGGGTGGCGAGCGCTATCAACGACTCGCCGCGATCATGGACGAAGCGCTTGTTTCGCAACAAAACGGCGGTACCCTCGACTTGCACCGCGAATGGATCACAGCCCTGCTCAAGGAATACTACGACCCGATGTATGCCTACCAACGCGACGCCAAGGGCCACCGCCTGGAGTTCAGCGGTAATCGCCACGAAGTGATCGAATACCTGCGCGCCCGCGCTGCGCGACATTGAACTGCAGCTAAATACTGGCTAACCGCTACTCGAAAGAGCCGAGATAACTATAATTCGGCCCACCGTCCGTCTTTTCCGCTATTGAACCGGAGAATTCCCATGTTTAAGCGTTCCCTCGCGCTCGCTGTTGGTATTGCCCTATCCCTCTCTACAGTGGTGGCCCAGGCCGCGGATGTACTGCGCGTATCGGCCATCCCCGATGAAGCCCCCACTGAACTGCTGCGCAAGTTCGAACCCTTGGGCAAATACCTTGAGAAGCAACTGGGTATGAAGGTCAAGTTCGTGCCAGTGTCGGACTATGCCGCCGTGGTCGAGGCCCTGGCCTCCGACCGCCTGGACATGGCCTGGCTCGGCGGCTTCACCTTTGTGCAGACGCGCCTGAAGACCGGCAACGCCATTCCCCTGGTGCAACGCGAGCAGGACCAGCAATTCACCAGCAAATTCATCACTGCCGACCCGAACGTGCATTCGCTCAAGGATCTCAAGGGCAAGACCTTCGCCTTTGGCTCGGTATCCTCGACCTCGGGCAGCCTGATGCCGCGCTACTTCATGCTCAAGGATGGCATCAAGCCTGAAGACTACTTCAGCCGCGTTGCCTACTCCGGTGCCCACGATGCCACCGCTGCCTGGGTCCAGGCCGGCAAGGTCGATGCCGGCGTGCTCAATGCCTCGGTCTGGCAAAAGCTGGTCGATGCCGGCAAGGTCGACACCAACAAGGTCAAGGTCTTCGCCACCACTCCGGCCTACTACGACTACAACTGGACAGTGCGTGGCGACCTCGACCCGGCCCTGGCCGCGAAAATCAAGGCGGCCTTCCTCGCCTTGGACCCGGCCAAGCCTGAAGACAAGGCCATCCTTGACCTGCAGGCGGCCAGCCGGTTCATCGAGACCAAGCCGGAAAACTACGTCAGCATCGAGGAAGCGGCGCGTTCCGCAGAACTGTTGAAGTGATATTGCAACTTGCCGGCGTGAGCTTGTCTCACGCCAATGGCGTCGAGGCGCTCAAACATATCGACCTGCGTGTCGCAGCTGGCGAACGGGTGGCAATCATCGGCCCTTCGGGTGCCGGCAAAACCACCCTGCTGCGCGTGCTCGCGACTCGCCTGCAACCTGGCATCGGCAACGTCGAACTGCTCGACACCAAGCCTTGGGCGCTAAGTGCGCGTGCCCGGCAGAAGCTGCGCGCACGCATCGGCATGGTCCACCAGGCCCCGCCCCTGCCACCGCGGCAACGGGTGGTCACGGCCGTCAGTGCCGGGCGGCTTGGCCAGTGGTCGTTCATCAAGGGCCTGCTTAACCTCTGCTATGCGCTGGATGCCGCCGGAGTGCGCAAGGAACTGGCCCGCCTGGATATCGCCGACAAGCTGTTTGCCCGCTGTGATGAGTTGTCCGGCGGGCAGTTGCAGCGTGTGGGCATTGCCCGGGTGCTGTACCAGGCGCCGGAATTGATCCTGGCTGATGAACCCGTCTCGGCCATGGACCCCACTCTTGCCGGGCATACCCTCGAAGTACTCAATCACGAAGCCCGACAACGCGGTACCACCCTGTTGGCCAGCCTGCACTCGGTTGATCTGGCGTTGAAGCATTTTGAACGGGTGATCGGCATGCGTGATGGCAAAATCGCCTTCGACCTCAACCCCGCCAACGTCAGCAGCGCACAATTGCAGGCGCTCTACGCCAACGAGCAGCTGCAATCCGAAAGCGATCTGCTGCCGCCGGGCAAGCCACATATCAAACCCTTTCCGGAATGCGGATGAACACCCGGGCCCACGATCCTGCTGCCCTCCCCCGCCTGGCCTTGACGGTGCTGGCGGTCCTGCTGCTGTGGCCGGGCTTGAACCTGAGCGAGCTGGATCTCAAGGTACTGGTCAGCGGCGACAGCGCCCATACCATGGGCCGTTTCATCGCCGGGTTCTGGCCACCGGCCTACGATGCCGACTTCCTTGCCCTGCTGTTCAAGGCGACGCTGGAAACCCTGGCCATCGCCACTGCCGGCATGGCACTGGCATTGCTGATCGCCATTCCTGGCGCCTTGCTGGCGACCCGGGCCATTTCCCTCTCGGCGTTATCGCGCGGCGGCCGCCCGCTGTGGTGGACACAACTGTTGCGCTGGCCGGTGCGCATCACCCTGATCGGCCTGCGCAGCGTGCCCGAAATCGTCTGGGCCCTGTTGTTCGTGCGCGCCGTGGGGCTGGGGCCGACGGCCGGGGTGTTGGCGATCGCCATCACCTACAGCGGGATGCTGGGCAAGGTCTACGCCGAGATATTCGAGTCGGTGGACATACGTCCCACCCATGCCCTGCTCGAAGCGGGCAGTTCGCGTCTGGCGGCGTTCGCCTACGGGATCCTGCCCAATGCCGCCGAAGAACTGGTGTCCTACACCGTCTACCGCTGGGAGTGCGCGATTCGCGCCTCAGTGGTGATGGGCTTTGTCGGTGCCGGTGGCCTGGGCCAGCAGATGGACCTGTCCCTGCGCATGTTCGCCGGCGGTGAAGTGGCAAGCCTGCTGCTGACATTCCTGACACTGGTGTTACTGGCCGACCTGATCAGCCGTCTACTGCGCGGGCGCCTGGCATGAAGCGCTGGGGCAATCTGCTGATCGTGCTAATCATCCTGGCCGCCGTCGTGCTGAGTGTTCGTTACCTCGAACTGGACATGGGCAACCTGTTCAGCACCGAAGGCCTCGGGCAGATGGGCAGCTATGCCAGCCGCTTCCTGACGCCGGACTTCTCTGCCGGGCATCTGCGCAGCGTTGGCTGGGGCGCACTGGAAACCATCGCCATGTCGGCCATGGGCACATTGTTGGCCGCAATCCTCGGCCTGCTGTTGGCACTGCCCGCGGCAGGTCGCTACGGCTGGGCCCCGCAAAGCCTTTCTCGCTTGCTGCTCAATGCCCTGCGGGCCATCCCCGAACTGGTCTGGGCTGCCCTGATGGTGCTGGCAGCTGGCCTGGGGCCGAATGCAGGCACCCTGGCCCTGGCCCTGCACACCGCAGGCGTGTTGGGCCGGCTGTTCGCCGAAGCCCTGGAAAATACCCCGGCCGAGCCTGCCGAAGCCCTGCGTGCAGCCGGCGGCGGGCGCGTGCTCGCCTTTTGCTATGGCACCCTGCCCAATGTCTGGCCGCAAATGCTTGCCTACTGCCTGTACCGCTGGGAAAACAACATCCGCATGGCCAGCGTGCTCGGTTTCGTCGGTGCCGG
>CAYVPI010000157.1:0-12711 GCA_964453495.1 uncultured Pseudomonas sp. | reverse complement strand
CCGACCCCTGAGCAGATTGCCCAGATCAAGGCCGACTGGCAGAAACGTCACCAGCAAGTACTGGAGTCGGGCGGCTTGCAGGTGATCGCGTCCGAGCGTCACGAATCGCGCCGTATCGACAACCAGCTGCGTGGTCGTGCCGGTCGTCAGGGTGACGCCGGTTCCAGCCGTTTCTACCTGTCGCTGGAAGACAGCCTGATGCGCATCTTCGCCTCTGACCGGGTGAAGAACTTCATGAAGGCCCTGGGCATGCAGCCTGGCGAAGCGATCGAGCACCGCATGGTGACCAACGCCATCGAAAAGGCCCAGCGCAAGGTTGAAGGCCGCAACTTCGACATTCGCAAGCAACTGCTCGAGTTCGACGACGTCAACAACGAACAGCGTAAAGTGATCTATCACATGCGTAACACGTTGCTGGCCGCCGACAACATCGGTGAAACCATCGCCGACTTCCGTCAGGACGTGCTCAACGCGACCATCAGTGCGCACATTCCACCGCAATCGCTGCCAGAGCAGTGGGACGTGGCCGGTCTGGAAGCTGCGTTGCAGAGCGACTTCGGTGTGGCGCTGCCGATCCAGCAATGGCTCGACGAAGACGATCACCTGTACGAAGAAACCCTGCGCGAGAAACTGATGCAGGAACTGATCGCGGCGTACAACGAGAAAGAAGACCAGGCGGGCGCCGAAGCGCTGCGCACCTTCGAGAAGCAAATCGTTCTGCGCGTACTGGACGACCTGTGGAAAGACCACCTGTCGACCATGGACCACCTGCGTCACGGTATCCACCTGCGCGGTTACGCCCAGAAGAACCCGAAGCAGGAGTACAAGCGCGAGTCGTTTACCCTGTTCCAGGAACTGCTCGATTCGATCAAGCGCGACACCATCCGTGTGTTGTCGCACGTTCAGGTTCGCCGCGAAGACCCAATCGAAGAAGAAGCGCGTCTGCGTCGCGAAGCCGAAGAACTGGCCCAGCGCATGCAGTTCCAGCATGCCGATGCACCAGGTCTTGAACAGGTCGAGGCACACGAAGAGGGCGCTGACGTCGCGATTGCTGCTGCCGCAGCCCCGGTGCGCAACGACCTCAAACTGGGCCGCAACGAGCTGTGCTGGTGCGGTTCGGGCAAGAAGTTCAAGCATTGCCACGGGCAGATCAACTAACGATCTGCATAGGCGCTGAAACTGCTGTATGAACAACTCGCCGCGACCGGCCCTGCGCCGTCGCGGCGTTTTTCCATCTCAAGCGCCGTATGGTTGAATACGGCGAAGATCCCTCTCTAGGAGCGCTTTCATGGCTGTTGGTCTTGGTCCTTTGCCAACGTTGCACCCGGTACCCGGTTTTGAGCTCGGCATCGCTTCGGCGGGCATCAAGCGCCCTGGGCGCAAGGATGTGGTTGTCATGCGCTGCGCCGAAGGCTCGAACGTAGCGGGCGTGTTCACCCAGAACGCTTTCTGCGCGGCCCCGGTGATCCTCTCCAAGCAGCGCGTGAAGGGTACGGTACGTTACCTGCTGACCAACACCGGCAACGCCAACGCCGGTACCGGTGAGCCGGGCCTGGAAAACGCCGCCCGTACCTGCGCTACCCTGGCCAGGCTGGTCGGCGTTGACTCAAGCGCTGTGCTGCCGTTTTCCACCGGTGTAATCGGCGAGCCACTGCCGGTAGAAAAAATCGAAGGCGCCCTGCAGGCAGCCCTCGACGACCTGTCCGTGGACAACTGGGCCGCCGCTGCCACCGGTATCATGACCACCGACACCCTGCCCAAGGGCGCCAGCCGTCAGTTCCAGCATGAAGGCGTGACCATCACTGTGACCGGCATCAGCAAGGGTGCCGGGATGATCCGTCCGAACATGGCGACCATGCTCGGCTACATCGCCACCGATGCCAAGGTCGCTCCGGCGATCCTGCAGAACCTTTTGTTCGACGGCGCGAACAAATCCTTCAACCGCATCACCATCGACGGCGATACCTCGACCAACGATTGCTGCATGCTGATTGCGACCGGCAAGGCCGACGTTGCCGAGATCACCGAAGCCAGCGGCCCGCTGTACACCGCGTTGAAGCAGGCGGTATTCGAAGTGTGCATGGAAGTGGCCCAGGCCATCGTCCGTGACGGTGAAGGCGCTACCAAGTTCGTGACCGTACAAGTCAACGGCGGTGGCAATCACCAGGAATGCCTGGATGTCGGCTACGCGGTGGCCCATTCGCCACTGATCAAGACCGCGCTGTTCGCCTCCGACCCGAACTGGGGTCGCATCCTGGCGGCGGTCGGCTATGCTGGTGTGCCGAACATGGACGTGAGCCTGATCGACGTATACCTGGGCGATGTCTGCATCGCCAGCCGCGGTGGCCGTAGCGCGAGCTACACCGAAGAGCAGGGTGCGGCAGTGATGGCCAAAGAGGAAATCACCATCCGCATCGAGCTGGGCCGTGGCCAGTGCAGCGAAACGATCTGGACGACCGACCTGTCCCATGAATATGTGAAGATCAACGCCGAATACCGTTCCTGATATTTAGCGGACGCCTTGCGGCCGATCGCGGGCAAGCCCGCTCCTACAATCCCTGTTGGAGCGGGCTTGCCCGCGATTAAGGTCCAACGGACCTTCAATACTTCTTTTCTCAAAGGGAGCCGAACCATGAGCTTTCACCTGATCATCGGCGACAAGCTGTATTCCTCCTGGTCCCTGCGTGCCGCCCTGGCGCTGGAACTGACCGCAGCCCCCTACACCGAACAAATCATCAAGCTGAACCAGCCCGACACCACCGCCAGGCTGCTTGAACACGCGCCCACCGGCAAGGTCCCACTGCTCAAGTGCGAGCACGGCACCATCGCCGATTCCATGGCCATTGCCGAATACCTCAATGAGCGTTTCCCCGAGGCCCATCTGTGGCCACAGGATGTGGCGGCCCGTGCCCAGGCTCGCTCCGCCTGCGCACAGATGCACAGCGGTTTCTTCGCCATGCGTGGCAACATGCCGTTCGACCTGAGCCGCGATGCAGCTCTGGTACCAATGCCCGCCGACGTACAGGCCGACATCGACCGCATGGTCGCACTCTGGGCCGAATGCCGTGCGGCGTCCAAGGAGACCGGTCCTTACCTGTTCGGCAAAGTCAGCTTGGCCGACGCGTTCTTCGCACCTGTCGCAGTGCGCCTGCGTACTTACCGTGTAGCCTTGCCCGCCGAAGCCCAGGATTACATTGACACCCTCTACCGGTGGCCCGCTTTCCAGGCCTGGCAGCGCGAAGGCCTGAAGGAGTGTGCAGCGTGAAACGTGTTCATGTGGCCGCCGCTGTCATCCGTGGCCGCGACGGCAGGATCCTCATCGCCAAGCGTGCCGACACCCAGCACCAGGGCGGGTTGTGGGAGTTTCCTGGCGGCAAGGTCGAAGAGGGCGAGGCCGTCGAGCCAGCCCTGGCCCGGGAGCTGCTCGAAGAACTGGGTATCGTCGTCACGGCGGCGCGCCCGCTGATCAAGGTCAAGCATGATTACCCGGACAAGCAGGTGTTGCTCGATGTCTGGGAAGTCTCAAGCTTTACCGGCGAACCCCATGGTGCCGAAGGTCAGCCGTTGGCCTGGGTTACGGCCCGGGAATTGCCGAACTACGATTTTCCCGAGGCCAACAAGCCGATCGTTGCGGCGGCGAGACTGCCTGGCGAATACCTGATCACCCCCGAAGGCCTGGAGAATGCGCAGCTGTTGCGGGGCATGCAGAAGGCCATTGCCGGTGGCATCAAGTTGATCCAATTGCGCGCACCGAACATGTATGACCCGCAGTACCGCGACATAGCGGTCGATGCGGTGGGCCTGTGTGCCGGCAAGGCGCAACTGATGCTCAAAGGGCCCCTGGAGTGGCTGGGAGACTTCCCTGCGGCCGGTTGGCACCTGACCTCGGCTCAGCTGCGTAAGTACGCCAGCAACGGCCGTCCGTTCCCCAAGGAGCGTTGGTTGGCAGCGTCGTGCCATAGCGCAGAAGAACTGGCATTGGCCGAACAGATGGGCGTGGATTTCGTCACCCTGTCGCCGGTGCAGGCGACCCAGACCCATCCCGAGGCGCTGCCTTTGGGTTGGGGGCAGGCGAATCAGTTGCTCGATGGGTTCAACAAGCCGGTGTTTTTGCTCGGTGGGGTGTCGGCGGATGATCGTCAGCGGGCCTGGGCGATTGGCGCGCAGGGTGTTGCGGGGATTCGGGCGTTCTGGCCTGAGAATTGATTGGGAGCGCTTTGCGCTCCATCGCGGGCAAGCCCGCTCCTACAGGGTCCGGTGTGTACTTGTAGGAGCGGGCTTACCCGCGATGAGGCCTTCAGGGTTTCGCAGCAGCCCGCCAAAGAATCTCCGCAACCCCCTGGCGCCGCGCAATCATCCGCGCCGCCACGAACAACAAATCCGACAGCCGATTGATGTAGGCCAACCCCACCCCCGCCAGCGGCTCTTCAGCATTCAACTGCTGGCAACGCCGCTCGGCACTGCGTGCCAGGCTGCGGCACACATGGGCCTGGGCGATCAGCGTCGAGCCCCCCGGCAGGATAAAATTCTCCAGCGGCCCCAACTCCTCGTTCCACAGGTCGATGGCGGCTTCCAGCCGTTGTACTTCCTGTTCGTTCAGTGCTTGATACGTGGGCATGGCCAACTCGCCGCCAAGATCGAACAAGCGGTGCTGGCAGGGCGCCAATACATCGACCAATTCACTGAAGATCGGCTGCTCGCCAAGCCCGGCCAGCAGCAGCCCGAGCTGGCTATTGAGCGTATCGACTTCACCAATCGCCTCGATACGCGGATGGTTCTTGGCAACCCTGCGCCCGTCGCCCAGGCCGGTTTCGCCTTTGTCGCCGGTGCGTGTGTAAATCTTCGACAGGCGAAAACCCATGCTCATAGCTCCGAATTGGTAGAGGGTTGCAGTGTCATCGAAGCGCTGGCCAGCGGCAGGCGCAAGGTGAAGCACGTGCCCTGGCCCGGCGTTGACTGCACTTCCATCTGGCCCTTGTGATTGTTGGTGATGATGAAATAGGAGACGGACAGGCCCAGGCCGGTGCCCTGGCCAATTTCCTTGGTGGTGAAAAACGGTTCGAAAATGCGCTTGCGCACGCTTTCCGGCATGCCCACTCCATTGTCCTCGACCTGGATTTCGGCCCAGGGCGGGTTGAGCCGCGTGCGCAAGGTAATGCGCCCAGGTTCTGTATCGTCCACGCGCTGGTGGATGGCCTGTGCGGCATTTTTCAGCAGGTTGAGCAGTACTTGTTCCAGCTCGTTGGCCGTGCCCGGCACTGGCCCCAATGACTCATCGAACTGGCGGGTAATGGCCTGGCCCTTGAAGTCGAAGCCCACGGTCAGGTCGAAATCGTTACCGGCGATCTCGACGGCCTGGTCGATCAAGGCCGGCAGGTCGCAAGGTGCCATTTGCCGCGTGCTGCGGCGGCTGAAACTGAGCATATGGGTGACGATCTTCGCCGCCCGCGCCCCGGCTTGCTGGATGCCGTCGAGCAGTTGCGGTACTTCGCGGTTTTGCAGGTAGGCATTGACGCTGGCCAGGTCGATACCGTTTTCATTGGCCTGTTCCAGGTTTTTCGCAAGCTCTGGCGACAACCGTCGGCGGATGTTCTGCACGTTGTGCAAGATTGCGCCCAACGGGTTGTTGATCTCGTGGGCCATGCCGGCGGCCAGCCCGCCGACCGACAGCATTTTCTCCGACTGCACCATCATCTCTTCAAGCGACAGGCGCTGGGTGATGTCGTCGATACGAATCACCACGCCTCGGCCCGCTCCACCCATCAACGGGTAGAAGGTCAGGGCGTAGTAGCGCGTGACATCGTCCTTGGTCCAGGTCACCCGCTCGATCTTGGCCACGCTGTGCCGCTCGACCGTGCTCTTGAGTTGCGGCAAGAAGGGCTTGAGGGGCTCGAACGCCAGGTAGATCGGCTGGTTCAGGGCATCGTCCAGGGGCGTGCCGGAGAGGGCGCTGGCTTCCTGGTTCCATTGGGTAACATACAGCTGCTCGTCGAGTGCGATCAGTGCCGAGGGCATGGAGTCGATGATGCTGTTGAGGTAGTTCTGAAAACCTGTGAGCTTTCGTTCGATCTTGCTGCGCACCTGGACTTCCAGTTCCAGCTTTCGATTGGTATGACGGGTTTCCTCGGCCAAACCCTGGGCCTGGTCGAAGGCGGCCTGGGATTCGTCGCGTGCGCGTTTGAGTTGCTGTTCGCGCGCCTCGATGCGCGAGAGCATGGTGTTGAAGGCCTCGGCCAGGCTGCCGATTTCATCGCGGTTGCCCGGTTGCGCGCGCAATGCGTAGTTCTCTTCGCGAGTTACCTGGCGCGACAGTTCTTCGAGACGGTGGATCGGCTGGGTTATCAGACGCTTGATCTGCTGGGCGATGATCAACCACAGCAACACGCTGAACACCAGGATCCCAAGGCTGGCGGTCAGGGTACCGGTATAGAACGCCATCGGCAGCTCGCTGCTGGCAACCAGCAACAGGTGGCCCGGAGCCTTGCCGGGCCGGGGCAGGGTAATCACCTGGGTGCTGCGAAACTCGGTCAGGCGCCAATTTTCGATGTGCCGGTAGCGTTTGGGCAGGCTTAACTGGTCAGCTTGTTGCAGTTGCGCCAGCAGGTTGCCCTGGCCGTCATAGAGGGCCGCTGCCCGCAGGGGCGAGTAGCTGTTGAGTTCGTTGAGCAAGGCTTCGGCCGAGAGTTCCGACTCCAGGGCTTGCTGGGCCAGCTTGGGGTTGGAAATCAGTCGGCCGATGGTTTGCAGGGCCTGTGGTGCCATGCTTTCCTGGGAGATCCAGTAGGCGGCACTGATGAATGTCAGGTTGGCGACCAGCAGGATGGTGATCAGCAACACCAGCAAGGCTGCCAACAGCTTTTGGCCGACCGGCAGGTTTTCCAGGCGTTCGCGCAAGGGCATGGTCAGGTTCTGGTCTGGTTTGATGAATGTACGGTGCAGGGTAACGCCGCCCTCAGTCGCTGGGCAATCCGCGCGCTTGCAAGTGTTCGACCAGGCGCCGATGCAACCGTTCCAGGTGCGGCAGCGGGTAGCGATGGCGTGTAGCAACGCGACAGGCGTAGCCGAGCAGGTAGCTGATCTCGGTGCGCCGGCCGCGGCTGACATCCTGGTGCATGGACGAGTAATTGGCGGCGGTGGCCTGGATCACCCGCTCCACTTCTGGCTGCAGTTCCTGGGCTGCCTGGGGTTGCCCGCAGTGTTGCAGCAAATCGCCGAGTTCCGCACACAGGGTGGCCACTTCGCAATGGTGTTCCAGCAGGCCACCGTTGCGGCAATCGTGCAACACCGTCAATGGGTTGATAGCGCAGTTGAGCGCCAACTTGCGCCACAGGCGAGTGAGAATGTCCGGTGTCCACTGGTGGGGAATCGCGCTGTCTTGCAAATCCTCAAGCCAATGGGGGGGCGCAGGGTCGCCCGGATCGCCGAGCCAGTTGAAACCATGCCCGGCGAACACCACCGTCCAGTCGGCTTGGCAAAACGCGCCTTCGGTGCTCGAAGCCGCGATGCAGCGCGCATGGGGGGCCGCCGCCGCAACGGCTTCCTGGCTGCCCAGGCCGTTTTGCAGCAGGATCAGCTCGGCATCGGCGGCCAGGCGTGGCGCCAACCGGGCCACCGCCTGTTCGGCGTCGTAGGCCTTGCAGGCTACCAGCAGGCGGTGGATGGGGCCGGGTGCATCAGCGGTTTCGGCAGGAATGGCAAAGGTTTGGCTGTGCTCGTTTTCCACCAGTGTCAGGCCACCGGCGTGTTGGTAGGCTTGCAGGCGTTGCTCGTCGCGCAGGATCAGGTGCACCGGCAACCCGGCCCGCGCCAGGCGGCAGGCCCAGAGGCTGCCCAGGCTACCGGCACCGAGGATATGCCAGGTCCGGCTCATCGGGCGTGTCTCGCAGTTGGCATGGCGGTCTCGCAATGTCGGGTGGAATAAAGCCCATCAAGGGCAATTCGCAAGGCTGGCAGCCGTTATAATGGCACTGCATTTTAACCGTCAAACCAGGCGTGCTCCATCTGTATGCTGAGCTGCGCCGTTTATTATGGAGAAACTACATGCCGTCGTTCGACGTGGTATCTGAACTGGACAAGCACGAAGTCACCAATGCTGTCGAGAACGCCGTCAAGGAACTGGACCGCCGTTATGACCTCAAAGGCAAGGGTAGCTTCGAGTTCAAGGAAAAAGAACTGACCGTCAACCTGACCGCCGAAGCCGACTTCCAGCTTGAAGCGATGATCGAAATCCTCAAGCTGGCCCTGGTCAAGCGCAAGATCGATGTCCAGTGCCTTGAAGTCAAAGATGCCTATGCATCTGGCAAAGTGGTCAAGCAGGAAGCTGTGCTCAAGGAAGGCATCGATAAGGAACTGGCAAAGAAAATCGTTGCTCATATCAAAGACGCAAAACTGAAGGTGCAGGCGGCCATCCAGGGTGAGCAAGTACGTGTCACCGGCAAGAAGCGCGACGATCTGCAGGAAGCCATCGCGGCCCTGCGGGCCAAGGAATTTGGCATGCCGCTGCAGTTCAACAACTTCCGCGACTGATCGACTGGCGCCCATGCGCCAACTCTGAATATTCTGGCGCATTCGCTAAAGGCCGCAGGTTTGGGTCGAGCCTGACTCGATCGATGCGGCCAATCGTTAACCATTGCCACCCGGCAGAAGGAGAGAACTATGGATTTGAACGCTGAAGTGGATCAGCTGGTCAAGGCCTCGCAAACCTGGATCCCGATGATCATGGAGTACGGCAGCCGGGTGCTGTTGGCACTGGTAACCCTGGCCATCGGCTGGTGGGTGATCAACACGTTGAGCCGCAAGCTCGGGAAGTTGCTGTCTGTACGCAGCACCGACGCGGCGCTCCAAGGCTTCGTCAGCAGCCTGGCCAACATCGCCCTGAAAGTGATGCTGGTGGTCAGCGTCGCGTCGATGATCGGTATCGAGACCACTTCGTTCGTTGCGGCGATCGGTGCCGCCGGCCTGGCTATCGGCCTGGCCTTGCAAGGCAGCCTGGCCAACTTTGCCGGTGGTGTACTGATTCTGCTGTTCCGCCCGTTTCGCCTCGGTGATGTGATCGAAGCCCAAGGCGTGGTCGGTACCGTGGACAGCATCCAGATCTTCCATACCGTGTTGCGCACCGGTGATAACAAGACAGTGATCGTGCCCAACGGCAACCTGTCCAACGGCATCATCACCAACCACAACCGTCAGCCAACCCGCAAGGTGGTGTTCGACGTCGGAGTGGATTACGAAGCCGACTTGCAGAAGGCGCGTCAGGTGCTGCTGGACCTGGCCAAGGATCCACGGGTGTTGGCCGATCCGGAGCCCCAGGCGGTTGTCTCGACCCTGGGTGACAGCTCGATCACCATCTCATTGCGTGTTTGGGTGAACACCGCCGATTATTGGGATGTGATGTTCATGCTCAATGAAATGGCGCGCGATCGCTTGAAGGCCGAAGGGGTGGACATTCCCTTCCCGCAGCGGGTGATTCGCCTGGTCCAGGAAGGAGCTGCTGCGCAATAGCCCAGTGGTTAAGGCCCCGATACAAAAGCCCCGGTTCAAAAGACCGGGGCTTTTTTTGTTTCAGCGTTGCTCGCCGACGGGATTGTCGACCGCTTCGTTGCCGTTGCGCCGATTCTCTTGGTGCCAGTGCAGGGCAATCAACACCAGGGTGGGCACGCCGAGCAAGGCGGTAATCAGGAAGAACTGGTGGTAGCCGTAATGCTCCACCATGACCCCGGAGTAACCGCCGATCAATCGTGGTAGCAGCAGCATGATCGAGCTGAGCAGGGCGTACTGGGTGGCCGAGAACTTCAGGTTGGTCAGGCTCGACAGGTAGGCCACGAACGCAGAGGTGGCAAGGCCCGAACTGAAGTTGTCCAGTGAGATGGTCAGCACCAGCATCTGCAGGTTGGGGCCCATGTCTGCCAGCATCAGGAACAGGATATTGGTTGCCGCCGATGAGACCCCGCCGATGAACAGAATCGGCAGGATGCCGAAGCGTACGATCGCCAGGCCACCGAAGCCGGCGCCGAGCAGGGTCATGATCAGGCCGAAAATCTTGCTGACGCTGGCGATCTGTTCCTTGCTGAAGCCCTGGTCGATGTAGAAAACGTTGGCCATGACCCCCATCACCGTGTCCGACATCCGGTAGGTTGCGATCAAGCCAAGCAACAGCAGCGCCTGCCAGCGGTAGCGCACGATGAAGTCATTGACCGGCGTCAGCACCGGCGCCAAGCCGCGACGGCCCACGGAAGACAGGCACACGCAGGTAAGGATGATATAGAGGATGGCCCGCAAAAAGGCCCGGTCCTCGAGCAGCAGGTCGAGCAGGCTGGCGCCCTCGAACAATACGCTGGCGAAATCGGTGTTGTACAACTGGGTGAACATGGCCGGCACGGAGATCAGCAGGATGATCAGCACGAACACCGACACCAGTTGATGGCTGAAGCCATAGCGCGCCGCAGACAATTGCGTACGCAGTGGTACGGGGGGCTCACGCATGACCAGGCTGGTGGTCAGTGCAGGCAACATCAGGGCGCCGAACAGCACATAGGTGCCGGTCCAGGCCTGGTGCAGGTAGGCAAAGCCGGTGGAGCCGAACCATTCGGCGAAAAACAGGGCGCCAGCAGTAGCAAGCAGCGCGGCGACCCGATAACCGGCCATGTAGCTGGCAGCCAGGGCGGCCTGACGGCTATCTTCGGCGATCTCCAGGCGATAGGCGTCCACAGCGATATCCTGGGTCGCGGAGGCGAATGCAACCAGCACCGCCAGGGCGATCAACCAGGACAAGTGCTTCTGCGGGTCGCAAAAACCCATGCCGACCAGACCGATGATCACCAGCGCCTGGGACAATACTAACCAGGAACGGCGGCGGCCAAGTTTGCCGAGCAGGGGCAGGCGCCACTGGTCGAGCAGCGGTGACCATACCCATTTGAAGGCATAGGCAAGGCCGATCAGGCTGGCATAACCAATGGTCTCACGGGCGACACCCGCTTCACGCAGCCAGACGGACAGCGTCGAAAAAACCAGCATGTACGGCATGCCGGCGGCAAAACCGAGCAGCAGGAGTACGAGCGTCGAAGGGCTGGCATAAGCGGCGAGCGCGGCGCGCCAGGTTTTACGGGGCATGGGCTGGAGTCTGCCTCAGATTACGAAAACAAAGCGCGCACTCTAACCGCTGTGGTCCATCGGGCGCCACCCATGGCGTTTCATATCCACACGATTATTAGAGATATTAACGCCTTCGGCGCGCAATCTTGCTCGTTGTTCGTCGCCTGAAACCGTCCCCAGCGCAAGGCTGATGCGCCCTCCGGCAGCGACTACCCGGTGCCAGGGCAAGCGACTGCCGTCGGGCAGTTGGCTCAATGTGCGGCCAACCCAGCGAGCTGCACGGCCCAGGCCCGCCAATTCGGCCAGCTGGCCATAGCTGACGACTTTGCCCTCAGGGACCTGGCCAAGTACTACATACAATGCCGTTCGTCGGGCCTGATTGTCGCAGAGGTCGATAACGGGCTCTGTCATGTCCTGAACCTCCAGCAAATACAAACAAGTATTGAACTCATCGCCATTTGGTCAGTCAGTCCTTGCTTGGGAATCGTCTACCCGGATAATGCCCGATTTTTTTCAAGCCAGAGTCCTGTGTTTGCTTATGTTGTTCAGAGTCTTGTTGTGCGTTTTTGCTGCCATTGCTTCCAGTTGCGCCATTGCCGATACCGTGTGGATGAAGAACGGAGATCGGCTCAGCGGTCAGATCGTGCTCTTCGATGGCGGCAAATTGCTGCTTCAGACTGAATACGGGGGCGCCATTGCGCTTGACTGGAAGAAGGTCAAGACCCTGGAAAGCGAGCAGAAACTGCTGGTCAAACAGGATGAGTACAAAGGTGAAATCGCCAAGGCCCTGCATGCCGCCGATGACGGCAAGGTGACCCTGGCCAACGGTGATGCACCCAAGACCGTGGAACTGTCGAGCATCCAGCAGATCCTCAAGCCCAAGCCCGTGGTGGAAGACTTCGTGATCAAGGGCCATGTTGACCTGGCCATGGATTACGAGCGTGCCGAATCCGACACCGATGACTATGACGTCGACTTCAAGACCAGCGCACGTCATGGTCGCTGGCGGCACAACGCTGAAGGGGAGTACAACCGCGAGAGCCAGGACGGCACGACCACGACCAACAACTGGAAGGCCGAATACGCGCTGGACCGCTTCATCACCGACAAGTGGTTCTGGCAGGGGCGCCTGAAATACCAGCTTGACCATGTTGAAGACTTGTATCGTCAGCGCACCATCGGTACCGGCCCGGGCTATCAGTTCTGGGATAACGAGCTGGGAGCATTCTCCCTGGGCTCGCTGCTCAACCGTACCGACTATGAATATGCTGATGGCAGCAAGGACAACTTCTATTCACTGGGCGTGAAGTGGGACTACAACCGCTACCTGGTGGGCAAGAAGGTTGAGTTCTTCACCAACGGCGAGGTGGGTAAACCCCTGGGTGATGTGGCCAACTATGCCCTGGATGCCGAAGCGGGCTTCCGATACAAGGTGACCGACTGGGCTGCGCTTAATCTCAAGGCTGAGAAAAACATCATCAGTGGTACTGAGGAAAGTGACCTGGACAAGACGCGGTATACGGTGGGCTTTGGGGTGACCTGGTAATCAGGGGCGCTTTGCGCCCCAATCGCTGGCAAGCCAGCTTGTATGGTAAGACTTGAAGGGAGGAGGAGGGACAA
>CAYVPI010000156.1:0-12734 GCA_964453495.1 uncultured Pseudomonas sp. | reverse complement strand
GGGTGGCTGCCATGGCCAGCGGCGGCATGGACACCCTGCCGCACAACGGCGCGGTCATCACGCTGCTCGCTGTCACCGGGCTGACCCACCGCGAAGCCTACAAAGATATTTTCGGCATTACCCTGATCAAGACCCTGGCCGTATTCGTGGTGATTGCCACGTTCTATGCCACCGGCATCGTTTAAGGAGCGCAACATGAGCCTCAAAGGTAAAACCGCATTGGTCACCGGCTCCACCAGCGGCATCGGCCTGGGCGTTGCCCTGGAGCTGGCCCGTGCCGGTGCCGACGTTATTCTCAACGGCTTCGGCGATGCTGCCGGCGCAGTCAGTGAAGTCGCGGCATTGGGTACCCGGGTTGGGCATCACCCGGCCGATATCAGCGATGTGCAGCAGATTGCCGAGATGTTCGCTTATGCCGAACGCGAATTCGGCGGCGTGGACATTTTGATCAACAACGCGGGCATCCAGCATGTAGCGCCGGTGGAGCAGTTCCCGGTAGAACGCTGGGACGCAATCATCGCCATCAACCTTTCCGCGGTATTCCACAGCTCCCGCCTGGCCCTGCCGGGTATGCGCCAGCGCGGCTGGGGGCGGATCGTCAACATCGCCTCGGTGCATGGCCAGGTCGGCTCGGTCGGCAAGGCGGCCTATGTGGCTGCCAAGCACGGCGTCATCGGCCTGACCAAGGTCGTCGGCCTGGAAACGGCCACCAGCAACGTCACCTGCAATGCCATCTGCCCCGGCTGGGTTTTGACCCCGCTGGTGCAAAAGCAGATCGATGACCGCGCAGCAGGCGGCATCGACCCGCAACAGGCGCAGCACGATCTGCTGGCGGAAAAACAACCGTCACTGGCCTTTGTTACCCCCGCGCACCTGGGCGAACTGGTATTGTTTTTATGCAGCGAAGCCGGCAGCCAGGTGCGCGGCGCAGCCTGGAACATCGACGGTGGTTGGCTGGCGCAGTGACGTAATCTGCGCAGGGCCGCCCGATACTCGCCGGTCGAGCCGACCATGCCAGCGCCAGCACGATGGGGCATAATGGTCGGCTTTCCCTGTTTCACACTGCAAGGCACCCGCGACATGAAAGCTCAAGCGCGCCACATCCTGGTGAAAACCGCCGAAGAGGCCGAACAACTCAAGCAGCGCATTGCCAAGGGCGAAGCCTTCGACGTGCTGGCCAAGAAGTATTCCACCTGCCCGTCGGGCAAGCGCGGCGGCGACCTGGGTGAAGTTCGGCCCGGGCAGATGGTCGGCGCCATTGACCAGGTGATTTTCAAAAAGCCCCTACGCACGGTACACGGGCCGATCAAGAGCAAGTTCGGATATCACCTGGTCCAGGTGTTCTACCGGGACTAGGGCTTAAAAGCAGGTCGGCATGTTCTCGACCACCCGCAACCGCTCATCGACCAGGCACGCCGTACGCCACTTGTCGAAGGTCAGGCACGGGTGGGATGTACCGAATGAAACGATATCGCCCACATGCAGCTCGCACCCCGCCGGCACCGTCATGAAGGCGTGCTGGTCCATCAAGCGGGTGACCTGGCAGGCGCTGATATCCTCGCCGACTGCAGGCTCCACTCCCGCACGATAGCGCATCAGCGGTACTGGCAGGCCTGCATCGTACGCCGCATCGCGCTTACCCAGCCCCACTACTGCAAAGCCTGGCTCAGGCAGGGACTGCACGTGGGCCCAGACCTCCAGCGCCGGGCGCAACCCTTCGACCAGATCGCCATGGCGCGCCAGCACGCCCTGTTGGGCATCCTTGTAGATGCCGTGGTCATGCACCACATAGCAGCCGGGCCGCAGCACCCCGAGGAAGCGATCACGTACCGACCGCGCCGCGAAGGCTTCGGCAATCAGGTCATACCAGGCCGAACCCGAGGCAGTGATGATGGGCTGGTCGAGCGCGAATGCGTGCTGATGCTGCAGCTGAACTGCGAGGTCCACCAGCGAAGCGGCATACACACGAATATTGTCTTCGATGTGCTCGCCGTGGATCACACCCTCGTAGCCTTCGATGCCGGTCAGGGCCAGCGCCGGTTGCGCCGCAATGGCGGCTGCCAGTTCGCGCACTTGTTGCTCGGTGCGACAGCCACAACGGCCGCCGGGCACGCCATATTCGATCATCACGTTCAGGCGCAGGCCTGCGGCCTCAAAAAACTTGCCCAGCGCCATGACATTGTCCGGGTGGTCGACCAGGCAATGGAACTCGAACAGCGGGTCGCTCAGCAATTCGGCGATCAGGACCATGTTCGGCGTGCCGACCAGTTGGTTGGCCATCAACACACGGCGCACGCCATGGGCGTAGGCTGCACGGGTTTGCACGGCGGTGGCCAGGGTAATGGCCCAGGCGCCCTGCTCCAGCTGCCGGCGAAACAGTGCCGGTGTCATGCTGGTCTTGCCATGGGGCGCCAGTTGCGCGCCGCTCTTGTTGGCGAAGTTCTGCATCCAGTGAATGTTGTGCTCCAGCGCCTGGCGGTGGAGCACCAGCGCCGGCAGGCTGACCTCACCGACCAGGCTGGCGCCAGGTTCGGCCCAGCCCTTGTCGGGAACCGCTGTACTATTGCTCATGGAAGGGCCTCCGCAGGAACGTCTGCACATAGTAATAGACTGGCAGCGCTGTACCGTCGAGGGTACCCTTGCGATACTTTTTTACCGTCACTGCAAGGAGGCAACATGCGCCCAGCGCTGCTCATTTCCACGTTCACACTGTCTTTGGCCCTGCTTGGTCAGCAGGCACTGGCCGCCAACCTCAAGGACGTGGCGCCCTACCCTGAGGCCGAAGCCGGCTTCACCCGCCATGTGATCACCCTGCCCACGCAAACCGAAGAGAATGACCACAAGGTGGAAATACTTGCCGGCCAGCAACTGGAAGTCGACTGCAACCGCCAACGCCTGGGTGGCACCCTTGAAGAGAAGACACTGCAAGGCTGGGGCTACAGTTATTACTGGCTCGAGGCCGTGAAAGGGCCAATGAGTACCCTGATGGCCTGCCCCGACGGCAAGAAAAACAAGGCCTTCGTGCCCGTGGTCGGCGAGGGCTTCATGCTGCGTTACAACAGCAAGCTGCCGATCGTGGTGTATGCGCCCAAGGGCGTGGAAGTGAAGTACCGCATCTGGTCTGCCGGTGAACAGGTCAGCGACGCGACGGTGGAATAAAAAGTCTGCCAGCAGTCCGCGGCGCCTACATCGCTGGCAAGCCAGCGATGAGGCTCGGCAGGAAACCACCTCCCACAGACGTTCTGCTACAGGCTATCACCCACCCGATTAGCCTTATCCGATCGAGTATGTGCCAGGTCATGGCGCAGCCCGGTAATCAGATTGGAGATCGCCCGGCTGCTGTTGAGCCTCTCCGCGCAAATGCCTGTGACCAAAAGATCGACCCGCTCGCTGGTTCGATCGAATACCCGGACCGTCAGCGAACGGTCCTGCGCCAGCGTGCATTGGCAACGCATGGGCAGAAAGCTGCTTTCGATGATGTTGCGCAACTCCAGGGTTGAAAGCATTTGCATCACTCCTTGCCGGTTGAGGGGTACCTTTTTGTTCTTCAAGTCCAGCTTCAAGCCTAGAACGCTTTGCGCTGCTTCACAGGCTTTTTTTGCCATAAAGTCCATTGAAACTTTGCACCTGCCCACGCAGTCATCTGCACATGGGCTGTGAGGGCGATAGCGATGGCACGAGCAATCTGGAAAGGCGCAATCAGTTTCGGCCTGGTGCATATACCCGTGGCGCTGGTGGCCGCCACATCTTCCCAGGGTGTGGACTTCGACTGGCTGGACAAGCGCAGCATGGACCCGGTTGGCTACAAACGTGTGAACAAGGCCACCGGCAAGGAAATCGACAAGGACGACATCGTCAAGGGGGTGCAATACGAGAAAGGTCGCTACGTGGTCCTGAGCGAAGAAGAGATCCGCTGCGCCCACCCCAAGTCGACCCAGACCATTGAGATATTCTCCTTTGTCGACAGCCCACAAATCCCCTTGCCCAACATCGACACACCCTACTACCTGGCCCCTGACCGCCGCGGTGGCAAGGTCTATGCCTTGCTTCGCGAGGCATTGCGCCAGACCGATAAGGTCGCCTTGGCACGGGTGGTACTGCACACGCGGCAATACCTGGCGGCGGTGATGCCACTCGAAGACGCACTGGTGCTGGTCAAGTTGCGCTGGCCGGCACAGGTTCGCAGCCTCGACAGCCTGGAACTGGACAGCGAGGCGAAGAAGGCCAGCTTGTCCAAGCCGGAACTGGAAATGGCCAAGCGCTTGATCGAGGACATGAGCGCCGCGTGGCAACCGGAGGAATACGAAGACACCTTCGAAAAGCAGATCATGGCGCTGGTCGAGCAGAAGGCCCATGAAGGCAAGATCGAGGAAGTCGAGCACGTCGATGATCAGGAGCAACGTCGCAGTGCCGATATCATCGACCTGACCGAATTGCTCAAGCGCAGTCTCGGCAAAAGGTCCGGGGCCAAGGACACTGCGAGTGACAAGCCCGAGAAACCCGCCGCCAAGCCTGCGAAGAAAACCGCGGCCGCGAAAAAGCCCCGCAAGGCGTCTTGAACATCTCGATCAGAGGTGACCCCACAGCATCCTGCTTTTCTTATAGACGAACAACCTGATAGATCTGTCAGCTTATGCGTTTGAGGTATCGATGTTAGAAAACCTGTAACTGCGCCACTTTCCAGGTTTTCAAGGATGATCGCGATGCCACGCAACAAGCTGATCCATGCCGGTGCTCTTTCATTGTTGAGCCTGGCGCTGCAACAGGCACAAGCTGCCTGCAGCCTGACCCCTACTGCCGGGGACGATAGTTATGCCTGCGACGTCGCAGGCCCAACGCCCCTCAACGATCAGTCGGGCAACAACAGCCTGACCGCCAGCGGTAGCGCCAATCTCCCCAGTGTCACCTTCGGCAGCGGCGCCGACAGGATTGTCATCAGCAGCAATGCAGTCATCGGCCCCATCCAGCAAGGCACTGGAGGGGACCACTTTGAAATGAGCGGCGGGAGGGTCCAGTCCCTGGCCCAGGGGGACAGTCGCGACACTTTCATCATGAGTGGCGGCACCATCGTCGGGGTCTTCGAGGACGGTGATGTGGCGAGAATGACCGGCGGTAGCATCGGCCGCGTAGACATGAAGCTTGATAACAATATCTTCGACATGTCCGGCGGCTCGATCATCGGCAACCTGGTAACCGGCTTCGGTCTCGACACGATCATTGTTTCGGGTGGCAAGATCGGCGGCAACGTCAGCGTCAGTGGCGGCAATGACAGCATTACCGTCACAGGTGGCGAAATCGGCGGGGAAATCCGCGCCAGCGAAGGCGATGACACGTTCATCTGGAAGGACAGCGGCACGATCAAGTCACCGGTGCTGATGGGCAACGGCAATGACAGCGCCTCGATTACCAATCTATCGGAAAGCCAGCTGGCTGCGACACCCAAAATCGATGGCGGCGGCGGTAGCGACCAGCTGGCATTCGACAACAGCACCTGCGCCTCCCCCGGCCGCTATATCGGCTGGGAGGCTGTGCTGCTGTCCAACAACACCAGGTTCGATCTGGCCGACAAGTTTGTACTCGGCGACAGCGTCAGCGGCACGGGCACCTTCACCATCGATGGCAGCAGCACATTGGCCGTCGGCCAAGGCAGTATTGGCCCCAGCACCGCAGGGCAACTGGCCACACTGAACAATGCCGGTGTCATCGACCTGACGGGCACTGGCGCCAGCGCCGCCGAGATGCTCACCGTTCAAGGCAACTATGTCGGCAACGGTGGTGAGGTGCGCTTGCAAACGGTATTGGCAGATGACGCAGCGGCCAGCGACAAGCTGGTGGTTTCCCAGGGTACCATCAGTGGCAACACCCTGATGGCCGTCAGCAACCTCAACGGCCCAGGCGCTGCGACATTGAGCAATGGCATCGAAGTGGTACAGGCGCAAAACGGCGCGACCAGCAGTGCCGATGCATTCACGCTCAAGGGTGGTTCGATTGACGCCGGCGCCTATCGGTATTCCCTGTTCAAGGGCGGTGTCAATGCCGGTACGGAAAACAACTGGTACCTGCGCAACAGCGTCATAGCACCGGCACCGCTGGCGGTGGTCGATCCAGTGCCACCTGTGCCTGGAACACCACCTCAGACGCCACCTCAGACACCACCTCCCGAAACGCCTGCCGAACAGCTTCCGGCCCTGGCCTTGCCAACCCCTGCCCCCGGCTCACCGCCACTGCCCCAAGCCGTAGTGGGCGCCGCCCCCATCGCGCTGTATCGCCAGGAAGTCCCCGTGTACTCAGTCATTGTGCCGGCCGCGCAACTGATGATCACAAATTTCCTCGGCACCTTCCATGAACGGCAGGGCGAGCAAAGCCTGTTGACAGGCACTGGCAGTGTGCCTGCAGGTTGGGGCCGGGTTTACGGCAACAGCATCCGCCAGGGCTGGAGTGGCGCAGCCTCGCCCCGCCTCGACGGCTCCGACAAAGGCTTCCAGATCGGCCACGACGTCTACGCCTCTCAAATCAATAGCGACTATTACCAACGCACCGGGTTGTTCATCGGTAAAAGCCGCCTGCGCGGCGATGTGAATGGCTTTGCAGGTGGTTTCGACAATACCCGGGTGGGCAAAACCAAGCTTGATGGCGACCACGTGGGGGTTTATTGGACGCTGTCCAGCCCATTGGGTGGCTATCTCGACCTGGTTGCCATGTACAGCGACCTGGATGGCGACAGCCGGTCCGAACGGGGCGTCAAGCTCGATACCGATGGCCATGCCGTTACCGTTTCGGCCGAAGCCGGCTATCCGCTCGCGGTTTCGAAGAACTGGGTTATCGAGCCACAAGTGCAAGTGATCAATCAACATATCTCCCTCGATAGCCAGAACGACGGTATTTCCAGTGTGTCATTCGATAACCAGGACTATCTGGCCGGTCGAGTGGGTGCTCGCCTCAAGGGGCACTACCTGATTGATGGCACCGCCGTGGAGCCCTATGTGCGCGCCAACGTCTGGCACAGCACCGGCGGATCCGACACGGTGACCTACAACGAGGTCGACCGCATCAAGACCGAGCACAAGGCATCCTGGGCCAATGTGGATCTTGGGCTCGTGGCCCAGCTTTCCAGTTCCGTCAGTGCCTACGTCAGCGTCGGCTACAACAGCAACCTCGACAGCAATGAACACGAAGGCGCCAACGGCAACCTGGGGGTGCGTTTCAACTGGTGATGGCAACGGCCTCGAGGGTATGCAGATCCAGCAGGGTGAAGTACCCCGAGGCCCAACCCGCCGTATCGATGTGATAAACGTTGCCCAGCACCGTCACTTGGCGCAACGGTGTATGCCCGACGATCAATGCGCGTATTCCCTCGACACCGGCGGGGTTTTCCTGCTGCAAGCGGCGCCGTGACCACTGGCAAACTTCCTGCACGGCGCTCAGCAGCGCACCCTCTTCGTCCAACACCTCGCGCAAGGCTGCCCAACTCGCAAACGGACAGTCGGCATGCACCAACGCCACCCTCCCCGCCGGGGTTTCCAGCTCTATTGCCAATGGCATTCGGTCGAATCGGCTGGCGAACATTTCCTGGCGCCGTCGCGGCAGGTCGAGGAACCAGCCACCACCGCTGGCGCGGTACATGGAATAGTCCAGGTAGCCTCCGCAGACATGGGCGATGGCCAGCGCTTCATGGTTGCCCTGCACGGCAAAGAAAAAAGGCTTGTCCAGCCAGACCAATGACTGCTCGCTCTCGGGACCCCGGTCCACCAGGTCGCCGACACTGAACAGTCGATCGCAGCCCGCGTCGAACTCCACGGCATCCAAGGCGCACTGCAGCCGCGTGAAGTGACCATGGATGTCACCCACGGCAAAATCGCGCCCTGCAAGGTTGGCTGAAACCTGAAGCAGCCTGCTCATACTGCATCTCACGCTGTAGGGGGTAAAATAACTATAGCGCCCGCGGCCCATCCCCTGCGGTGCCGGGAGGTGTAACGTGCGAACACCGCTATTAACTGCAACGCTGGCACTGCTGGTCTTTACGGCCTTCAGTCAGTCCCTGGCAGCCTCCACCAATTCAGTGGATGTCAGCTACAAAAACCCTGATTCCTTTGCCGATGCCAGCCTGGACAGCAATGGTTATGAGCGCGGCGCCGATGCCTATGTGATGAAAAACCTCAGCAGCCATATGCAGAAGTTGGGCGAACGTTACCTCAAGCCCGGGCAACAGCTGCAAATCGAGGTACGCAACATTGACCTTGCCGGCCGCTATGAGCCGTGGCACCCCAATGCTAATGATGTGCGCTTCATGCGCGACATCACCTGGCCCATCATCAGCTTGCATTATGTGCTCAAACAGAACGGTCAGGTTGTGGCCGAATCCGACGCGCAGGTCACAGACAAGTTCTACTTGCAACGCCTAGGTCGGGTGACACACAGCGACCGCTTGTATGCCGAAAAAGCCATGCTCGATGACTGGTTTCGCACACAATTCGCTTCCGGAGGCAAACAATGAACTCCTATGCCCTGGCAACCTGCATTGCCTTCGCCTGCGTGGCTGGATGCATGAGCGCGAACTACGAAACCTACCGCGATAAACCTCTGGTGGCGCAAGTAAAAAACGGCATGAGCAAACAAGAGGTCCTGCGTATTGCAGGCCAGCCCCTGGCGCAAACCACTCGCACAATGGCGCCGGGCACCTGCCTGGATTACCAGTTGTCACAGGGGACAGAACAACAGCCGTACTTCGTCAGTTTCGATGCCGCCGACAAGGTCGACCACAAGGACTTCAAAACCTGTGCCCAATGGAGCGCACAGCAGCAGAAGGCCAAGCAACCCGAGGGCATCGGCGGCATGGGGGGTATCGGCGGCTCGGGTTATTGAGCCCAGTACAACCGTTTGTCTCGTCGGCGGCACCGAGCCAGGCACCGGGGTGTCAGGAAAGCCCCCCTTCCCTCGCGCTATCGCAAAGCCAATCGGTGAATCAATTGGCCCACTTCAAAGGGTGGAACCTGGACGCCGGCGATCTTCCTTCTCGATCATCTCGGCATTGAAGGTTGCAATGTGGTGCAGGCCTGCCGTGTCAAACCAGTCACAGGTCACCTGGACGCTGTAGCCTTCGCTGATGTCATCATCCACATCCCTGACCGTCATGACCGGGCCACCGCTGTTCAAGATCACCAATTCGCCCTTCTGAAAACTCGACATTGCCTGACTCCATGCATGGTTAAGATTCATCATGAGACTGCGGCACTATCATTTCAATAAGGTTGAAACACCACCTGCGCGACGAACAAATCGCTCCGACTTGAGCCGCTCGACCCGCCTTCTTTCAGCGCCATAGATTCCCCACAACGCCAACCCGAATACGGGGAACAACAGCAACCCGGCCCCCCACGCGACTTTTTCCGCCAGGGTGTGCTGCCCGCGGAAGATGCTGCCCATTGCCCGCAGATCAAGGAACAGCACCATCAGCGCTACAACCAGCAGGAAACTACTCTCTTCGTAAGTCAATTCCGTGCCCCTGTCGTTTGATTGATGGGATGAAGGGAGCAATTTCCGTTCCAGAGCTATCCAAATGAATTGAAATCACTTCATCAATCGATTCATTTCACTCGATCTGGCAAGGTGTGAAGGCCATAGGGTTCTAAACGTATGCTTGGCCTTTTCGATTTCCGCAACAGCTGATGGCACGTCTTCAGGTGTTACCCAACGCTCGTCGCCACTACCAAGCACACCACCGATGGCTTGATTACAGAGGTAGTCGATGTTCACACCTTGGTGATTCGCCGCAGCGATCAAAGCGATGAGCGCTTGCTGAAGCTGGATTTCCCGCGCAGCTGACATAGGGTTTTCCTTTTTGTAAGAGCAGTTCAGCCTAGCCTGCAATACGGGGACTACAAACTCGCTGCCAGCTGAACACGCCAAGGTCTGGTGTGGTGAATCGTCGATTCAGAGGACAAGTAATGCTTTTTCGATTTCTATCGAAGGAACTTCAACGCGTGTGCGCTGATCTTCAAGCCAGGCTCTCATCCTTTGCACATCGAAAATCTGTCCCTGCTCCATGAGCGTTAGAATCAGGGAGCATGACATCCGATAGTGGCCACATGAAGGGCACTTGCGCTCTTCAACGTCGCCCCCATCCACTTGAATGCTCTCAGCGCTTCCTGCACATATCAGGCAGCTCATGGCCCACCTCTCATTATTGTTGTTTTTCGAGAATAATTCCTGGCCGCGACAAACGGCTATTCCTTCGAATCGGTGGACCTGCGATTTGCCAACTGGTTCACCGTTTGGCGCTCAAGCGGCCAAGAATAGACATCAAAGGGCTATCCATCATTGCGTCTGCTAATGTTGTTCCCTTCGAGAGTTCGTCGTCTGCCCTCCAGACGTCCCGCCGGTCGGATGATTAACGATCTGTAACAAAAGCAATCGAACTAGTGGGCTAGGATACTGTCGCGCTTCACGTACCACTCCACTAATCGCAAGGAAAGCTATCTTGAAAAAGATTATGTTTCTGGCCTGCATTTTGCCCTTGACCCCAGCGACAGCGGAATCCCTGCAAATCTCTTCGGGAATAGATGACACCGCCACTTACTCCATCGTGGATATGACCGAGAACGACAGCGGCGCCACGGTGATCGCCAAACGGGTAGGTATCAGTGGGGAGAGCTATACCAAACGTGTGCTCAATTGCGCCGATCGTACTGTTCTGTTTCTTGGCTCGGGCAACACGATCGAAGACCTTGAGACAGCTAAACCCGATCGCGAGGCGACGCCCATTTTCCGGGGCTCCCTGGCAGCAAGTATTGCTGAAGTGGCCTGCAAAATCGCCGACCGTGATGCACCTGTTTTGGCATCGCAAGACGCAATGCCTTCTGCTTCCGCCGAAAAACGTCCCTGACATATCGCGGCATCGGCGCAACTCGCTGATGCACTCAAACGGGTGGGTACTGGTCGTCGTAGGTGTATCCGACGCTGAGAGCCTTGCTGTAAGTCCGTTTGTGTTTCCTCCCTGGCGGGCTGTGGATTCAGCCGCCGAGTGTTACAATCGAACACTTTAAGGAAGCCCGGGCCTCCTTGGGCATCCGTGAACGCCGCCAATACGATACCCGGCACACCTATGCATCGATGTGTTCAATGGCCGGCATGAACCCCGCGTTCATCGCCAACCAGCTTGGACACAGCGTCGAAATGTTGCTCTCCACTTATGCCAAATGGCTCAGCTCCGCTTCCGACTGGAAGGAGCTCGAGTAGCTGCCGATTCGTTTTGAAATTGGCCCAAAATTGGCCAAAGAATCTGGATAGCGCCCAAATACACCGCTAAAAGCCCCGCAGAATAAGCAATTAATCTCCACCGCTAACATCACCATGCACTAATCAAGGGGTGTTTTCGGGTACCATGGAGTTGGTTTTACTGGGCTATATCCCCCTCGTCCGTAAGGGGCCGGTGAACACACCTTCCGAGCCCTGCCAATAAGGATGATTGTGTCCGCGTATTTTTAAGCGGACGCAATTACCCTTAACGTCAGGATCGCCATGCGCCAACGTAAGTCCTACCCGAAATCCTTCAAAACCCAAGTCGTCCAAGAGTGCGAACAGCCCGGTGTTTCCGTGGCGGCTATTGCGATGAGGCATGGTATCAACGCCAATGTTGTTCGCCGGTGGATACCGCTTTACCGGGATCAGCAGGCAGTCGCTCTGCCAGCTTTCATTCCTTTGAAAGTCGAACCAAAGCGAAAGACCGAAGCGTTGGCGATCATTGAGTTACCGCTCGGCCAGCAAACGCTCACGGTGACGTGGCCAACGTCCGATCCTGAAGGATGCGCCCGATTCATCCGTGGACTCGTCCAATGATCCGCATCGATTCCATCTGGCTCGCCACCGAGCCGATGGACATGCGGGCTGGCACCGAGACTGCGTTGGCCAGAGTGATCGCGGTGTTCGGTGCGGCGAAGCCGCACTGTGCTTATCTGTTCGCCAACCGCCGCGCCACTCGTATGAAAGTTCTGGTGCATGACGGCTTCGGCATCTGGCTGGCTGTTCGCCGGTTGAACCAAGGTAAGTTCCACTGGCCAGGCATTCGCCATGGCGCTGAAATAGAGCTGGATACCGAGCAACTCCAGGCCTTGGTGTTGGGCCTGCCGTGGCAGCGCGCGGGCTCCGGCGGTGCGATCACACTGCTTTAGCGGCTGCCATTAGCCTATCGGTCTATCGCCGCGAATTGCCTGGTCTGGCAAAATCGGCACCATGACTTCGCTCCACAATCTCGATCACCTTACCCCTGAACAACTGCGCGCTTTGGCGGCGCAGTTGATACAGCGTGTCGAGACACTCGACCAGCAAGTCGAGACGATGGGCAAGACGGTCGAGACCATGGGCAAGAAGATCAATCGCGACCAGACGGTTATCGAGAAACTGACCCATGAGATCGCGCAACTCAAGCGCTTGAAGTTTGCCAAGCGCAGCGAGCAGTTGAATCCGCAACAGGCCAGCTTGCTCGATGACTTGATCGATACCGATATCGCGGCGATTGAAGCTGAGCTTCAAGCCTTGCAAACAGCTCCTACGCCGACCGAGAAAAAGCAAAAGCCCAAGCGCACCGCGTTGCCGGCAGAATTTCCACGCACGTTGATCCATCACGAACCGGACAACACCCACTGCCAATGCGGCTGTGCACTCAAGCGCGTCGGTGAAGACATCAGCGAGAAGCTGGACTACACGCCCGGCGTGTTTACCGTTGAACGCCATGTCCG
>CAYVPI010000155.1:0-12783 GCA_964453495.1 uncultured Pseudomonas sp. | reverse complement strand
CGATGTCGTCGCGGTGGTGACCGAGCGCCATCTTGGTCGCGCCGATTTCGTCGGCAAAGGTGTACAAGGTGCCGCGGCGCAGGCGCGAGCACAGCGAGCAAGTGGTCTTGCCCTCCGGAATCAGCTCCTTGACCACCGAGTAGGTGTCTTTCTCGACGATGTGATACTCGATGCCCAGCTCCTTGAGGTAGGCCGGCAACACATGCTCAGGGAAACCAGGCTGCTTCTGGTCCATGTTCACCGCGACGATTTCGAACTTGATCGGCGCCACTTTTTGCAGGTGCATCAGAACATCGAGCATGGTGTAGCTGTCCTTGCCACCCGACAGGCAGACCATGACCTTGTCACCGTCCTCGATCATGTTGAAGTCGGTGACGGCTTCACCAGCCAGCCGGCGAAGGCGTTTTTGCAGTTTGTTCTGATTGACCGAAAGGGTGCCCATAGCGCTTGAAATCCGCGAGGTGTGACGAAAAGCCGGCTATTTTACGCACAAAGTGCGCCGGGGCGAAGGCCTTCCTCCAGGCAACGGACAACTGACCGGCGATGCCCCATCAAGGTGCAAGTAAAGATTACAAGGTGCTTACAGGCGGTGCTGTCAGCGCAATTTGCTCTAAAAGCGCGCTCAATGGCCGCAAAGTCCTTTCCTATACTGGGCATACGGCCATACAAAATAGTCTGGCCCGATCCTACTTCGGCCTGTTGGTCGTTAGCGCTCCTTGGGGGGCGATGGCAACGAAAGGAGTGACTGGCATGATCCATCACGTTCTGGGGCTTTTCACCCATCCCGATCAAGAATGGCGAGAAATACGTGGCGAGGAGGAAAGCATCAGCCACATGTATCTCACCCACACTCTGATACTGGCCGCCATTCCGGCCGTGTCAGCGTTTATCGGCACCACCCAGGTCGGCTGGGTCATCGGTAGTCGCGCACCGGTCATGTTGACGCAAGAAAGCGCGATATGGATGACGGTCATGTCCTACCTGGCCATGCTCGGCGGCGTTGCGGTCATGGGGGCGTTCATCCATTGGATGGCGCGCACCTACGATGCCAACCCAAGCCTGGCCCGTTGTGTTGCATTCGCGACCTACACCGCTACCCCGCTGTTCATCGGGGGGTTGGCGGCGCTCTATCCACACTTGTGGCTGGGAATGATCGTGGGCACCGCCGCCATTTGCTACACGGTCTACCTGTTGTATGTCGGCCTGCCGACATTCATGAATATTCCTTCGGATGAAGGTTTCCTGTTCTCCAGCTCCGTGCTGGCCGTAGGGTTGGTGGTGCTGGTAGCCATCATGGCGTTCACGGTGATCGTCTGGGGGCTGGGTGTTGGGCCTGTCTACACTAACTAGAACATAGGGCTGTGAACATCGGGCCGCCGCAAGGCGGCCTGATGCTGTGCGCACGACCATTGGGCGGCAAACGTCTCGGCAGGCCCCCTGCGTTGCGGCATAATCGCCGCATCTGGAGTGTCATCATCAATGCCCGAGCTACTCAATTCCCGCGTCGAAACCTGTTTCCAGCAAGCCGAAGCCTTTTTCAAGCGGCCCTTCAAGCGCCCGCAAGTCAGCCTCAAGCTGCGCGGCCAGAAAGCCGGGGTCGCCCACCTGCACGAGAACCTGCTGCGCTTCAACCCGCAGCTGTACCGCGAAAACAGCGAAGACTTCCTCAAGCAAACCGTGGCCCACGAAGTGGCGCACCTGGTAGCTCACCAACTGTTCGGCGACAGCATCCAGCCCCATGGCGAGGAATGGCAGTTGATCATGCGTGGGGTGTACGAACTGCCACCCCATCGTTGCCACAACTATGCGATCAAGCGGCGCAGCGTGACCCGCTACATCTATCGCTGCCCCTGTGCCGGGAGTGATTTTGCGTTTTCATCGCAGCGGCATGGGCTGGTGCGCAAGGGCAGGCGGTATTTGTGTCGCAGGTGCCGCAATACCTTGGTGTTCAGTGGGGAAACGCGGTTGGAGTAGATAATAAAAAACCCATCCGGGGATGGGCTTTTATGGTGTTCTTTAGATTGCTATCGCGGGCAAGCCCGCTCCTACATGGACCGCGTAGGAGCGGGCTTGCCCGCGATGAGGCCGGCCCTGTCAGCCCCGAGCCTCAGCCACACCCAGGTCATCTACCGGACGCTCTTCAGAAATCGAAGTCCCGCCGCTGGCCAACTCCGCCTGCAGCTTGTCTTCATCCAGCTCCCCGACCCACTTGGCCACGACCAGGGTCGCCACACCGTTACCAATCAGGTTGGTCAAGGCCCGGGCTTCGGACATGAAGCGGTCGATGCCCAGGATCAACGCCAGGCCGGCAACCGGCAGGTGGCCGACGGCGGACAAGGTGGCTGCCAGCACGATGAAGCCGCTGCCGGTCACGCCAGCGGCGCCCTTGGAAGCCACCAGCAATACCAGCAACAGGGTGATCTGGTGGGTAATGTCCATGGTGGTGTCGGTCGCCTGGGCGATGAACACGGCCGCCATGGTCAGGTAGATAGAGGTGCCGTCCAGGTTGAATGAGTAACCGGTCGGGATGACCAGGCCTACCACCGACTTCTTGGCACCCAGGCGTTCCAGTTTCACCAGCATGCGTGGCAAGGCCGACTCCGACGAGGAAGTACCCAGCACGATCATCAGCTCTTCACGGATGTAGCGGATGAGCTTGACGACGCTGAAACCGTGGGCACGGGCGATACCGCCGAGCACCACCAGGATGAACAGCACGCAGGTGATGTAGAAGCACAGCATCAGTTGGCCCAGCTGTACCAGCGAGCCCACGCCGTATTGGCCGATGGTGAAGGCCATGGCGCCGAACGCACCGACCGGCGCAAGCTTCATGATCATGTTGATGATGTTGAACATCACGTGGGCAAAGCGATCGATCAGGTCCAGCAGCGGTTTGCCATAGGCACCCAGGCGGTGCAAGGCGAAACCGAAGATCACCGAGAACATCAGCACCTGGAGGATATCGCCATTGGCGAATGCGCCCACGACAGTGTTCGGGATGATGTTGAGCAGGAAACCGACGGTGGTCTGCTGAGCGCCTGCCGCGGCGTAGGCAGCGATACTGCTGGCATTGAGGGTGGACACATCGATGTGCATGCCAACGCCAGGCTTGACCACGTTGACCACGACCAGGCCGATGATCAGGGCGATGGTCGAGACGATTTCGAAATACAGCAGCGCATAACCGCCGGTCTTGCCGACCGACTTCATGTTTTGCATGCCAGCGATGCCACTGACCACCGTACAGAAGATGATCGGGGCGATGACCATTTTGATCAACTTGACGAACCCGTCGCCCAGCGGCTTGAGTGCCACGCCGGTTTCTGGATAGTAATGGCCGAGCAGAATACCGATGGTAATCGCGACGATCACCTGGAAATACAGCGTTTTATACAATGGCTGACGACTCGTCATGGCAATTTCCTCAAGTGTATCGGCGGGCATCAATGTCCAGATGCAGTCGATACCTAACGCGCGAACCCTCCTGTACCTGGAGGGATTTGTTTTTTTGAGCTGCAACAGGCAGGTCTGAACCGATCTATCGCAAGGCGCGTGCCAATTTGTTTCGAGCGCATGAGAGCCCCGGTTTACGGGGCCACTGGGACAGCTTCGGGCTTTTCAGGAGGGAAAGTGCCTGGCGGATTTCCGCCCAACAAACGAGAAAAAGGCTAGGCGTTGGCGGATATCCGCCCCGCATGGGAATGGTTAGGGCAAGCGAAAGCGCACACGAAACGCCGCACCGCCCAATGGCGAATCACTCAAGGTCAGGTGGGCGTCATAGCTTTCGATGATGTCCTTGACCACAGCCAGGCCGATGCCCTGCCCCGGGTTTTGCCGATCAAGGCGTTCGCCGCGCTGGAGGATGCGTGCACGCTCGCCTTCAGGCACTCCGGGGCCGTCATCTTCAATGCACAACGCTATGCCCTCGGGCAGCCAGCGCAGGCTGATGTGAACTTCACTCAGGCAAAGCCGGTAGGCGTTCTCCAGCAGATTACCGAGCATTTCCAGCAAGGCGCCCTGCTCCATCGGCACCTGCCCGTGCAAGGGAATATCGAAGCTGACCTTGACCTGTTTGTCGCGGTACACCTTTGCCAGGGTGCTGCACAGGCTTTCGACCACCGGCTGCAGTTCGACCTGGTGGCGCACCAGGCCGCTCTTGCGCAGGCTCGCGCGCTGCAGCTGATAACCGATCTGCTGGCTCATGCGCTCAATCTGGGTTTGCAGGATGCGCGCCTGCTCCTTGTCTTGCGGGCGTTGGGCAATGGTTTCACTCACGCCCTGCAACACCGCCAAGGGAGTTTTCAAGCTATGAGCAAGGTCACCGAGTGAATCGCGGTAACGGCCGCGCTGTTCACGCTCGCTACTCAGCAAGCGGTTCAACGAACCGGTCAGGCGCAGCAGTTCACGGGGGTGTTCCTCACTGAGGCACTCGCGGGTTCCAGCCTCAACCTCATCGAGTTCAAGGCTCATCTGCCGCAACGAACGAAGGCCCCAGCTAAGCCCCGCCCACAACAACAGCAGCAAGGCGAGTAATGCTGCACCGAACCCCAGGTAAAGTTTTTCACGCAGCCCGGACAAGGTCAGCTGGTATTCGCGCACCGGCTGCAAGGCAACGATGCTGAAAGCGGCATTCTTGCCACCGAGCAACTTGACTTCCACGTCATAGACGAAGAACTCTTCACCATCGCTTTGGCGAATGCGCGCAAACTCGTTGCCACGGCCGTCATAGCGCGGGATGTAGTTGATGTTTTCTTCGGCGGTGGCCCGCGAGCGCCAGACCAGAGCACCATTACGGTCATAGATGTAGCCAAGAATCCGCCCATCCGACAGGTTGAAGCGTTCGTCAGGCAGCATCGCCGGCATCTGCAACTGGTTGTTCTCAACGCGCGCGGCGGAAATCAAGGTGGTGACATCCGAGGCCAGGCGCTGTTCGATCGATTCCTGCAATGCCAGGCTGAACGCCCCCTGCAGCGCCGGTAACAAGCCGAGCATGAACAACAATGCCAGCACCGCAGCCGCCAACATCAGGCGGATGCGCAGCGATCGAATCATCGGCAGCGCTCGTTGAACAGGTAACCCAGACCTCGGACAGTCTCGATCGGCCGGAAACCATTAATGCCCTCGAGCTTGCGGCGCAAGCGCCCGACCAACACCTCGATCACATTCGGATCGCGCTCATCGTCATCGGGGTAGAGCTGCTCCATCAGGCGCTCCTTGGCAACCACCTGCTGATGATGGCGCATCAGGTATTCCAGGATGCGGTATTCATAAGCGGTCAAGCCCAGCACCTGTTCATCGAGCACGGCCTGCTTGCGATTGAGGTCGAGCGACAAAGGCCCGGCGATTATCGTCGACTGGGTAAAACCACTGGAACGGCGCAACAAGGCATTGAGGCGCGCCTCCAGTTCCTCGAATTGAAATGGCTTGACGACATAATCGTCGGCGCCCGCAGCCAGGCCTTCGACCTTGTCCTGCCAGTTGCCCCGGGCCGTCAGGATCAGAATGGGAAACACCCTGCCCGAGGAGCGCAGCTGCCGGATAAGGTCCAGCCCGCCCATGCCCGGCAAGCCCAGGTCGACAACCGCCAGGTCGTGGTTGAACTGCTCGGCCTGGTACATTGCTTCTTCGGCATTGGCGACCGCCTCGACCACGTGCCCGCTTTCACTCAGCCGGCTCTGCAGGTGGTGGCGCAACAGCGCCTCATCTTCCACTACCAGCAGTTTCATTTCTTTCTCCAAGCCCCGGGCCAGATTCCATTACACGACAACACTACACCGAACCTGCGGCTCCGTGCTGCAGGTTCGGGGTACCCTGGGCACCACTTAAAAGGCGTAGTTGGCCGACAGGTACGTCTGGGCACTGCTATTGAGTTGCAGCGAGCCCAGTTTGTTGCCGCCATGCTCGGACACCTCGGTGCTGGCGTTGCTGCGCAGGTAACGATAACCCAGTTCTACCGATGTGTTTTGCGAGACCTGCTGCAGTACACCCACTTGTGCACCGATGGCGTATCCGGTGTCGGTATCGCGGCTGTAGCCGGACGATTCCTGGGTCAACTTGGTTACACCCAGGCTGCCGCCGCCGAACAGCTTGGTGCTGGAGGTGACAGGCAAAAACAGATCGTAGCTACCGAGCAGGTTTTCCTGGCGCAGTTTCAAGCCGTTATGTTTGCCGGAAGTGTTGTCGTAAGTCGCATAGTAACGCCCTTCATTGTTCTGTTGCCCCAGGCGCAGCCCCCAGGTGCCTTCCTTGTTGATGACGCCATTGGCATTGGGGTTTTGCATATTTGTATTAAGCAGGCTGGATTTCTTGACCTTGTCGCTGGTCTGACCATAAGTAAGGCTGCCAAAGGTGCTTTCCGACGCTTGAGCGACGGCGCTGGCACCAAGTACGGCCATCGCAAGAATTAATTTGTTAAATGCATTCATGAGGATTATCTCCGCGCCAGGCGCTGTTGTTGGGTACGAAGCGCAGGTTACGCAAGGTGCCCTGAACTGCTCCTGAACCCTTGCTGAACCCCGGCTGAACCAAAGCCACCGGAGCAAAGCAGTCTCATTGGAGGATCGACCATGCGTATGTTGCTCGCACTTGTCCTGATCGCGATCAGCGCCCTGGCCCAGGCCGAGATCAAGACCCAACTGGTCCACTATCAGGACCCTGACGGCACCGAGCTGATCGGTTACCACGCCTACGACGACAGCATTACCGGCAATCGCCCCGGCGTGATCGTGGTGCATGAGTGGTGGGGCCTGAATGAGTACACCAAGCGGCGCGCCCGCGATCTCGCAGCCCTGGGCTATAGCGCCATGGCCATCGACATGTACGGTCAGGGCAAGAACACCGAGCACCCGCAGGACGCCATGGCGTTCATGCAAGCCGCTAACAAGGATGCCGCCGCTTCGGCCCGACGCTTTGACGCCGGCGTGTCAGCCCTCAAGCAGCTACCCCCGACCGACCCGACCAAAATCGCTGCCATCGGCTATTGCTTCGGCGGCAAGGTGGTACTCGACGCCGCCCGCCGCGGTGAACCCCTGGCCGGGGTGGTGAGCTTCCATGGCGCATTGACCACAGCAACGCCGGCTACCCGGGGCAGCGTGGTGGCGCCGATTCTGGTTGAACACGGTGCCGCCGACAGCATGGTCACCCCACAGAACGTCGAGGCGTTCAAAAAGGAAATGGCCGATGCCAATGCCGGGTACGAGTTCGTCAGCATCGAAGGTGCCAAGCACGGCTTCACCAATCCGGATGCAGATCGCTTGAGCCATGGCGAGCATGGCGGACCGGATATTGGCTATAGCCAGAGTGCCGATACCAGCTCGTGGGCGGATATGCAGGCGTTTTTGAAGAAGGTGTTTAATCGGGCTTATGCGGGGGCGCAGTAGCCCCCTCACCCCAGCCCTCTCCCCCATGGGGAGAGGGCGTCGATCTGTGGGTTGCCGCCAATTCCACTGACATCAGAAAACAGCCCCCTCTCCCTCCGGGAGAGGGTTGGGGTGAGGGGTGGTTTTACATAGCACTAACAAGGCAAAATGCCGACCATGAACCAGCCCCTCCCCACCTGCTGCACCGCCCTGCAAGCCCACTGGCCGCTGCCCCAAGCCCTGCCCGGCGCAATACTGGTCAGCTGCCAGTTCGACCCCACGTGCCTGGCCGGGGATGACTTCCAGCGCAGCGGCATCGAGCAGACCCCGAGCCTGCAGCGCTCGGTAGCCAAGCGCCAGGCCGAATTCCTGGCCGGGCGAGTGTGCGCACGCGAAGCCTTGCGCCAACTGGACGGGCGCGCCTATGCCCCAGCCACTGGCGAAGACCGCGCGCCCATCTGGCCCGCCGATATCTGTGGCTCGATCACCCACGGCACGGGTTGGGCGGCCGCAATCGTCGCGCCCAAAAGTACCCACCGAGGCCTGGGCCTGGACATGGAAACCCTGCTCAGCGAAGAACGCGCCACGCGCCTTGCCGGCGAAATCCTGATACCCGATGAACTGCAACGCATGGCGCAAGATCGGGTAGCACTGACCGTGACCCTGACCTTTTCACTGAAAGAAAGCCTGTTCAAGGCGCTCTACCCAATCGTGCAGCAACGCTTTTACTTCGAGCATGCCGAGCTGTTGGAGTGGTCGGACGACGGCAGCGCCCGCTTGCGCCTGCTCACCGACTTGTCCAGTGAATGGCACCACGGGCGTGAAGTGCAGGCGCAGTTCTGTGTCGATGAGCAGCGCCTGTTGAGCCTGGTCAGCGTCTGAACCTTCACGGGCTCAGCGGGCACTGCTCGCAATGGCCGATGCCCTCGACCCGATAGCTCAGGCAACAGCTGCGCCGCTGCCGGCGGCCATCCTCCAAGTAACGCACAGCCTCGTGTATCGGCCCGCCCGCTGTTGTGAGCAAGCGCCAGGCCGGCGCAAGGTCAGCGTTCACCCGCGCTTGCAGTGCGCCGATGCATTGCTCCAGGTAATCCCCGGCATTGCCCCACAGCACGGCAGCAGGTACACCCCCGTAGGCACTCAACGCTGTAATGAGCGGCCGCAGGTTGGCCGCGATCACCGGCTCCAACGCACAGTCACCGGCAACCCCGGCCGCCACCGGCTTGAGCGCCATGGGCAGGCCGCGCTCGTCCAGCGCCACCGTCACCTCGGCAAAACCCAGGGGCAACGCCCAGCCATGCAACAGGCGCGGCACCAGCAGGGCTGGCCAGAACTGCATGAAATAGTACTTGGACCATTGCGAAACCAGCACTGGCAAGTGCCGTGGCATCAAGGCTGGCCCGTACAGCTGCAACAAGCTGTAATCGAGCCGGGCAGGCTGCAGCATCTCGGCCAGCCCCAGGCTTGGGCGCGGATCATCCACCGTCCACAATCCCTGAAGCAGATCGCCAGCTGGCCCCCGGTGCCAGTCCGGCACAGCCTCGCTCATTTTTTCTCCTGAGCCCGTGGCCAGGCCAGGCTGAAGCAAGCGCCCCCCAGGGCCTCGCTCTTACTGACCGAGGCTCGGCCTTCGTGCCAGTAGATGATGCGCCGCACAATGGACAAGCCCAGCCCATGACCGCCCGAAGCACGGGTGCGGCTGTCGTCCAGGCGCATGAACGGGGTAAACAATTTGTCCCAGTCGCTTGGCGGCACGCCTGGGCCATCGTCTTCCACATCCAACCGGCAACGCTGCAAGCCCAGCTGGTAACTCAAGCGCACCTGGGATTCGGCATGGCGCATGGCGTTGCTCACCAGGTTTTGCAGGGCCCGGTGTATATAACGCGGCTCGGCCTCGACCCAGGCCCCCTCCTCGCCACCATGGCAAGCACCGCGAAACACAGTGACATCAGCGCGCAATGGTGCCAGTTCCGAGATCACCTGGTCGATCAGGGCATCCAGGTCGATGCGCTGGAAATGCAGCGCCGGCGCACCCTGCTCCAGGCGTGCATAGGTGAGCATCTCGTCCACCAGCTTGTCGAGCTCCTGGATGTCGCCATCCATGCCTGCCAGGTACTTCTCCCGGGCCTTGTCGTTGTTTGCCGACTCGATCATCTCCAGGCCGAAACGCAGGCGCGCCACCGGCGTGCGCAACTCGTGAGACACCGCACGCACCAGTTCGCGCTGGATCATCAGCGAGCGCTGCAGGTTTTCGGTCATGCCATTGAATGCCGCCGCCAAGCGCCCGACCGAGTCGGCATCACCGGCTGGCACACGGGTATCGAGGCTGCCCTGGGCGATGCGCGTGGCCGCCGACTCCAGCCCCAGCAAGCGCCGCTCCAACTGGCGCACCAACAGGTAGACGATCAGCCCGATCAAGCACAGGCCCAACAGAGCGATCAGCACCAGCAGCTGCGGTGGATAGGGGTTCATCTGGTAAAGCGGCCCGATTTCCAGGACCCAGGGGGTTTCCACCATGCCGGCGAACACCCGTATCGAATCGCCGCCCTTACCCAGGGCCATCACCGTGTCGCCCTCATCAACGCGGCGACGCTGGTCTTCATCCATGTCGGCTTCGTCCAGGGTGACCAGACGTAGTTCAAAGCCGAAGCCCTTGCTCTTTTTCAGCTCGTCAAGACGACGCGGCTGCTCACTGACCGGGTAGCGCACCAGTTCGTCAACCAGCAAATAAATCGTCGCCCGCGCCAGCTGCTCGCTGATCTGCTGCACCTCGCCGGTCAGCAACAAGGTTTCCCCACCAACCTGGCGCATTACCTTGGCCGCATGGGGGCCGGTCTGCTCCACCAACACCTGGCCACGGGCCAGGCGGCTGCGCTGGCCATTGTCCAGACCCGCCTGCTCGAAGCTCTGCAACCCCAGCGGAATGCCGAGCAAGCGCTCCCAGATCACCAGAGAGCGCCGGCGCTCGACTTCGGTCATGCGCGAAAGGTTGTCGGCCATCAGGGTAAAGGTGCCGTGGGCCAGTCGCTCGCGGTACTGGCCGGCGCGCACTTCATTGAGCAGGTGCAGGCTCAGCACGCCTAACACCGCCACCATCACCAGGGCGGCGAGCATGCCACCGTAGATCCGCAGGAAAATCGAATTCATTCAGTAAGGCTGCCCGGGGTCGCTGCGGCCCATGGCTTCGGCCGCCTCGCGGACGAACAAATAGCCCTTGCTGCGAATGGTCTTGATCATGCGCGGGTGGATCGGGTCATCACCGATCTTGGGGCGAATGCGTGAAATGCGTACATCAATGGAGCGGTCCTGGCCGTCATAACCGACCCCGCGCAGGGCAGTGAAGAGTTCTTCGCGCGACAGAATGCGCCCGGCATTGGCTACCAGCAGCCACAGCAGGTCAAATTCGGCACTGGTCAACTCGATGCTGCTGTCAGCAAGCCAGGCCTCGCGCAGGGTGTTGTCCACCACCAGCGGGCCGAACTGCAAGCGCTCGCGCTCGCCCTCCGGTGCCTCGGCCGTTTCACTGCGGCGCAGCAAGGCATTGATGCGGGCCAACAGCAACCGCGGGCGCACCGGCTTACACACGTAGTCGTCAGCACCGAGATCCAGGCCCTGGATCTGATCCAGGTCGTCGGTACGCGCGGTCAACATCAGGATGGGCCCGGGAAACTGGTCACGGACCTTGCGGCAAATACTCAGGCCATCCTCACCCGGCAGCATCAGGTCGAGGATCACCAGGTCCGGCTGCTCGGCGATGATGCGCGCCGCCGCCAGGGCACCGTTACTTTCGATAGCCACATCAAAGCCATTGCTTTCCAGGTAATCGCGGGTCAACTCGGCCAGGCGCTGGTCGTCCTCCACAATTAATACCTGCCAGGCTGCTTGCTCCACGGGGTACCTCTTTTGCACTGTTGTTATTAAGGGCGGCTACCGAAAAGGGTTAATGCCTAGTCATTATCCGGACAAAAACGGAAAACATTTGGCAGGAATACTACGACGAATACCACTGCCTTGCCCTTGCATTCTACCCAGCCATGGCGGGATGCATACAACCTGCCAATTGCCGTCGGTAAACGAGCATTTTTGTGATAGGGTTCGCGCCCTCAAAAATAGCCGCTGGGTCATTTCTGGGGCAAAAAAAAGCTCTACCTGGGCCTGACCGAGGTGTGATGCGGCCTACGTGGGTTTTGCCTTTTTCACTCACACTTTACCCACAAGTTATCCACAGATGCGAACCTTGCAATAGCCCCATTACCGCATTATCTTGTATCCCAAGCGCTGCAAAACACTACATGTTGGGTTTTGCGCAAAAAACCAAGCACAAGTCAAACGATAAACTCAAGCCCTTTACCGGTGCTTTTTTTCGTTAAGACGAGCACGAATTCAGCAGCCAAAACCGCTCCAGCGGAGGGCGACCGATTTAGAGCCTCAGCTGCGGTAAATCGGGTATGGGTGTTGCAGGCAGTTGTTGATGACTTGTTGTTGTCGAGAACCCTGCACCCCATCAGCAACAGTTTTTGGATCATTGATTCAAAACCTTTGACTTCGGCCAGGGAGCGGCACGCAAAAGCCCAATCCTGATCTGTCCCGAAGTTGTTATACCCGGCCCCATTTTTGGCGGCCGGCTGTAGTGCTTCTGGACGGAACGGCTGGCACGCCTGGCGTGCCTAAACAAACACAGAGAACGCGGAGACACCCATGCAAACCGACACAACTCGCGAGAACCCGCAGGCCACCGCGCCGCAGGCCGCAGATTCGAACCAGGATCTGGCTGCCACCGCGCCTGGCCAATTGCGTGTGATCAAGCGAAACGGCACTGTCGTTGCCTACACCGACGACAAGATCACCGTCGCCATCACCAAAGCGTTCCTCGCAGTTGAAGGCGGCACCGCCGCCGCCTCGTCGCGCATCCACGACACCGTGGCCCGCCTGACCGAACAAGTCACCGCCACCTTCAAGCGTCGCATGCCTTCGGGCGGCACCATCCACATCGAAGAAATCCAGGACCAGGTCGAACTGGCCCTGATGCGTGCCGGCGAGCAAAAGGTCGCCCGTGACTACGTGATCTACCGCAACGAACGCTCCAAGGAACGCGCCACCCGCTCCACCACCGAGCAACCGGCCCAGCCGCACCCAAGCATTCGCATCACCCGCGCCGACGGTAGCCTCGCGCCGCTGGACATGGGCCGCCTGAACACCATCATTTCCGAAGCCTGCGAAGGCCTGGCCGAAGTCGATGGCGAGCTGATCCAGCGCGAAACCCTGAAAAACCTGTACGACGGCGTAGCCCTCAAGGACGTCAACACCGCCCTGGTGATGACCGCCCGTACCCTGGTCGAGCGTGAGCCGAACTACTCCTTCGTGACCGCCCGCCTGCTGATGGACACCCTGCGTGCCGAAGGCCTGAGCTTCCTGGAAGTCGCCG
>CAYVPI010000154.1:0-12799 GCA_964453495.1 uncultured Pseudomonas sp. | reverse complement strand
TGGAGCGCCTGCGTTCCTACTACCTGGACCGTGGCTATATCAACATGGATATCGCCTCCACCCAGGTATCGATCACGCCTGACAAGAAGAACGTGTACATCACGGTCAACGTCAACGAAGGCGACAAGTACACCGTCCGTGATGTCAAGCTGTCCGGTGACCTGAAGGTGCCTGAAGACCAGGTCAAGTCGCTGCTGCTGGTCAAGCCTGGCCAAGTGTTCTCGCGCAAGGTCATGACCACTACCTCCGAACTGATCACCCGCCGCCTGGGTAACGAAGGCTATACCTTCGCCAACGTCAATGGTGTGCCGCAGCCGCACCCGGATGACCACACCGTCGACATCACGTTCGTCGTCGATCCGGGCAAGCGAGCCTATGTCAACCGCATCAACTTCCGTGGCAACACCAAGTCTGAAGACGAAGTGTTGCGCCGCGAAATGCGCCAGATGGAAGGTGGCTGGGCGTCGACCTACCTGATCGACCAGTCCAAGACCCGCCTTGAGCGCCTGGGCTTCTTCAAGGAAGTCAACGTCGAGACGCCGGCCGTGCCAGGTACCGACGACCAGGTTGACGTGAACTACAGCGTTGAAGAACAAGCGTCCGGGTCGATTACCGCCAGCGTCGGTTTCGCCCAGAGCGCGGGCCTGATCCTGGGTGGTTCGATCAGCCAGAACAACTTCCTCGGTACCGGTAACAAGGTCTCGCTCGGTTTGACCCGCAGCGAATACCAGAGCCGCTACAACTTCGGCTACGTCGACCCCTACTGGACTGCCGATGGCGTCAGCCTGGGCTACAACGCGTTCTACCGCACCACCGACTACGACGACCTCGACGTCGACGTAGCCAGCTACTCGGTAGACAGCCTGGGCGCCGGTGTCAGCGTCGGTTACCCGATCAGCGAAACCTCGCGCCTGACCTTCGGCCTGACAGCCCAGCAGGACGAGATCAAGACCGGTGTGTACACCGTCGACGAGATTTTCGACTTCGTCGAGCAGGAGGGCGACAAGTACCTGAACTTCAAGGCGTCGGCCGGCTGGTCCGAGTCGACCCTGAACAAAGGCGTGCTGGCCACCCGTGGTCACTCGCAAAGCCTGGTGCTTGAAGCCACCACCCCGGGTAGCGACCTGTCCTTCTTCAAGCTCGATTACCGTGGCCAGTTGTTCCAGCCGCTGAGCGACAAGTACACCGTGCGCCTGCACACCGAGCTGGGTTATGGTGATGGTTATGGTTCGACCTCGGGCCTGCCGTTCTACGAGAACTATTTTGCCGGTGGTTTCAACTCGGTGCGTGGCTTCAAGGACAGCAGCCTGGGCCCGCGTAGTACACCTAGTGACGGTACCAACCCAGGTACTGCGATTGACCCGGACCAAGACCCGCTGCCATTCGGCGGTAACGTATTGGTCCAGGGCGGTGCAGAACTGTTGTTCCCGCTGCCGTTCGTCAAGGATCAGCGCTCCCTGCGTACCTCGGTCTTCTGGGACGTGGGTAACGTGTTCGACTCCAACTGCGGCTCGCAGCCGGATTGCTCGAAGGTCAGCTTCTCGGACATGGCCAGCTCCGTTGGCCTGGGCGTCACCTGGATCACCGCGTTGGGTCCGTTGAGCTTCAGCCTGGCGATGCCAGTGAAGAAACCGGACGACGCCGATACCCAGGTGTTCCAATTCTCTCTCGGTCAGACCTTCTAAGCGTCTGGCCCAAGCCAATAACAACGAATTCTGTAGGAGTGCATCGTGCGTAAGTTGACTCAACTGGTTCTTCTGACTGCGGCCTTGGTCGCGACTCCGGCCTTCGCGGAGCTGAAAATTGCCGTCCTGAACTATCAGATGGCCCTGCTCGAATCGGACGCGGCGAAGAAGTACGCAGTGGATGCCGAGAAAAAGTTCGGCCCGCAACTGAGCAAGCTCAAGACCCTGGAAAGCAGCGCCAAGGGCATCCAGGATCGCCTGGTCAGCGGAGGCGACAAAATGGCCCAGCCTGAGCGCGAGCGCCTGGAGCTTGAGTTCAAGCAAAAAGCCCGTGACTTCCAGTTCCAGTCCAAGGAGCTGAACGAAGCCAAGGCCGTTGCCGACCGTGAAATGCTCAAGCAGCTCAAGCCGAAACTCGATGGCGCCGTGGAAGAAGTCATCAAGAAAGGTGCCTACGACCTGGTGTTCGAGCGCGGCGCAGTGATTGATGTCAAGCCTCAGTACGACATCACTCGCCAAGTCATCGAGCGCATGAACCAGTCGCGTTGATCATGACTTCGACCCTGAAGCTCGGCCAGCTGGCCGAAGCCCTCGGCGCCACCCTGCGTGGCCCGGCGGACAAGGAAATCACCGGGCTGGCCACGTTGCAAGAGGCCGGCCCCGGGCAGTTGAGCTTTCTGGCAAACCCCCAGTATCGCAAGTACCTGGCTGACAGCAAGGCGGCTGCCGTGCTGCTCAAGGCAGCCGATGCCGAGGATTTTGCTGGCGATGCCCTGATCGTGCCGGACCCTTACCTGGCGTACGCGCGTATTTCCCACCTTTTCGATCCCAAGCCCAAGGCTGCGACGGGTATTCACCCCACCGCGGTGGTGGCGGCTGATGCCGTGGTTGATGCTTCAGCCTGCATCGGCGCCTTTGCGGTGATCGAGAGCGCAGCGCAGATTGGCCCGGCCGTGACCGTGGGCGCGCATTGCTTCATTGGGGCGCGCAGCGTAGTGGGCGAGGGTGGCTGGTTGGCCCCGCGGGTGACCCTGTACCACGACGTGCGCATCGGCAAGCGTGTGGTGATCCAGTCAGGTGCAGTACTGGGTGGCGAAGGCTTCGGTTTTGCCAACGAGAAAGGCGTTTGGCAAAAAATCGCCCAGATCGGCGGCGTAACGGTGGGTGACGACGTCGAGATCGGTGTGAACACCGCCATCGACCGCGGCGCCTTGGCCGACACCCAGATCGGCAACGGCGTCAAGCTCGACAATCAGATCCAGATCGCACACAACGTGCAGGTTGGTGATCACACCGCCATGGCGGCCTGCGTCGGAATTTCCGGCAGTACGCGCATTGGCAAGCATTGCACCATTGCCGGCGGTGTCGGCATGGTCGGTCATATCGATATTTGCGACGGCGTTTTCGTCACAGGTATGACCATGGTCACCCACTCGATTACCGAGCCGGGTGCCTATTCTTCGGGTACGGCCATGCAGCCAGCCGCGCAATGGCGCAAGAGTGCAGCGAGGATTCGCAAGTTGGACGACATGTCGAAACGCCTGCAACAGCTGGAAAAACGTGTCGAGGCCGTGACCCCGGGCGGTAAAGCTTCATCAGAAGGCTGAAACCATTTTCCATATCAAGTGTGCTCAGCCGCTAAACTGCCTCCTTGATTTGCAATAGGAGTGCTGCGCGAAAGTGCGCGCTCCCTATCTTTACTACAGGCTTCCTTTTGAAATGATGGACATCAACGAGATTCGCGAATACCTGCCCCACCGTTATCCGTTCCTGCTGGTGGACCGGGTAGTGGAACTGGATGTCGAGGCGCAGCGCATTCGTGCCTATAAGAATGTCAGCATCAACGAGCCGTTCTTCAATGGTCACTTTCCCCAGCATCCAATCATGCCGGGTGTATTGATCATCGAAGCCATGGCCCAGGCCGCCGGTATTCTTGGTTTCAAGATGCTCGACGTTAAACCGGCCGACGGCACGCTCTACTACTTCGTAGGCTCCGACAAGCTGCGTTTCCGTCAGCCGGTCACGCCGGGCGACCAGCTGATCCTCGAAGCCAAGTTCATCAGCTGCAAGCGCCAGATCTGGAAGTTCGACTGCCAGGCCTCGGTGGATGGCAAGCCGGTATGCTCGGCAGAAATCATCTGTGCGGAACGCAAACTATGAGTTTGATTGACCCTCGCGCAATCATCGATCCGACGGCCGTACTGGCCCCGGGCGTCGAGGTCGGCCCCTGGTCGATCGTTGGCGCGGGTGTGGAAATCGGCGAGGGTACGGTCATCGGGCCACACGTGATACTCAAGGGCCCGACCCGGATTGGTAAACACAACCGCATCTATCAGTTTTCCTCGATAGGTGAAGACACGCCCGACCTCAAGTACAAGGGCGAAGTCACCCGGTTGGTCATCGGTGACCACAATGTCATTCGCGAAGGGGTGACCATTCACCGTGGCACCGTCCAGGATCGCTCTGAAACCACTATTGGCGACCACAACCTGATCATGGCTTATGCCCATATCGGGCATGACAGCGTCATCGGCAACCATTGCATCCTGGTCAACAACACCGCACTGGCGGGCCATGTGCACGTGGATGACTGGGCGATATTGTCCGGTTACACCCTCGTGCATCAGTTCTGCCATATCGGTGCACACAGTTTTTCCGGCATGGGCACGGCCATCGGCAAGGATGTCCCGGCGTTCGTCACCGTATTCGGTAACCCGGCCGAGGCCCGCAGCATGAACTTCGAAGGCATGCGCCGCCGTGGTTTCAGCGAAGATGCCATTCATGCCCTGCGCCGTGCCTACAAGGTGGTCTACCGTCAGGGCTTGACCGTGGAGCAGGCCATTGCCGAGCTGGCAGAGCCTGCGAGCCAGTTTCCGGAAGTCGATGTGTTTCTCAAGTCGATCCAGAACTCGACCCGCGGCATCACGCGCTGATCATGGCGGGTCTATGTGTAGCGCTGGTGGCCGGAGAGGCCAGCGGCGATATTCTCGGCGCCGGCCTGATGCGCGCCCTCAGGGAGCGTCATCCGGACATCGAGTTCATCGGCGTCGGCGGCCCGCTCATGGAAGCCCAGGGCCTGACCTCCTACTTCCCCATGGAGCGCTTGGCCGTGATGGGCCTGGTCGAAGTGCTGGGACGCCTGCGTGAGTTGCTCAAGCGCCGCAAGGTGTTGGTCAAGACCCTGATCGAGCGCAAGCCTGATGTCTTCATCGGCATCGACGCGCCGGACTTCACCCTCAATATCGAACTGCAGTTGCGCCGTGCCGGCATCAAGACCGTGCACTACGTCAGCCCGTCTGTCTGGGCCTGGCGGCAAAAGCGCGTGCTGAAGATTCGCGAGGGCTGCGACCTGATGCTCACGCTGCTGCCTTTCGAGGCGCGCTTTTATGAAGAGCAAGGCGTACCCGTACGGTTTGTCGGCCACCCGCTGGCCGATACCATCGCGCTCGATGCTGATCGCGCTGCGGCGCGCGCCGAACTGAATTTGCCCGACGGCCCCCTGGTCGCCTTGATGCCTGGAAGTCGTGGGGGGGAGGTCGGTCGCCTGGGCAATCTGTTCCTGGACAGTGCCGAGCGGTTGCGAACCATGGTGCCGGGGGTGCGCTTTGTCGTGCCTTGTGCCAATGCCGAGCGCCGCGCCCAGCTGGAACAGATGCTGGCCGGACGCGACTTGCCCCTGACGCTGCTCGATGGCCGGTCGCACCAGGCCCTGGCGGCCTGCGATGCGGTATTGATCGCATCCGGTACGGCGACATTGGAAGCACTGCTGTACAAGCGTCCGATGGTCGTGGCCTACCGGCTGGCGCCGCTGACGTACTGGATCCTCAAGCGCCTGGTAAAAAGCCCTTACGTGTCGCTGCCTAACCTGCTGGCCCAGCGTCTGCTCGTGCCCGAGTTGCTGCAGGATGCGGCTACGCCCGATGCCCTGGCGCAAACCCTGGCGCCTTTGATCAAGGAAGGCGTCGAGCAGACCAGCGGTTTTGATCAGATCCACCGGACCTTGCGTCGCGATGCCTCCAACCAGGCCGCCGAAGCAGTTCTCGCCTTATTGAGTAACCGATAGATGCAAATGGGATTGGACTTCAACCTGGTCGAGGACCTGGTCGCCGGCGTCGACGAAGTGGGCCGTGGCCCGCTGTGCGGCGCGGTTGTGACGGCGGCGGTGATCCTCGACCCGAAGCGGCCGATCCTTGGCCTGAATGATTCGAAAAAACTCACTGAAGCGCGGCGTGAGCTGTTGTTCGAAGAAATCTGCGAAAAGGCCCTGAGCTGGTGCATTGCCCGGGCCGAGGTCGAGGAAATCGACAAGCTCAATATCCTGCATGCCACCATGCTGGCCATGCAGCGTGCGGTGGAAGGCCTCAGCGTGACCCCGAAGCTGGCATTGATCGATGGTAACCGCTGCCCGAAGCTGTCGGTCCCCTCTGCGGCGGTGATCAAGGGTGATAGCCAGGTGCCGGCCATCGCTGCGGCGTCGATCCTGGCCAAGGTCAGTCGTGACCGTGAAATGGCTGCTTTCGAATTGGTTTATCCGGGCTACGGCATCGGCGGGCACAAGGGCTACCCGACAGCCGTTCATCTGGAAGCCTTGGTGCGCCTGGGGCCTACGCCGATTCATCGGCGTTCCTTTGGCCCGGTCCGGGCGGCGTATGAGGCGTTGGAGCAGCAGCAATCGGGTTTCACGCTGGCCTAGCTGGCTGATGTTTTTATCAAGGCCCGGTACAATCCGGGCCTTGTTGTTTTTGGCACTAATAGGATCACCATGTCGGCTTCTTTCGTTCATCTACGCCTGCACACCGAATACTCGCTGGTCGATGGACTGGTGCGGATCAAGCCGCTGGTCAAGGCCCTGGCCGGGATGAACATGCCGGCGGTGGCCGTTACCGACCAGAACAACATGTGTTCGCTGGTCAAGTTCTACAAAACCGCCATGGGCGCCGGGATCAAGCCGATCTGCGGTGCCGACCTTTGGCTGGCCAATCGTGACCCGGAAGCGCCGCTGAGCCGTATCAGCCTGCTGGCGATGAATGCCCAGGGTTACCGTAACCTGACCGAATTGATTTCTCGCGGTTTCATCGAAGGCCAGCGCAATGGTCAGGTGATTATCGACAAGGACTGGATCCCGCCTGCCAGCGAAGGCCTGATCGCCTTGTCCGCGGCCAAGGAAGGGGATATCGGCATGACGCTGCTGGGGGGCAACCCGCAGGATGCCGAGGCGCTGTTGCGCGAGTGGATGGCGATTTTCCCCGATCGCTTCTACGTGGAAGTGCAGCGCACCAACCGCACCAATGACGAAGAGTACCTGCACGCTGCAGTCGCCCTGGCCGACAAGGTTGGCGCGCCACTGGTAGCCACTAATGATGTGCGCTTCATCAAGCGCGAAGACTTCGAGGCCCACGAAACGCGCGTCTGCATCGGTGAGGGCCGCGCCCTCGACGACCCGCGCCGGTCAAAGAACTACAGCGACCAGCAATACCTGAAAAGCCCGGAGGAAATGGCCGAGCTGTTCAGCGACCTGCCCGAGGCCCTGGAAAACACGGTCGAGATCGCCAAGCGCTGCAACATCGACGTCAAGCTGGGCAAGCACTTCCTGCCTGACTATCCGATTCCCGATGGCATGACCATCGATGAATACTTCCGCAAGGTGTCCTTCGACGGCCTGGAAGAGCGCCTGAGCGTGTTGCTGCCCCGGGATACCACCGAGGACTACGAGGCCAAGCGCCAGGTGTATGTCGACCGGTTGAATTTCGAGCTGGATATCATTATCCAGATGGGATTCCCGGGATACTTCCTGATCGTTATGGACTTTATCCAGTGGGCCAAGAACAACGGCGTGCCGGTCGGCCCTGGCCGGGGGTCGGGTGCTGGCTCGCTGGTGGCCTATGTACAAAAGATTACCGACCTCGACCCGCTGGAATACGACCTGCTGTTCGAGCGGTTCCTGAACCCGGAACGGGTTTCGATGCCCGACTTCGACGTCGACTTCTGCATGGATGGTCGCGACCGCGTCATCGACTACGTAGCCGAGAAGTACGGCCGCAATGCGGTCAGCCAGATCATCACCTTCGGTTCCATGGCCGCCAAGGCGGTGGTGCGTGACGTGGCGCGGGTTCAGGGCAAGTCCTACGGCCTGGCCGACCGCCTGTCGAAGATGATTCCGTTCGAAGTGGGCATGACCCTGGAGAAGGCCTTCGAGCAGGAAGAAATCCTCCGTGATTTCCTCAAGGTCGACGAAGAGGCCGCGGAAATCTGGGAGATGGCCCGCAAGCTCGAGGGTATTACCCGTAACGTCGGTAAACACGCCGGTGGTGTGGTAATTGCCCCGACCAAACTGACAGACTTCTCGCCGATCTACTGCGACGAAGAAGGCGGCGGCCTGGTGACCCAGTTTGACAAGGATGACGTCGAGGCGGCCGGCCTGGTGAAGTTCGACTTCCTCGGCCTGCGAACCCTGACGATCATCGACTGGGCCCTGAAAACCATCAACCGCGACCGCGCCAAGGTCGGTGAAGAACCTCTGGATATCGCCTTTATCCCGCTGGACGACAAGCCGACCTACAGCTTGCTGCAGAAAGCCGAAACCACTGCGGTATTCCAGCTTGAATCCCGAGGCATGAAGGAGCTGATCAAGAAGCTCAAGCCCGACTGCCTGGAAGACCTTATCGCGCTGGTGGCATTGTTCCGCCCCGGTCCGCTGCAATCGGGCATGGTGGATGACTTCATCAACCGCAAGCACGGTCGCGCCGAACTTGCATACCCTCACTCAGATTACCAGTACGAAGGCCTCAAGCCGGTACTGGCGCCTACCTATGGCATCATTCTGTATCAGGAACAGGTGATGCAGATTGCCCAGGTAATGGCCGGCTATACCCTCGGTGGTGCGGACATGCTGCGCCGGGCCATGGGTAAGAAAAAACCCGAAGAAATGGCCAAGCAACGTGGGGGTTTCATTGAGGGTTGCGCAACCAACAATATCGACCCGGACCTGGCCGGTAACATTTTCGACCTGGTGGAAAAGTTCGCCGGCTACGGCTTCAACAAATCCCACTCGGCTGCCTACGGCCTGGTGTCCTACCAGACCGCCTGGCTTAAAGCGCACTACCCGGCGCCGTTCATGGCTGCGGTACTCTCGGCGGATATGCACAACACCGACAAGGTCGTGACCTTGATCGAGGAAGTGCGCACCATGAAGCTGCGCCTTGACGCACCCGATGTGAACACCTCCGAGTTCAAGTTCACGGTGAACGACGAAGGCCGTATCGTTTACGGCCTCGGCGCGATCAAGGGCGTGGGTGAGGGGCCGGTGGAAGCCATTACCGAAGCGCGTCTGCAAGGGCCATTCAAGGACTTGTTCGACTTCTGCGCACGCGTCGACCTCAAGCGGATCAACAAGCGTACCCTCGACGGTTTGATCCGCAGTGGTGCGCTGGATCGCCTGGGCCCGCACTTCCACGACGAGCCCAAGGCCTACCAGGCCAATATCGACCGCAACCGTGCCGTATTGCTGGCAGCGATGGAAGAAGCGATCAAGGCCGCCGAGCAGACCGCGCGGACCCACGACAGCGGTCACAGCGACCTGTTCGGTGGGTTGTTCGTCGAAGAAGATGCCGATGTCTACGCCAACCACCGCAAGGCCAAGGAACTGACCCTCAAGGAACGCCTGCGCGGTGAGAAAGAAACCCTGGGGCTGTACCTGACCGGGCACCCGATCGACGAGTACGAAGGGGAAATCCGTCGTTTCGCTCGTCAGCGCATTATCGACCTCAAGCCGGCCCGTGACACTCAGACCGTGGCCGGTATGATCATTGCCCTGCGGGTGATGAAGAACAAGAAGGGCGACAAGATGGGCTTCATCACCCTCGATGACCGTTCCGGACGGATCGAGGCGTCGCTGTTCGCCGATGCCTTCCACTCGGCCCAGGCCTTGCTGCAGACCGACGCAATGGTGGTGGTCGAAGGCGAGGTCAGCAATGATGATTTCTCCGGCGGCCTGCGGCTGCGGGTCAAGCGAGTGATGAGCATGGAAGATGCTCGCACCAACCTTGCCGAAAGCCTGCGCCTGAAGGTGCGCACCGAGGCGCTCAAAGGCGATCGGCTGTCCTGGTTGGGCGATTTGTTCAAGCGTCACCGTGGCGCCTGCCCCATCACCATGGAGTACACCGGGCCCGATGCCAAGGCGTTGTTGCAGTTCGGCGAAGGGTGGCGAATTGACCCGGCCGACAGCTTGATTCAAGCGCTACGTGACCAGTTCGGCCGAGAGAACGTCTTTTTGCAATATCGTTGAGCCAGACCCTTGGCCAGAATGCCGTCAACCACGGCTTTTACAGGGGTAGGGCAGTGAACCGTAATTTATTAATCTCGACCTGAATGCGCCTGATCCCTTATGGTAGGGCGCCAAACGGATCAACCGGCCGGCCGCTTGGCCGTCGACCCAAGACGGATGCCTATGAACCCGAATTTTCTTGATTTCGAACAGCCAATTGCTGACCTGCAAGCCAAGATCGAAGAGCTGCGCCTGGTCGGTAACGATAACTCGCTGAACATCGGCGATGAGATCGCACGTCTGCAAGACAAAAGCAGCACGCTGACCGAGAGCATTTTCGGCAACCTGACCAGCTGGCAGATCGCGCGCCTGGCTCGCCATCCGCGTCGCCCTTACACCCTGGATTACATCAACCATATTTTCACCGAATTCGATGAGCTGCACGGTGACCGTCACTTCTCCGATGATGCCGCCATCGTCGGTGGTGTCGCGCGTCTGGACGACCAGCCTGTGATGGTGATCGGCCATCAGAAAGGCCGTGAAGTGCGCGAGAAGGTTCGTCGCAACTTCGGCATGCCGCGTCCTGAAGGCTACCGCAAGGCGTGCCGCCTGATGGAAATGGCCGAACGCTTCAAGATGCCGATCCTGACGTTCATCGACACGCCGGGTGCATACCCGGGCATTGACGCTGAAGAGCGCAACCAGAGCGAAGCGATCGCCTGGAACCTGCGCGTCATGGCTCGCCTGAAAACCCCGATCATCGCCACCGTTATCGGTGAAGGTGGTTCCGGTGGTGCGCTGGCGATCGGCGTGTGCGATCAGTTGAACATGCTGCAGTATTCGACCTACGCGGTGATTTCCCCGGAAGGTTGCGCCTCGATCCTGTGGAAGACCTCCGAGCGTGCGGCTGATGCCGCAGAAGCCATGGGTATCACGGCCGAGCGCCTGAAGAACCTGGGTATCGTCGACAAAGTCATCAACGAACCACTGGGCGGCGCCCACCGTGATCCGGCGGCTGCTGCCGCCTCTATCCGCAAGGAGCTGTCGTCGCAGCTGTCCATGCTCAAGAAGTTCGACAACGAAGCGCTGCTGGCGCGTCGTTACGAGCGCCTGATGAGCTATGGCCTCTGATTTGATGGTTTGAGCGCTTGAAGGTCCTTCGGACCTTATCGCGGGCAAGCCCGCTCCTACATGCGCGTACCTTGTAGGAGCGGGCTCGCCCGCGATCGAGCGCGTAGCGCTCGCACTGGTGCCATCCATGCAAAAAACCCTCCTGAACAACCTGGCCCCCTGGCGCAACGCCCCAACCTGGCACATCGCCCTATCCGGCGGCCTCGACTCCACTGTCCTGCTGCACCTGCTGGCCGACCTGGCCCGTCAACACACCCTGCCTCCCTTGCGCGCCATCCACATCCACCACGGTCTCCAGTCCGTCGCTGATACCTGGCCCGACCATTGTCGTAACCTCTGTGCCACCTTGAACGTGCCATTGCAGGTTATCGAGGTGCAGGTCCAACCTGGCGCAAGTCTCGAGCAGCAAGCCCGTGACGCGCGCTACCAGGCATTCGAACAGCTTTTGCAGGCCGGTGACGTGGTGTTGACCGGCCAGCACCAGGATGATCAGGCCGAAACCCTGCTGTTTCGCCTGTTGCGTGGCGCAGGGCTGCGGGGCCTGACGGCGATGCCCTCATCTCGACGACTGGGCAAGGGGCACCTGGTTCGGCCCCTGCTGGATTGTTCGCGAGCAGATCTATCGGCGTTCGCTCAATCGCATCAGTTGAGCTGGGTCGAAGACCCCTCCAACAGCGACACTCACTACGCACGAAATTATTTGCGTCACCAAGTGTTTCCAGTTCTTGCCCAGCGCTGGCCGCAAGCTGTCGCCAACCTGGCGCGTAGTGCCATGCATTTGCGCGAGGCCCAGGGCTTGCTCGATGAGGTGGCCGAGCAGGACCTCAAGGCGGCGGCAGCGTCGAGTGAGTTTGCCTGGTTGCCCTTGCCGTCGCTGGCATTGGCGCCTCTACAGGCACTTTCGCCGGCGCGCCAGCGCAACGCCCTGCAGCATTGGCTCGGTACCCGCACGCGCCTTCCCGACAGCCGGCATTGGGCCAGTTGGGACAGTCTGCGCGATGCCGGTGAGCAAGGGCGGCCGATCTGGCGCCTGGCCGATGGCGAGCTCCACCGTGCCGTGGGGCGCCTCTGGTGGCTATCCGGTGATTGGTTGCAGGCACCGATAGGGTCGCTTGTGTGGGCAGACCCTTCCCAGCCACTGGTACTGCCAGGTAACGGCACGCTACAGTCCACGGGTGCCTTGCCCGCAGGCCTCTATGAAGTGCGTTACCGGCAGGGCGGTGAGGTTTTGGTCCAGGCCTTGCGCGGCCAACGTGATCTCAAGCGCCTGTTAAACGAGTGGGGGGTGCCGCTTTTTGTCCGCGGCCGATTGCCGCTGTTGTACCGTGACGGCCAGTTGTTGGCGGTGGCAAACCTGCCTGCAACGGGGGCGCAGGGCTGGCAATTACAGTGGTTGCCACCGACGAACGCGCAATGTTTGAGATGAAAGGCCGTTTCCGGTAGACTACGCTCCCTTCTTGATACAACTTCTGTGTGTTCTCCGGAATCACGGTTGTTGCCGATTACCAAGCAGTTTTTTGCTGGGCGATTCTAAAAATGTGTAGCGAGCTCCGTACCGGGTTTTCAATCCCCGGTCTGTCCAGGCGCGGCAGTTTTTTAAGTAGCACTGTGATTGACGCAGGTGATCGGGGGCTTCGGCCTTCCTTCGCTTTCCCCGGCGGCGCAGACCGCTTTAACGCAGACTTCTAGGGTTTTTCATGACGCGCTACATATTCGTCAC
>CAYVPI010000153.1:0-12841 GCA_964453495.1 uncultured Pseudomonas sp. | reverse complement strand
GAGCGCGCCACTGGCAAACGCCGATAACTGCGCCTGCGACTTGCACGTCTGTGGCGCCGCCGCCGATGTAGAGCCCTCGCAACGCCTGCTGGATGACCGCCTGCAGCCCATGGCAGCACCGGCCTTGCTGGCTCGCTACCCGGGCTTGCAACCGATGCGGGATTTTGCCAGCCTGCCGCTGTTGCGTTCCCCCATGGAGCCCTGGCAACCATGGCTTGCCCAGGCATGCCTGGATCTGCCCGAACCCGACGAGGGCCCGGCACTGCTCGACCTGGGCATGATGCTTGAGGCTGCCACCCAGGCTCAGGGCGTGGTACTGGCGCGGCCTTCGCTTGCCCAGGCCTGGTTGGCCGATGGACGCCTGGTCCCGGTCGGTGGCGTGCGCAGTGTGCCGTCCTACCACTACCGTTTACTGGTGCAGCAGGCATCACCGGCAGCGCAAGCGTTCAGCCATTGGCTGATTCAGGTCTGCAACGATGCGGTGCAAGCAGCGGAACGCCACCTGAGCCTTTCCCTTCAAGGAAAATAACGCCCAGAGAACGAGAAATCATTTCCCGGTAGCCGCCCGGCAGGGCCGTTAGTCTTGCTCGCACTATCACTGCGGAGCGGGACAATGCCCATCATCACTTGCATCGAAGACTTGCGCCAAATGGCCGAGCGACGTGTGCCACGCATGTTCTACGACTATGTTGACGGCGGCTCCTGGACCGAGAGCACCTACCACGCCAATCAGGCTGACTTCGCCAACATCAAACTGCGTCAGCGCGTGGCACGAAATATCGAGAACCGTTCGCTGAAAACCCGTCGCCTGGGAATAGACATGGCGATGCCGTTGGCCATCGCGCCCACGGGGCTTGCCGGGATGGTCCATGCCGACGGTGAGATCCTGGCGGCGCGCGCAGCCACTGCCGCGGGTATTCGCTACACCTTGTCGACGGTCAGCATCTGCTCGATGGAAGACATTGCCGATGCGATTGCAGCACCGTTCTGGTTTCAACTGTATGTGATGCGTGACCGTGAGTTCATTGGCCGCCTGATCGATCGGGCCAAGGCGGTTGGGTGCGATGCCCTGGTGCTTACGCTCGACCTGCAATTGAGCGGCCAGCGCCACAAGGATTTGAAAAACGGCCTCAGTACGCCGCCGCGCCTGACCCCGGCCAACCTGTTGAACCTCCTCACCAAGCCACGCTGGCTCAAGGGCATGCTTGGTACTCGCCGGCACCATTTCGGTAACATCATGGGCCATGTCGAAGGCGTCGATGACCTGCGCCAACTCGCGGACTGGACATACGATCAATTCGACCCGCGCCTGAACTGGGACGACATCCAATGGATCAAAGATCGTTGGGGTGGGACCCTGATCCTCAAAGGCATCCTCGACATCGAGGACGCGCGCCTGGCACTGGCCAGTGGTGCCGATGCAATCATCGTCAGTAACCATGGCGGACGCCAGCTCGACGGCGCCCCCTCAAGCATCAGCATGCTGCCAGCCATCGTCGAGGCCGTCGGTGATCGGATGGAAGTCTGGTTCGACAGTGGAATACGCAGCGGCCAGGACGTGATCAAATCCCTGGCCCTGGGTGCCAAGGGCGTCATGCTCGGTCGAGCACATCTGTATGGCTTGGGTGCCATGGGCGAAGCCGGGGTAGCCAAGGCCCTGGAGATCATCGCCACGGAAATGGACTTGACCCTGGCCCTGTGTGGGCAGACGGATGTGCAAAATGTCGATCACCGCATTCTGCAGCCAGGTAGCTATCCCCTGCCGAATTGGCAGCCCTGGGAAAATACTGAATTACAAAACCAGGTTGCCCGAACGAGCTGACCCTAGATAAAGATCGTGCCGCGCAGGTACAGCGCCCCGTGGCCGCTGATAATGACTCGGTCGTTGTCCAGGATTTCGCAGTGCAACTGGCCCTTGCGCGCCCCACCTTGCTCGGCAATCAGGCTGCTTTTGCCCAGGCGCTTGGCCCAGTATGTCGCAAGGGAGGTGTGGGCTGAGCCGGTGACAGGGTCCTCATTGACCCCCACCCGAGGCCCGAACCAGCGAGAGACAAAGTCGAAGTCCCGACTCGGTGCGGTGACCGCGCCCCCGCGCACATCGAACGCGGCCAGCGCTACGAAGTCGGGGTTCAGGCCAGCGACGATGGTTTCATCCTCCACCACCACCAGGTAATCGTCTGTGCGATAAAGCGCATCTGCCTGTTTCAAGCCCAAGGCTTGCAGGAGGCTTGGCGGTATAGCTACGACTTCAGGCTGTTTGGCCGGGAAATCCATGGCCAAGCGCCCGCCCTTGCGGCTCACTCGCAACTCACCGCTTCGGGTGGAAAAACGCAACACATCACGGCTTTCACCGAGCTGTTCGAACAGCACCCACGCCGCTGCCAGGGTAGCGTGCCCGCAAAGGTCGACCTCCACCGTGGGGGTGAACCAGCGCAGCTCGAACACCTCTCCATTGCGCACCCAATACGCGGTCTCGGACAGGTTGTTCTCTGCTGCGATTTGCTGCAGCGTCTCATCTGGCAGCCAGGCTTCCAGCGGACAAACCGCCGCAGGATTGCCGCCGAAAGTCTCAGAGGTAAAAGCGTCCACCTGGAAAATATCGAGTTGCATTCTGGTCATTCCTGCCCACGCGTGATTTCTGTAGCCCGGATCTGCTCCAGGTAGTTGTAGATGGTGTATCGGGTCACGCCGAGCGCGGCAGCGGCTTTTTCAATCCCGCCTTTGACGATGAATAGCCCGCGATCTTGCATTTGCCGCACGGCTTCAAGTTTTTGGCTTTTTTTCATCCCTACAACACCGCCGGGACAAGCGACCTGAATAATTTCCACCATCAGTTGCTCCATGTCTCTGGGTTCATCGCCGCGCGATTCAGGCGCGGCACCCTGGCCCAGAAAACCTGCGAGCAAAGCGTGGGCCGCAGCAACACCGCTCAAGTCGGCATTGATACAGAGACTGGCAAAGGGTTGCCCGCTGCTGTCGCGGTACACCACAGTGGAACTACGCAGCGGGCGGCCGTCAGGCGCGACCGTGGGGTAATTCTCTACCACCAAAGGATCGCTGCCTGAGCAATCCTCCATCGCGCGTCTGACGGCGATAAACCCCAAGTCCTGGCTCGGACCGCCCAACACGGATCCCCCCACCCTTCTTCCAGTGACATGACCGTTGGCAATAGCAACGATAGATCGTTCGGGGTGGGTCAGGTCATGCAACACGATCTCCACATGACGTCCTACCGCATTCCTGAGCATTTGAAGGGTGCTGTGAAGGGCATTGAGAAGGAACTGCCGCTCCATTGGTGATGCGTCGGAAACCTTCATGGGTGCCATTAGGGAATGATCAAAGAAAAAAAATACAACATAGCGTTGAATTATCAATTTAATGTTGTATTTGTGACGTACCGAATCGTCCCGAGGACTGCCCTTACCACAGGCAGAAATCGGCCAGAAAAAGCCATTCGGTGAGAGCAGCTTTCGACGAAAGCTGCCTTCCAGGAAAGGCTGTTGTCGGAACAAACGGCCGTTAACAAATTGCCCGAAATGATCAAGTCGGCTGGATGCGCCGCATCAAAGCGGCAGTGCTGCGCGGCCAACCTACGCGGCCGAACCACGCACCGCCAGCGATCGTGGAAGCGATGACAACGCCGTATGCCACCAGTGCCATGCCCTGCGCAACGAACACATGCACTAGGTCGCCCCCCCAGCGCAACGCCAACCATCCACCGAGGCTAGCCACAGCCAGGCGTGCGAGGTTGCCCATTACTGGCCAAAACAAGCGCCCCGTGCCTTGCGATGCGAAGTACAACACCTGACCAACACCGAAGAAGCCGTACAGCGGCGCGACTACCTGCAGGTATTGGGTGCCGGCCTCAAGCATGGCGGGCTCGTTGCCGAACAACATTAGCCAGGAGCGCGGGAACATCGCCGCTGCCAGACCAATCGCTTCGGTGATCGCAAAGACCATCGCGGCACCGACCCAAGCGGCCTTGAGGGCGCGCTCGCGGTTACCGGCACCGATGCAGGTGCCGACGATGGCTAGCAGTGGAGCGCCAAAGCCGAATGCCAGGGGCACCAATAGGTACTCGAGGCGCGCGGCGGTGCCGTATCCCGCAATCGCATCAGGCCCGAATTGCCCTGACAGCGCCGTCGCGATACCGATCGACAGATTGGCGGCCACCGTCGCGATGGCACCGACCAGGCCAATTCGCAGGATGTCGCGAAACAGCGGCCAGCGCAGGCGTACGCCCATTAGTTTCGACCTGAGCAGGCTGCGCGGCGAGCGCAGGTACATCCAGAGCGCGAGCGTTCCACCTAGATAGTAGAGGAGCAGCGCCGCGGCGCCGCCAGCAATGCCCATGCCGGGGATCGGCCCCCAACCGAAGATAAGCAGAGGTGACAGTGGGATGAGCACCAGAGCGCCCACCACGGTTACGTTGGCCGGCACCACCATGTTGCCTGTGCCGCGAATCACCGCACCCAGCGAGTTGAAAAGCCACACCAGCACCGAACCTGCGAATACCCAGTGCGAGTAGATCAGTGCAGCATCGAGCGATGCGCCGGTGCCGCCCATCTGTGTATATAGCCAGCGTCCCCCCAGCAGTAAGGCAAGCGTGAATACAAGACCGAAGCCGAGCGCAACCACTATTGCATGGAGCACCAGTGCATCGGCATCATCCCGGCGTTGCGCACCGAGCGCTCGTGCAATCGACGACGCGATGGCGCCGCCTATCGCGCCTGCGGAACTCATCTGCATCAGCATGACAATCGGAAACACCAGCGCCATCGCGGCCAATGCGTCGGTACCGAGCTTGCCGACGAAGTAGGTTTCGATGAGGCCGACAGAGGCCTGGACGACCATTACCAACACGTTGGGTGCCGCCAGGCGCAGAACGGTCGGTACGATGGGTGCTTCTAACAGGAGACGCGTGCGCGGATCAATAGCAGTCATAGCTATCCCTTGTGTATTTTATTTTTCGGGCTTGACCTTCATTCGATCGCTAGCGAAGAAATTAGTGAAATGAATTTATTGAATTTCATCTATGCAAAGTGTGCATACTGTCAGAACACTTAAGCAATTTCAGACGCCCGAAGTGCACCAGGTGCGGGTTCAATGCCAAACATCTCCGGGTCGACAGTGCTCCTCCGTCCTGGCAGGTATCGGCAAATACCAAACTCACCAATGTCCGATATGGGCCCAGAGTGTGTAAAAACGTGCTCGTGGTTTCGACGTCTGCGTTCTTACTTGCAATCTGGTGAAGACCCGCCACTCAGCAGACCTTGATTTTAGGTAGGAATGCGATTTTCCGCACCGCCTCAGGGATAAGCGTCAATCCAGATCGTTTTCACACAGCCTCGGTCGGTTGCAGCCCTTCGCGTCAGGCAGCAACCGGCCAATAGCGCCCCCCTCGGCCCGTTCGCTACTCAAACAACCGCCCTGTGCCTTGCAAAGCCTATGTTCGCTAGCGAACAGACTTCGCCCCGATCAATAGCGCAATCTCATCGGTGGAATGCTGCGCCCAGCGGCGCAATGCCCCGCACGCCAAGCCTGGCGTAGAACCGCCTTCATTCCACACGCGACCTGCGCTACGCGGGTCGTGTCAAGGATTACATGCAAAATATCCTGACTCGCACACTGTCCAGCCTTTGGCGCCCACCGGCCTTCTGGCTCAGGTGGAGCGCATCACGCCACAAGTTCGAGTACGAGCCGATCCTGCGTTCAGACCTGTTCAATGCGCAGCAGATCGCTGACCACGGTATCGTGCTGGCACGGCAACATCTGCTTGGGCGTCTTTCAAAACAGGACGCACTACTGGGCCGCCTGACCGACAACCAACTCATTCTGGAGCGTAGCTGCGCAGCGCTCAAAGCCGTACAACTGTCCAGCCGTCGTGCTACCCCTGCGGCGGAATGGTTGCTGGATAATTTCTACCTCATCGAAGAAAACATTCGTACCGCCAGGACCCACCTGCCCAACGGCTACAGCCGCGAGTTGCCACGCCTGGCCGATGGCCTGTCGGCCGGCCTGCCGCGGGTTTACGACATCGCCCTGGAAACCATCGCTCACGGCGACGGTCGGGTCGACGCGCAAAGCCTGAATCGTTTCATCGCCGCCTATCAGACCATAACGCCGTTGACCCTGGGCGAACTATGGGCAATCCCGATCATGCTGCGACTGGCGCTGATCGAGAACTTGCGGCGCGTGGCCTCACGGGTAATGGCCAACTGGGATGACCGAAACCTTGCCGATGACTGGGCCGATCGCTTGATCGAAATTACCGAGCGCGACGCCAAGAGCGTGGTGTTGACCGTCGCCGACATGGCGCGATCGGCACCGCCGATGACACCATCGTTCGTGGCAGAACTGGCGCGCCGGCTGCACGGACAAAGCGCTGCGCTGATATTGCCCATGGCGTGGATAGAACAAACGCTCGGTGAGTCCGGCCTGACCATCGAGCGCCTGGTACAAATGGATGCTCAGCAGCAATCCGGCGACCAGGTGTCCATCAGCAACAGCATCGCCAGCCTGCGGCTGCTGGCAGCGACCGACTGGCGCGAGTTCGTCGAGCTGCTCAGCCAAGTCGAACAGGTATTGTGCACCGACCCTGGGGGCGTCTACGCGAACATGGACTTTGCCACCCGCGACCATTACCGCCATGTGGTCGAACGCCTCGCCAGGCACTGCGTGCAGCCTGAAACGAAGGTGGCACAAGCCGCCATCGAACTGGCCGGGACCACGCAGCCCGCGGGCAGCGTGACCGGCCACGTGGGGTATTACCTGATAGGTGACGGGTTGATCAGCCTGGAGCGAGCGCTGCACGCTCGCGTGCCACTGGTCGAACGATGGAAACGGCTGCTACAGAGCGCCCCATTGAAGTTCTACCTGTGCCCTGCACTGCTGCTGACCCTGCTGTTGGCCTGGCCATTTCTCACCAGCGCGTATCGCAGCGGCACGCCAACCTGGTTGCTGGCCCTGCTCGCCGTGCCCGCGCTATTGATGACCAGCCGTCTGGCGATTGGGCTGGTCAACTGGCTGGTGACCCTCACGGTAGCCCCATCGATACTACCCCGCCTGGACTACAGCGAAGGCATACCGGCCGAGGCGCGTACGCTGGTGGCGGTGCCTACGATGTTTGCCAATGCTGGCGACATCGAGGCCTTGGCGGAAGGCCTGGAAGTGCGCTTTTTGGCCAATCGCGATGCCAACCTGCATTTTGCGCTGCTCAGCGACTTCATGGACGCCCCAGCCGAGGTGATGCCCGAAGATGCCGAACTGCTCGCACTGGCGCGCCAACTGATCGAGGCCCTCAACCAAAAATATGCCGATGGCCAGGTCGACCGCTTCTTCCTGCTGCACAGGCCCCGGCACTGGAGCTCAACCGAGCGGGTATGGATGGGGCATGAACGCAAGCGCGGCAAACTCGCAGAGCTCAATGCTTTGCTGCGTGATAAAGGGTTGCCTGGCAAAGGACAGGACCGCTTTGCATTGATCGTCGGTGATGTCGCGCCACTGAGCTCGGTTCGCTTCGTCATCACCCTGGACACCGACACCCTGCTGCCCCGCGACGTCGCGCACCAGTGCATCGGTGCCATGATGCACCCCTTGAACCATCCCGTGTTCGATGAACAGAGCGGGCAGATCGTCAGCGGTTACGCCATCCTTCAGCCACGCGTGGGGATCAGCCTGCCCAGCACGGCACGCTCGACCTACGCCCGCCTGTTTGGCAGCGATGCGGGTGTCGACCCCTATACCCGCGCTGTCTCGGATGTTTATCAGGACCTGTTTCAGAGCGGTTCTTTCATTGGCAAGGGAATCTATGCAGTCGACGCCTTCGAACAGGCACTCGAGGGCTGCCTGCCCGACAACCGCATCCTGAGCCATGACTTGATCGAGGGCTGCTATGCCCGTTCCGGGCTGCTCAGCGACGTACAACTGTATGAAGAATATCCGTCTCGCTACAGCGCCGACGCCAAACGCCGACACCGCTGGATTCGCGGCGACTGGCAAGTGCTGTACTGGGCCCTGCCGTGGGCGCCGAAACCGCAGGGGGGATTGGCTCCCAACCGCCTCAGCGCCCTGGCACGCTGGAAAATCTTTGACAATCTGCGCCGCAGCCTGGAGCCAGGCGCCTTTCTGACCATGCTGGCATGGGGCTGGTTGGGTACCAACGAGCCCGTTTCCTGGACATTGGCCGTAGTCATTCTGGTATTTCTCCAGCCCGTACTGCAGTCGGTGTTGGCGCTGGTACAGAAAGCGGCCGATATTCCCCTGGGGCAACACCTGAGCGCCGCATTGCGTGCTTCGGGCCAGCATTTCATGCGAGCGCTGTTGTCGATCGTCTGGTTGCCATCCGATGCGCTGTTGAGCGGCGATGCGATCTACCGCTCACTGTGGCGCACGCTGATCAGCAAACGCCACCTGCTGCAATGGCAACCTTCTCGTGAGGTGGAGCGGTCCAGTGGCAACGACCTGCCCGGCATGTATCGAAGCATGTGGATTGCCCCTGCGCTGGCGCTGATTCTATTCGCTGCCCTACTTCCGTCTCTCTCCGTACTCGCACTGGCGGCACCTTTGCTGTTGGTATGGTTGGTGAGCCCGGCGATTGCCTGGTGGATCAGCTTGCCGACAAAACCGGCGGGGTTTACCCCGTCAGTACAAGAGCTGCGATTCCTGCGCATGTTGTCGCGCAAGACCTGGGCATTCTTCGATCAATATGTGGGCCCTGAGGACAATTGGTTGGCTCCGGACAACTTTCAGGAGCTGCCCAAGCCAACCATTGCTCATCGGACATCACCGACCAACATGGGCATGGCCTTGCTCTCTCACTTGGCGGCCCACGATTTCGGCTATTTGAGTACTGGGCGCTTGCTCGAACGCATCACTGGAACGCTTGAGTGCATGGCCGGCCTTGAGCGTCATGATGGCCACTTCTACAACTGGTACGACACCCAGACACTCCAGCCGCTGGCGCCTCGGTATGTGTCGACCGTGGACAGTGGCAACCTGGCCGGCCTGCTTCTCACCTTGCGGCCAGGGCTACTGGGGTTGGCAGACACGCCTCTGTTCGATCAACGCACCCTCAACGGTCTGGGCGACACCCTCGATGTGCTGCACCAGGCATTACAGGGCGTACAGTTCGATGACCGTGCTGTGCTGGAACTGCGCGCAAAGGTGGCGTTGGCCATTGTCCAGGACACTCCGGACAGTATCCTGCAATTACTCGATCTGGCGGATGCTTTGGCAATCGACAATCCGGCCACATCTGCTGAAGAAGCACACTACTGGCTGCAGGCGCTTGAGGCGCAGTGTGCGGATCTGCGGGCAGAACTACTGCGCTTCGAGCTACCGCGAGCAATGGACCAGGCCAAGGCACCTGCACCCACCCTGCGTCAAATGGCAGAGCTCGATTGCACGCTATGGCTGCCCGCCGATCAGGCGCGAGTGCAGGCGGTACAACGCCTGGCTTGCGCACGAATCAGCACCCTTGAGCACCTGGCCCAATTGTCCGCGTCACTGGCCGACATGGACTTCACGTTCCTCTACGATGCTCAACGTGACCTCTTCTCGATAGGCTACAACGCCGACGAGCGCAGGCTGGACAACGGCTACTACGACCTGCTCGCTTCAGAGGTTCGCCTGACCAATTTCGTTGCCATCGCCCAGGGCCAACTGCCGCAACAGGCCTGGTTCACCCTTGGACGCTTGCTCAGCAACAACCGGGGGGTGCCAGTACTGCTTTCCTGGTCTGGATCGATGTTCGAGTACCTGATGCCAAACCTGGTGATGCCCAGCTATGAAGGGACGCTGCTGGAGCAGACATGCCGCGCTGCCGTCGCCTTGCAGATCGAGCATGGCAACCGGCTCGGCATCCCCTGGGGCGTGTCCGAGTCGGGTTACAACACCCTGGATGCTCACTTCAATTATCAGTATCGGGCGTTTGGTGTTCCAGGCCTTGGCCTCAAGCGTGGGTTGGCCGAGGATACCGTGATTGCGCCGTACGCCAGCGCCCTTGCGCTGATGGTATTACCTGAAGCGGCCTGCCGGAACCTGCAACGCCTGGCGACTCAAGGATCGGCCGGCCGCTATGGCCTGTACGAAGCAGTCGACTACACCGAGGCACGCTTGCCACGCGGCCAGCGCTACGCGGTCGTGCGCTCGTTCATGGCGCACCATCAGGGCATGAGCCTGCTGGCATTGACCACCCTGCTGCTGGACCGCCCCATGCAGCGACGTTTCGAGTCAATCCCGGCATTCCAGGCGACCGTCTTGCTGCTGCAGGAACGCGTACCTAAAACCGCCGCGCCCTACCTGCATGCGGCCCAGGCGCCTGCCGCTACGGAAAACGTACGGACGCAGGAAACCAGGCTTCGGGTATTCGCCGAGCCCGGACGCAAGCGCCCCGCCGTTCAGCTACTGTCCAACGGCCATTACCACGTCATGCTCAGCAGTGCCGGCGGCGGTTACAGCCGCTGCAACGACATCGCCGTGACCCGTTGGCGTGAAGACGCGACCTGCGACAACTGGGGCATGTTCTGCTACCTGCGCGATGTCACCAGCGGCGTTTACTGGTCCTCGGCCCACCAACCGACCCTGCATCGGCCAGAAAGCCATGAAGCCATTTTCAGCGATGCCCGGGCCGAGTTTCGCGTTCGCGAACTCGATTTCGATACGCACACTGAAATTGTCGTGTCCCCCGAAGATGACATCGAACTGCGTAGACTGCACATCACCAACCGCGCCCGCGTGCGTCGTAGCGTGGAGATCACCACCTACGCCGAGGTGGTACTGGCGCCGGCGATCAGTGATGCAATGCACCCGGCCTTCAGCAACCTGTTCGTGCAGACCGAATTGCTGCCACCGCTGCAGGCAATCATCTGCACCCGCAGGCCTCGCGCCAGTGAGGAAGCGATACCCTGGATGTGCCACCTGCTGGCAGCCCACGGTGTGGATATCGAAGCCATTTCCTACGAGACCGATCGAGCACGATTCATCGGCCGAGGGCGCAACGTTGCAGCACCTGCGGCGCTCGATGGCCACGTCCAGCAGTTGTCCGGCACCGCAGGCTCGGTGCTCGACCCGATCGTGGCAATCCGCTGCCGTATTGCACTGGACCCCGGGCAAACAGCGACCATCGACCTGGTGACCGGTATCGCGGACAGCCGCGAGGGCTGTCTGTATCTGATCAATAAATACCGCGACCGGCACCTCGCCGATCGCGTCTTCGACCTGGCCTGGACCCACGGCCAGGTGTTGCTGCGCCAACTCAATGTATCGCTCGAAGATGCACGCCTGTTTGAACAGATGGCCTCTTCGATCCTCTATGCCAATGCCTCGTTGCGCGCTGAAAATAGCGTACTGATGGCCAATCGGCGTGATCAATCGAGCCTGTGGGGCCAGGCGATATCCGGGGACTTGCCCATTGTTTTGCTGCAGATCGCAACCGTCGAAAACATCGACTTTGTCCATCAGATGGTCAAGGCCCATGCTTACTGGCGGCAAAAGGGCCTGGTGGTGGACCTCGTCATCTGGAACGAAGACCAGGCCGGCTATCGCCAGCAACTTCAGGACTTGATCATGGGTGTGGTGGCATCCGGCAGCGAAGCTTCGCTGATCGACCGTCCCGGAGGCATTTTCGTACGTCCGGCACAGCAGTTGTCGAACGAGGATCGTACGCTGATCCTGTCGGTGGCGCGCCTGGTGCTGAACGAAAACAACGGCAGTATTGCCGAACAGGTTCATCGCCGTCACGCAAGCCCGGCATACCCGGCGTTGGTCCCCACGCTCAAGCGCCAACCAAAGGCGACGGGGGCTGCCACCCTGCCAACTGCCGAAGGTTTGCTCCTGAGCAACGCCTACGGCGGTTTCAGCGCTGATGGCAGCGAGTACGTGATGAACCTGCAGCCTGGCAGGCCGACACCGGCGCCATGGGCCAACGTGTTGGCCAACCCGCACTTCGGCACGGTGATTTCCGAAAGTGGCGGCGCCTATACCTGGATGGAAAACGCTCACGAATTTCGTCTGAGCCCCTGGCATAACGACCCGCTCACCGACGCCAGTGGCGAGGCCATCTATATACGTGACGAAGAAACCGGGCATTTCTGGTCGGTGACGCCACAGCCCTGTCCCGGCACTGGCGCGTACCGTACTCGGCACGGCTTCGGCTACAGCGTCTTCGAGCACGATGAAGACGGTATCCAGACCGAATTGTGGGTCTATGTGGCGCTGGACGCTGCGATCAAGTTCTCGCACCTGCAGATCCGAAATCGTTCAGGCCGCGCCCGACGCCTGTCGGCAACGTGCTACGTCGAGTGGGTGCTGGGCGACTTGCGCAGCAAATCAGCGATGCATGTGGTGACGGAAGCCGACCCAACCAGTGGCGCATTTTTCGCGAGGAATGCCTATTCGATCGAGTTTTCCAAACGGGTGGCGTTCCTCGATACCGACTCGACCGACACCCGCATCAGCGGCGATCGCTCTGAGTTTATCGGCCGCAACGGCAGCCTCAAGGCACCTGCCGGGCTAGGGCAGGCACGACTGTCGGGCCGGACCGGTGGCGGCCTCGATCCTTGCGCAGCGCTACAGGTTACCCTGGACCTGGACAACGGTGCTGACCAGGACGTCGTCTTCCGACTTGGCGCAGCCAAGGATACTGCGTCAGCGCTACGCCTGGTTCAACAGTACCGAGGCCTGGGGGTGGCCGCCGTGGAGCTCGAGGCAGTACGCGAGCATTGGCGTTCGCTGCTTGGCGTGATTCAGATCCAGACGCCCGACCCAAGCATCGACGTCATGGCAAATGGCTGGCTGATGTACCAGGTGATCGCCTGTCGCTTCCAGGCCCGCAGTGGCT
>CAYVPI010000152.1:0-12888 GCA_964453495.1 uncultured Pseudomonas sp. | reverse complement strand
CCCAACAGCTGTCGCGACGCATGGGGGTGTTTTCCAACTTTGCCATTTCCTTCTCGATCATCTGCATCCTGTCCGGTGGGATCAACTCATTGGCCCAGGGCACCTCGGGGGCGGGAGGTGCATCGATCGGTATCGGTTGGCCACTCGGCTGCCTGATTTCAGGTGTATTTGCCATGGCCATGGCGCAGATATCGTCGGCCTACCCCACTGCCGGTGGGCTCTATCACTGGGGCTCGATACTGGGCAACCGCTTCACCGGCTGGCTGACGGCCTGGTTCAACCTGCTGGGGCTGGTCACGGTGCTGGGTGCGATCAACGTCGGCACCTATTACTTCTTCTTCGGAGCGTTCGGGCCGGCCCTGGGCATGGAGGACACCACCACCACCCGGGTGATTTTCCTGGCGATCCTCACCGGCCTGCAGGCCCTGTGCAACCACCTGGGGATCGGCCTTACGGCCAAGCTGACGGACTTTTCCGGCTACCTGATCTTCGCCACGGCCCTGGCTCTGACGGTCGTGTGCCTGATCGCCGCGCCGAGTTTCGAATTCTCCCGGCTGGTGACCTTCGGCAATTACTCCGGGGAAGCCGGTGGCAACGTCTGGCCGCAAGTGTCCAACAGCTGGGTGTTCCTGCTCGGGCTGCTGCTGCCGATTTATACCATTACCGGTTACGACGCCTCGGCGCATACCTCCGAAGAAACTCGCCAGGCTGCCCTGTCGGTGCCACGTGGCATGGTCATGTCGGTGGTCTGGTCGCTGCTGTTCGGCTGGCTCATGCTCAGCGCGTTCGTACTGATGCTGCCGAGCATGGATGAAGCGGCCAGCAAGGGTTGGACGGTGTTTTTCTGGGCCATGGACACCCAGGTCAACCCGACGGTCAAACTGGCGTTGTACCTGGCAATCTTCATCTCCCAGGTGCTGTGCGGCCTGGCCACGGTGACCTCGGTGTCGCGGATGATCTTCGCCTTTTCCCGCGACGGTGGCCTGCCTTGCTCCAGGGCGCTGGCCTCGGTCTCGCCGACCCACCGCAGCCCGGTAGCGGCAATCTGGACCGGCGCCACACTTGCGGTGTTGTTCGTCTGGGGCTCGTCGGTGATCTCGATCGGTGAGACACCGGTCTACACCATCGTAGTGTCCTGCACAGTGATTTTTTTGTTCTTCTCGTTCATCATCCCCATCGTGCTCGGGCTGTTTACCTTCGGCAGCGCCAAGTGGCCAACCATGGGGCCGTGGAACCTGGGGCGTGGCTGGTATTCGTTCTTTGCCATCCTCTCAGTAATCTCGATGGTGCTGATCTTCATCATCGGCATCCAGCCGCCCAACGACTGGGCGCTGTACATCACCATCGGCTTTTTGATCCTGACCGCCATTGTCTGGTTTGCCTTCGAGGCGCGGCGCTTCCAGGGGCCGCCGGTGGGAGACATGATCACCCGGCGCCAGGCGGAGATTGCGGCGGCCGAAGAGGCGTTGAACAAAAAAGCGCGAAATTGAACCTTTTGACATGAAACAAAACGGGGCCTTGCGCCCCGTTTTCAGGTTACCCAAAGGACGGTCGGCGGCGTCCACACTCTCGCTGACGCAGCCTTGCGGCAGCTGCTACGAAAGCATTATCGCGACTCCCCCAATCCCTGTAGCAGCTGCCGTCAGGCTGCGTCGCTTTTGTCTTTTTCCACGTCGAACTCCCTGATTAAACCTATTGCGCCAGCACAGTTGTTATTTATTTAACCTCTCCATTTAAAGCTTCCATGCAGTGGACCTTCCTTGCAACTTCCGTACGCCCCACCCCAAACTTTCAAACCACAAATACATAACAACTACTGATCACACTGCAAACACCTTGCCAAGATATGTCAATTTGTTACAAGCGTTAAATATCTTTATATTACAGATATTTAATGAAGACAATGACTCTCACTGCCTGAGGGCCTCCCCACTTCTGGGGCAAAAATGGGGAATTATGGCAGCCCACCCACACACAACTAATAAACCGTAAAAAATTACACTTCCGCTCCAGCAAAACATTTTGTTACGACTAGAGTTGCAACTATCCAGGAGCACCACCCGCACAAGGACAGCCCGACCCCGGCAATCCGATATTCCAATCGAGCGCATTGTCATGATAAAACCCATGAACTTACTGAGTACGATCAGCCTGGCCTGTGCGGTCGCCGCGAGCCTGGTTGCAACAGGGTTATCCGGCGGCTATACCTTTGCCGCTACCGAAACGGAAGTAGAGGCACCGGAGCCCCCTGAACCTCCCGAAGCCGAAGAGCCGGCCGTCGAAGACCCCGCCCTGGAAATCCCGACCTTGCAATCCCTGCGCGGTGTGCTGCCACCCGACCCTTCCGGTACCGAAGGCGGGCGCAAGGTTGACCTGATGAGCGACTACGTCATCAACCGCGCGGCAGCAGTGCGCCTGGGCAAGGCCTTGTTCTGGGACATGGACATCGGCAGCGATGGCAATACCGCCTGCGCGTCCTGCCACTTCCATGCCGGCGCCGACCACCGCAAAAACAACCAGATCAACCCTGGCCAGTCCAACACCAACGCCAACGTTGCCTCGATCTTCACCAAGCCGTTTGCTGCCACCGGTATTGCGGGTGACGTGGCGTCGTACACCACACTCTCGGGCGGCAAAGGCACCCCCAACTACGCGCTCAAGAAAACCGACTTTCCCACCCACGTGCTGGCCGACCCACTGGACCGCAACTCGGCGATTCTGTACTCGACCGACGACGTGGTCGGCTCCCAGGGTGTTTTTGACGCCAACTACGTCAGGCCCAAGCAATCGCGTTTCGACAAGTGTACCCAACAGCCAGACGGCATTTTCCAGGTCAACGGCATCAATGTGCGGCGCAGCACCGGGCGTAACGCGCCCACGGTGATCAACGCGGTGTTCAACCTGCGCAACTTCTGGGATGGCCGGGCCAATTTCGTGTTCAACGGCTTCTCGCCTTTCGGTAACCGCGACCCGGATGCCGGTATCTTCGTGACCACGCCCGACAAGCCGGCGACTGCGGCCAAGGTCCGCCTGGCCCTCAACGATGCCTCGGCCGCCTCCCAGGCCGTGGGCCCACCCGGCAGCCCGGTGGAAATGTCCTGTGGAGGGCGTACCTTCGCCGACATCGGCAAGCGCATGCTCGATACCCTGATGCTCAGCCATCAGCGCATCGCGCCCAGCGACTCGGTACTGGGGCCTGTCTCCGGCCCGCGCCGGCCGACCTACCGAGACTTGATCAAGGCAGCCTTCTATCCTCGCCTGTGGAACGCCACCCAGCCAGTCTCCCTGGGCGGCGCGGCATACACCCAGATGGAAGCCAACTTCCCATTGTTCTTCGGCCTGGCGATTCAGCTCTACGAAGCCACCCTGGTTTCCGACCAGACCCCGCTGGACGACTACCTGCAAGGCAACACCCAGGCACTCAATGCCCAACAGGTCGAGGGTATGAACCTGTTCCTGGGCAAGGGCAAGTGCATCGCCTGCCATGCCGGACCGGAGCTGACCAACGCTGCAACCCGACTGCGCCTGGAACCCCATGAGCGCGTCGAACGCATGGTCATGGCTGACAATCTAACCGTGCTGTATGACAACGGCTTCTACAACACCGGGGTGCGCCCGAGCGCTGAAGACCTGGGTGTGGGCGGCCTCGATGCCTGGGGCAACCCGCTGTCGTTCACCCGGCAGTACGACAGCCTGCTCAAGGGCAACGCCTCACCCGACCCGTTCGAAGTCGACGTCTGCACCTTCGAGGCGCCGCTCAATGCCGGAGTCCCCTGCGACGCCTCGCTCAAACCGGAAATCGGTTTCCGCGACGCAGTCGACGGCGCCTTCAAGACCCCGACCCTGCGCAACATCGCCCTCACCGGCCCGTACTTCCATAACGGCAGCCGGGCCACCCTCAAGCAGGTCATGGAGTTCTACAACCGCGGCGGCGACCGGCGCGGCCAGGACGCCAGCAACACCAGCGGCTTCGACAACCCTGGCGCAGGCCAGCATAACGCCTCGAACCTGGACCCGGACATGACAGCGCTGAACCTCACGCCCGAAGAAGAGGATGCCCTGGTCAAGTTCATGGAGGTGGGGCTGACCGACCCACGCGTGGCCTGGGAGCGTGCGCCTTTCGATCATCCGTCGCTGGCCCTGCCTGACGGGCATACGGGGGATGAAAACACCGTATTGGCCCGGCCGCTGGACATCAAGACAACGGCATTGCGCGCCCAGGATGCGCAGTTGAACCTCAAGGCGATCGGGGCTGAGGGACGTTCGCAAAGTGAAGGGCCTTTGCGGGGTTTTTATAACGATCTTTGAGGGGTAAAGCTGCAAACGATGCCTCAACCGAGTATTTGGTTGGGGCATTTTTTGTTTCATGATCAACATCGATCAGCCCCTCTCCCTTAGGGAGAGGGTTGGGGTGAGGGAACCGCGTAACCCGTATTTGGGGGGCATTCCCCAATCTGGATCCCATTACGACACATCGGATTTCCACCAAAGCTGCTCAATACAATCTTTCTTACAATTAATTCCATCCGCCCGACGAATGGCTTGAGATTTGCCTCTAATGAAAAACCAGAAGCAAAACGCCATCAGGTGTGGGTGACAACGATGCGATGCACAATCCCGGGCGACATTTCCCCTCATCATTTTTTACGGCCGGGCCTGGCCACTGCCTTGGTAGTCGCGGCCAGCCTGGCCGGCGCAGTTCCGCTGGACGACTTCAGCCAGCCGCCGCCAACCGATCCGTCGGCCTTCACCAATCCACCCGCCGACCCCAAGGCTGCGCTCGAAGCCCTGGAGAACCTGCCTGAGGCCAACGAAGGCGCGTTCGCCCTGCCCAACGGGGTGTTTGGCGACCGAACCACACCGCGGGCTGAAAACGTGCTGCCACCGGCCCTGCAGAACTCACGTCAATATCCCACCAATGGCAAGCCCAGCCCGTTGTTCGGGGCGCTGCCCTTCACCCAGCAATTGCTGCTGTTCGAGGAGTTCGGCTCAGAAAAGCTCGATCCAACATTGCCACCCCAGCAGCTGACGTTCCCCGTACCGACTCTGGGTCCTGCGCCCGCACAGGACCCCAACAACGTGGCACGCAGTGGCCCTTCCGGCGCCGCGCTCGAAGCATTTCTGCGCCAGCCCGGGCTGACGCCGTTTCCGACGCAGTTTTCCAATGTGCTGGATCGCAACCCCTGGAAGGCGCAAATCGAAACCTTCCTCAACCGTGCACCCGTGGGCTCGCCCGCCGAAGGCCGACCACCCGGAAAAGGCTGGTCGCACCAGCGATGGAACGAGTTTTACCCCCAGGCCGACTTCAAGACCGTGCAGGCCGGGGCGCGGGTCAACCAGGGCCTGCGTGATCGGGCTCAGTTGCACAACTACGCCAAGGGCGAATTTGCGCCAGGTGGGCTCTACTACCAGACTTCCGACCTGCCGGCGACAGCCGGGACGACTCGCGGCATCGACATGCGTTTGCACCCCAATTTCCCGGTGCAAAACCACAAGTCGCTGTGGACGTTCGATGGCACCTTTCCGGCCAAACTGTTGATGGTCCGTTACGGCCAACCCCTGTTAATGCGCCACTACAACGCTCTGCCGATCGATCCGGTGGCTAACGCCGGATTTGGCCTGCACACCATCAGCACTCACGAACACAACGGCCACTCGCCAGCCGAAAGCGACGGCTATACCAACGCCTACTTCTTTCCCGGCCAGTACTATGACTACCGCTGGCCACTGCAGTTGGCCGGCTACGACACCATCAACACCAAGGCTCAGGACCCAAGGGCGGCGTTCCCGTGCTCCCCCGGCGAAACCCTGTACGTCAATGATGCCAGCCCCGGCCTGAAAACCTGCGAGAACGGCAGCATCAAGATCCGCGGCGACTGGCGTGAAACCATGAGTACCCACTGGTTCCACGACCACATGCTCGATTTCACCGCGCAGAACGTCTACAAGGGCAACGCGGTGATGATGAACTACTACAGCGCCATTGACCGCGGCAACGAAGCCTTCGAAGACGGCGTCAACCTGCGTTTTCCCAGCGGTGCGGCCATGCCCTGGGGTAACCGTGACTACGACGTGAACCTGCTGGTCGCCGACAAGGCCTGGGATGAAAACGGCCAACTGTGGTTCAACCCCTTCAACACCGACGGCTTTCTTGGCGACCAGATGCTGGTCAACTGGCAATACGAACCTCGCCTGAAAGTGCGCGCGCGCAGTTATCGCTTCCGCATCCTCAATGGTTCGGTATCGCGCTATTTGCGCATCGCCCTGGTACGCGAAATCGCCGGCAACGGTGGCGAATTCCCAGGCCCAGCGGGTTCGGGGGTTTCCTACGCGCGGGTGCCGTTCCACATGATCGCCAACGACGGCAATATCATGGAACACACCGTGCCCTTCGACGGCAGCATGGACCTCGATGGCGACGGCGACAAACAAGACCACAACGCCATCCTCCCGGCCCAGGCCATCGCCGAGCGCTACGACATCATCGTCAACTTCGCCAAACACGGCATAAAGCCGGGCGACAAGCTGTATTTCGTCAACCTCATGGAGCACAAGACCGGCAAAGGGCCAGAGAAGGACGCACTGTCTCTGGCCGATGTCCTGTCGGAAAAATACAAGGCCGTGCTCAAGCAAACCAGTAAGGGGCCTGAATGGGACAAGGGCGACCCGGTGGTGGGCAAGTTCATGCAACTGCTGGTGCAGCCTTACACCGGCCAGGACCTGAGCATGGATCCGGTTGCCTATGAACCGGCCAAGCCTGGCAAGCCGGCCGGCAGGAAGATGATCCCGCTGCCCATCAACCGCGACAACCCGGATGACCAGGCCAAGCTGAAACTGGCGCGCCATCGCACCTTTACCTTTGGCCGCTCCGATGGCACGGACCTGGCCCCCTGGACCATCAAAACTGACGGCGGCTTCGGTTACGACATGGACCCACGGCGCATCAGCGCCGCTCCTCAATTGGCCCAGGGCCCGACCGATGCCGGCTTCAGCGGCGACGGCACCCTGGAAGTGTGGAAAATCGAAAACGGCGGCAACGGCTGGAGCCACCCGGTGCATGTGCATTTTGAAGAGGGCGTGGTGCTCAGCCGCGACGGCAAGGCCCCACCGGAATGGGAAAAATGGGCGCGCAAGGACGTTTATCGCATCGGGCCGGAAACCGACAGCTCCACTGATGTGGTCATGGCGATCCACTTTCGCGAATTCGCCGGTACCTACCTGGAGCATTGCCACAACACCCAGCATGAAGACACCTCCATGTTGCTGCGCTGGGACGTGGAGCACCCCGGCCAGTTTCAGCTGATGCCTACGCCGCTGCCCGGCTGGGATGGTGTGGAGTATGCACCCTCGGTGGCACTGCCGACCTTGCGCACCGGTGGCCAGGACGACGACCACCAAGGCAACAATCAAAAGCCCATCGCTAAACCCGACAGCGCCAACACCCGTGCTGGCGTACCGGTGCTCATCAATGTGCTGGCCAACGACACCGACCCCGACGGCAACGTGCCGCTCAGCGTCGTGGACTTGAACCAGCCGGACTCGGGCAAAGGCAGTGTGAGTACCGATGGTGTGCGCGTGACCTACACACCACCGGCGACGGTCACCGAGCCGTTCACGGCGACCTTCACTTACCAGGCGCGCGATGCCAAGGATGCCGAATCGGACCCTGCCACTGTCAGCGTTGCGGTCACAGCGCTTGCGGCCGTGGGCGAAAACCTGCAGGTCAGCAGTGCCACGGTCATGGCGCGCAGCAACAACCGCTACACCTGGGACCTGTCCGGAACCACCACCCGGGCCACGGGCAACAGCATCAACGTCACTGCTGCAACGACTGCCGGCCCGCTGAACCTGGGGATGGCGACGCTCACGGCAACCGCCACTGGCGCGCGCTGGCGGTTGTCGGTGACCACCACCGGGAGCGGCCCAGGGCCCAGCCCGACGGTGACCGTACGTTCGGCCCTCGGCCAAGCCATCACGGTGCCCATCGCTGTCCAGTGACGCATTCGCCTTTTCACCAGCCGCCTCATGGGGCCTGGTGAAAAGGCGACTTTTGTAAGGCCCCCCAGTATTGGGCACCCACTTCCCCAGCCCCCATTTTCTCCGTCTTACGCCGTCCTAAGCCGTTGTTTTTATTTATATTTACATCATGTTACGAATTGGCTCGGCTTTTGCTCAATATTGGCATAGAGGGCAAAACGCTATCAACACGGGGCAACCCGGGCACGGCACGCAATGAGGCGAACACGATGAACAAAGTCAGACCGTCCAACCCACTGCCAACCTTCTTCAGGCGCACCGGTATCGCGTGCGCACTGGCGACGTTGGCAGTCACCCACGCAAGTGCTGCGCCCATCGACGACGAGAGCCAGCCGCCACCCACCGACCCCTCGTACTATCGCCCCGAACCTGCCGACCCTGCCGCCGCGCTGCTGGAAATCAGGACCATGCCCGAAGCCAACGAAGGCTCCCTGGCCCTGCCCAACGGCGTGTTCGGCGACCGCAATACGCCGCGTACCGAAAACATCCTGCAACCGGCGCAGCAGACATCGTTCAACTACCCCACCAACGGTAAGCCGAGCCCCTTGTTTGGCGCCGAACCCTTCACCCAACAGATCCTGCTGTTCGAAGAATTCGGCCCGGAAAAGCTCGACCCGCAAACGCCGCCAGCCCAAATGACGTTCCCGGTACCCACCGTGGGTCCCGCTCCCGGCCAGGACCCCAACAGCATTGCCCGCAGCGGCCCTTCCGGCACTGCCCTGGAAGCCTTTCTGCGCCAACCGGGCTTGACGCCCTTCCCAACCCAGTATTCCAACGTGCTGGACCGCAACCCGTGGAAGGCGCAAATCGAAGCCTTCCTCAACCGTGCCCCGGTCGGCTCACCGGCCGAAGGCCGGCCAGGCGGCAAAGGCTGGTCGCACCAGCGCTGGAACGAGTTCTACCCGCAAGCCGCATTCAAGACCGTACAAGCCGGCGCGCGGCTGAACCTGGGCCTGCGTGACAGCAAACAGATGCACGGCTACACCAAGGGCGAGTTCGGCCTCAACGGCCTGTACCACAACACCTCGGGTATTGCGGCCACCGAAGGCACCACCAAGGGCATCGACATCCGCATTCATCCGAAAATGCCGGTGCAGAACCACAACTCGGTGTGGACCTTCGACGGCACCCTGCCGCCCAAGCTGCTGATGGTGCGCTACGGCCAGCCCATACTCATGCGCCACTACAACGCCCTGCCCATTGATCCTGCGGCGAACAACGGCTTCGGCTTGCACACCATCAGTACCCACGAACACAACGGCCACTCGCCGGCAGAAAGTGACGGCTATGCCAACGCCTTCTTCTTCCCCGGCCAGTACTACGACTACCGTTGGCCGGTACAACTGGCCGGTTACGACACCATCAACACCAAGGCCCAAGACCCGCGTGCAGCCTTCCCCTGCTCACCGGGTGAAACCCTCTGGGTCAATGACATGACCCCCGGCAAGAAAACCTGTGAGAACGGCAGCATCAAGATTCGCGGCGACTGGCGTGAAACCATGAGTACCCACTGGTTCCACGACCACATGCTCGATTTCACGGCGCAAAACGTCTACAAGGGCAACGCCGTGATGATGAACTACTACAGCGCCATCGACCGCGGCAACGAAGCCTTCGAAGACGGCGTCAACCTACGCTTCCCCAGCGGCTCGGAACTGCCTTGGGGCAACCGCGACTACGACGTCAACCTGGTGGTGGCCGACAAGGCCTGGGATGCCAATGGCCAGATCTGGTTCAACCCCTTCAACACCGACGGCTTCCTTGGTGACCAGCTGCTGGTCAACTGGCAGTACCAGCCCTACCTGAACGTGCGCGCGCGCAGCTATCGCTTCCGTATCCTCAACGGTTCGGTATCGCGTTACATCAGGCTGGCCGTGGTGAGGGAAATCAAAGGCAGTGGTGGCGAGTTCCCCGGCCCATCAGGTTCTGGCGTGTCCTATGCGCGGGTGCCGTTCCACATGATCGCCAACGACGGCAATATCATGGAGCACGCAGTGCCCTTCGACGGCAGCATGGACCTGGATGCCGATGGCGACAAACAAGACCATAATGGCATCCTGCCAACCCAGGGCATTGCCGAGCGCTACGACATCATCATCAACTTCGCCAAGAATGGCATCAAGACCGGCGACAAGCTGTACTTCGTGAACCTCATGGAACACGAGACCGGCAAGGGCCCGGAAGATGACGAACTGTCTCTGGCCGACGTGCTGTCGGAGAAATACAAGGCAGTGCTCAAGCAAGGCAGCAAGGGGCTTGAATGGGACAAGGGCGACCCGGTGGTGGGCAAGTTCCTGCAACTGATCGTCAAGCCTTATACCGGCCAGGACCTGAGCATGGACCCGGTCGCCTATGAACCAGCCAAGCCCGGCAAGGCCGCCGGCAAGGTCATGATCCCGCTGACCATCGACCGCGACAGTGCCACCGATAAGGCGAAGCTCAACGCTGCACGCCATCGCGAGTTCATTTTCGGCCGCTCCGATGGCACCGACACAGCACCCTGGACCATCAAGACCGACGGTGGCTTCGGCTACAGCATGGACCCACGCCAGCTTAGCGCCGCAGCACAACTGTCCACTGGCCCGACCGATGCCGGCTTCAGCGGTGATGGCACCCTGGAAGTATGGAAAATCGTCAACGGCGGCAATGGCTGGACGCACCCGGTGCATGTGCACTTCGAAGAAGGTGTGATTCTGAGCCGCGATGGCAAGGCCCCACCGGAATGGGAAAAAGGTGCACGCAAGGATGTCTACCGCATCGGCGAAGGCATCGATAGTTCCAAGGACGTGGTCATGGCGATTCGCTTCCGCGAGTTTGCCGGTACCTACATGGAACACTGCCACAACACCCAGCATGAAGACTCCTCCATGTTGCTGCGCTGGGACGTCGAGCACCCTGGCCAGTTCGAGTTGATGCCGACGCCCTTGCCAAGCTGGGACGGTGTGGAGTACGTCGCTTCGGCCGCCTTGCCAACCTTCCGCAATGCCAGTGCCGGCAACGGCGGTGGGGATGATGGTGGTGGCGATGACGGCAGTGGTGGCGACGACGGCAGCACCGAACCTACCAACAAGCTGCCGATCGCCGGTAACGACAGTGCCAGCACCACCCCGGGTGTCGCGGTTACCCTCAACGTGTTGGCCAATGACAGCGACCCTGACAACAATGTGCCTCTGACCGTGGTTGGGCTGAACCAGCCGGACTCGGGCAAGGGCGTGGTCAGCACCGATGGCACTCGTATCATCTACACGCCACCAGCAACGGTTGCCGAAGCCTTCACCGCCGCCTTCACCTACCAGGTACGCGATGCACTGGACGGCGTCTCGGCAACCCCCGGCAGCGTGACAGTCGCCGTTTCGGCAACCCAGGCTCCGGTCAACGAAGACCTGCAAGTGACCAGCGCCACTGTCACTGTTCGCAGCGGCGGCCGCTACACCTGGGACCTGGCCGGTACTACCTCCAAGTACACCGGCAACACCATTACGGTGACGGCGGCGACCACGGGTGGACCGTTGAGCCTGGGCACGGCAAGCCTTAGTGCCACTGCCACCGGGGCCCGCTGGCGGGTCTCGATCAGCACCACCGGCAACGGCCCGGCCACGCCTGCGACCGTGACGGTCAAGTCCAGCGGCGGCCAGACCGTCACGGCACCGGTAACGGTGCGCTGACCAACTCCCCTTCGCGCTTCAGGCCATTGCGGCCTGAAGCGCGGGTTTTTGGGATCCACACTTGCACAGGATGCCTACCATGATCCGCACATCTGCCCTGACCCGTATTTTCCTGTCGCTTTCCCTGTGCCTTGCGCAAGGGCTGGCACTGGCGGCAGCTGAAAGCGAAAGCGCCTCACCCTGGGGCCGCGACTATTTCCCCAACACCGCCCTGGTCAACCAGGACGGCCAGACCGTGCATTTTTTCGACGACATGATCAAAGACAAAGTGGTGGCGATCAATTTCATCTTCACCGCCTGCACAGACTCCTGCCCGCTGGAAACCGCGCGCTTGCGCCAGGTGCAAAAGATTCTCGGTGAGCGTGTCGGCACTGATGTGTTCCTCTATTCGGTCAGCATCGACCCGGAAACCGACACACCCGAAGTGCTCAAGCACTACATGGAAAAATTCAACGTCGCCCCCGGCTGGCAGTTCCTCACCGGCAACAAGGACGACATCACCGCCTTGCGCAAAAGCCTGGGGCTGTTCATCGACGGCATCGACAATGGCCGCAACAAGGACCACAACCTCAGCCTGATCATCGGCAACCAGGCCACCGGCCGCTGGATGAAAGCCTCACCCATGGAGAACCCCTACATCCTCGCCGACCGCCTCAGCAAGAGCCTGCAGAACTGGAAATACGCCAGCACCAACACCCAGGACTACGCCAACGCCCCCGCCATTCGCCCACCGAGTGCCGGCGAGCAGATCTACCGCACCCGCTGCTCCTCCTGCCACACCCTGGGCGACACCGAACACGCCGGCATGCGCAACATCGGCCCGGACCTGGTCGGCGTAACCCGCCAGCGCGACCCGGTATGGCTCAAACGCTGGATCAAGGAGCCGGACCAGATGCTGGCGCAGAAAGACCCGCTGGCCATGCAGTTGTATGAAAAGTATGAGCGGTTGGCGATGCCTAATTTGCGGTTGGGGGATATCGAAGTGGATGCCCTGCTCACCTACCTGGCACAAGAGACCGAGCGGCTGCAGCCGGAGGAAGTGGTGCAGCATGTGCACGGTGAAAACCATGAGCATTCGCCTGAAGGGCATCAGCATCAGGGGGGGTAGTATGAAGGTCCTTTGGACCTTGTCGCAGCCTGGCGGCAGCTGCTACGAATCCATGGCGAACTGTAATCGCGTAGCAGC
>CAYVPI010000151.1:0-12908 GCA_964453495.1 uncultured Pseudomonas sp. | reverse complement strand
GCTTGCATGGCATGCAAGAGGTCAGCGGTTCGATCCCGCTTAGCTCCACCAAATTGCCAGGGTTCGTGAAAACGGATCTGCTCGAAGGTTATGCGTCCCCTTCGTCTAGTGGCCTAGGACACCGCCCTTTCACGGCGGTAACAGGGGTTCGAGTCCCCTAGGGGACGCCACTTTTACCCGCTTTGCGGGATTTCAAGGCTCATTCGATTATTGAATGGGCCTTTTGTTTTTTCCGGCCGTAAACTTTCGCGGCGTCATCCTTTCCCGTCTCTTCTTGTCCCGTGTTGTTCGTGCAGACGAATGGCAGTTTTTTGCGCTTGCCAAAAAATATTACGAGGATAATATTACTTCCATAATATTTGGAGGCGTCCCATGAGCGACAAGAAGGCAAAAACCCGCGAACGCATATTGCAGGCAGCCAGTTGCGCTCTGATCCAGCACGGCCCGGCCGACCCGAGTGTCAGTGATGTCATGGGCGCCGCAGGGCTTACCGTCGGGGGCTTCTATGCGCATTTCGAGAGCAAGGATGCGCTGATGCTTGAAGCCTTCACCCACCTACTTAACCAGCGCCGTGCCTTGCTGTCGGAGGTCGATCCGGCACTGAGTGGCCTGGAGCGGCGCACCCTGGTGGCTGCCTTCTATTTGTCGCGCAAACACCGCGATGCCAAAGAGCAAGCCTGCCCCTTGCCCGCAGCCCTGGGGGATATGGCGAGTCTTGCGGATGAGTTTCGCACCGTGCTCGCCGAGCATCTGGAATTGATGATGGCGCAACTGTCCGGTAGCCCCGAGGAGGCCGACAAGGTGTTGGCCGATCTGGCGCTGATGGTCGGTGGCCTGGCCCTGGCGCGAGCCTTGGGTACGGACCCCTTGTCTGATCGCGTCCTGCGTGCCGCCAAATCGGCGGTTGTCTGATCCAACGGTAACCCCGAGGAGAATTACAATGAGCACTATTGGCTGGATTCGTGGCGTCAATGGCACCCTGGGCTGGCTGGCACCGACCTTGGTCGCCCACAAGATGCGGCTTGCGTTTATGCGTCCTCGCAATTTGCCGCCCCGCGAGTGGGAGTTGCCGCTATTGGCTCGGGCCGAGCGTATTACGTTACGTTTTGGGCTCTCGGCGTTGCGTTGGGGGCAGGGGCCGACGGTGCTGCTGATGCATGGCTGGGAAGGGCGACCCACGCAATTCGCCAGCCTTATCAACGCCCTTGTGGCTGCCGGCTACACCGCTGTGGCCCTCGATGGTCCGGGGCATGGCCGTTCGCCGGGGCGCGAAGCCCATGTGCTGTTGTTTGCCAGGGCATTGCTGGAGGCCGCTGCCGAGTTGCCGCCGTTGCGTGCGGTAGTCGGCCATTCCATGGGTGGCGCCAGCGTCTTGCTGGCCACGCAGATGGGCTTGCGGGCGGATGTGATGGTCAGCGTCGCGGCGCCCGCCAAAGTCATCGGCGTACTGCGCGGCTTTGCTCGCCGGGTCGGCTTGCCGGCACCTGCGCGCGCCGCCTTCATCCGGCAAGTAGAACGGGATGTAGGTATGCAGGCCTCGCGCATGGATGTCAGTCACTATCAGTTGGAAATGCCTGGCCTGATCGTGCATGCCGAGGACGATCCCCTGGTGCCGGCCAGCGAGGCCCAGGAGATTCATGGCGCCTGGTTCGACAGCCGGCTGTTGCTGCTGCCTGAAGGTGGGCATCAGCGTGTATTGGCCGACCCGCAGTTGATCGAGGGCGTCCTGGCATTGCTCGCCCGCACTGGCCGTGAGGCGCGCCAATCGGCTTGAGCATCCGCTACACTGGCGCCAGGCCGAATCATTGTGAGCAGGAGCGGGCATGAGTTGGGATCTGGAGACGCCATTTGTCATTGACTTGAGTGTGGGGGCCGAGGATATCGATGGTCTCGGGCATGCCAATAATGCGGTTTACGTGACCTGGCTCGAGCGCTGCGCCTGGCGGCATTCGCAGCGCCTGGGGCTGGACTTGAGCGAATACCGGCGCCTGGACCGCGCCATGGCGGTTGTGCGCCATGAAATCGATTACCTGGCCAGTGCCTACGAGGGGGATGAGTTGCAGTTGGCCACCTGGATCGTCGATTGGGACCAGCGTCTGAAAATGACTCGACGCTTTCAGTTGATACGTCCCAGTGATTCCACCACGTTGCTGCGCGCGCAAACGACATTTGTTTGCATTGAACTTTCAAGTGGGCGACCCAAGCGTATGCCGGCCGAGTTTGTCGAGGGTTACGGCGCGGCGTTGCACAGCGTGGTGTAGATAGCGTCTGATCATTGGTGTAGCAGCAACTGTCTTATCCGGCGTATTGCGCCCGCTTCGCGCGCGTGACGCAGCCTATCGGCAGCTGCTACCCAAGCCGGTGTCGCCGGCGCAGATTTGCTACACTGCGCGCCTTTTTCGCTCGAGTAGTTCCCATGCAAATTGCCCTGGCGCCGATGGAGGGGTTGGTCGACAACATCCTGCGTGACGTGCTGACGCGAGTCGGCGGTATCGACTGGTGTGTCACCGAGTTCATCCGGGTCAACGATATGTTGCTGCCGCCTGCTCAATTCCACAAGCTGGCGCCGGAGCTGCAGCAGGGTGCCGCGACAGCAGCGGGCGTACCGCTGCGCGTGCAATTGCTCGGCTCGGACCCAGTGTGCCTGGCTGAAAACGCAGCATTGGCCTGCGAGCTGGGTGCGCCTGTGCTCGACCTGAACTTCGGTTGCCCGGCCAAGACCGTGAACAAGTCTCGCGGTGGTGCGGTGTTGCTCAAGGAGCCGGAATTGCTGCGCAGTATTCTCGAGCATGTGCGCCGCGCCGTTCCGGCATCGATACCGGTGACAGCGAAAATGCGCCTGGGCTACGACAGCCCGGATGGCGCGATGGACTGCGCCATCGCGCTGGCCGAAGGCGGTGCCGAGCAGATTGTGGTGCATGCCCGTACCAAGGTCGATGGCTACAAGCCGCCGGCTCATTGGGAGTGGGTGGCGCGGGTGCAGGATGTGGTCAAGGTGCCGGTTTTTGCCAATGGCGAGGTCTGGACCGTTGAAGATTGGCGCCGTTGCCGCGAAATCAGCGGCGTGGAAGACATCATGCTCGGGCGTGGGCTGGTTTCCCGCCCGGACCTGGCGCGCCAGATCGCGGCCGCACGGGCGGGAACCGAGCTGGCGCCCATGGGGTGGGATGAGTTGCTGCCGCTGGTCCAGGAGTTCTGGCGCCAGGCGGTGGGCAAGCTGACACCTCGCAGCGCGCCGGGCCGCTTGAAGCAATGGGTGGCCATGCTGACTCGCAGCTATCCTGAAGCCGTGGAGTTATTCACGGCGTTGCGTCGCGAGAGCGATTGTGCACAGATCAGCCGATTGATCGGCGTCGAGCACCGCATCGCCGCCTGAAAAAAATTCCAGGCCAATTCTTGAAATGCAGCAAGTGGTCCTTATCTAAGGGTTAAGCGATGCCGAAGTCGGGTCGCGAAGACAACCACTCGCTGAATTTCAGGAGATGTACCATGACGACTGCTTTTTCCCTGGCTCCACTGTTTCGCCATTCCGTTGGGTTCGACCGTTTCAATGACCTGTTCGAATCGGCAGCGCGTAACGACGCGGGTAGCAGCTACCCACCCTATAACGTCGAAAAGCATGGCGAAGACCAATACCGTATCGTTGTTGCCGCAGCAGGCTTCCAGGAGCAGGATCTGGAGCTGCAAGTCGAAAAAGGCGTCTTGACCGTCAGTGGTGGCAAGCGCGACAGCAACGGTGAAAGCGTTACTTATCTGCATCAGGGCATCGCCCAGCGTGCCTTCAAGCTGTCCTTCCGCCTGGCCGACCATATCGAAGTCAAGGCGGCAGCCCTGGTCAACGGCTTGCTCAACATCGACCTGTTGCGCGTCGTACCGGAAGAGGCCAAGGCCAAGCGCATTCCAATCAATGGCGTGCAGCCTGCTCTGCAGAACTGATCGCTATACCCAACAAGAAGGGCGCCAACTGGCGCCCTTTTTTATTGTGTGCGCCCAGCATGGGCGCAATCTTGTGGGTGAGAGTCCCGCCGTGAGCTGGCCACAGCGAACGAAGTGAAGCGCAACTGCATGAGGGCGACCGAGTGTGGGGAGCAAGCGTGAACCTGCAGCGTGCGTGGAAGCGAGTCAAAGCCAACAAAGGTGCGGCGGGTGTCGACGGTCTGGACATTGATCAGACTGCTGAACATTTGCTGACTGAGTGGGCTGGGATTCGCCAACACTTGTTGTCGGGGGCTTACCGGCCCAGTCCGGTACGTCGAGTGGTAATCCCCAAACCCGATGGCGGCGAACGCGAGCTGGGTATCCCGACGGTCACCGACCGTCTGATCCAACAAGCATTGCTGCAAGTCTTGCAGCCGCAGCTCGATCCCACCTTCAGTGAACACAGCTACGGTTTTCGTCCGGGGCGTAATGCTCACGGCGCGATTCTCGCGGCGCAGGGTTATGTATCCTCGGGTCGCAGAGTCGTGGTGGATGTGGATCTGGAGAAGTTCTTTGACCGGGTCGATCACGACATTTTGATCGATCGTTCAGGCAGAGGGATTGCGGATCGGCCGGTCATCGGGCTGGTTCGGGCCTATCTGGACGCCGGAACGCTGAACAATGGCGTGGTCGAGAAAAGCCGCATCGGGGCGCCGCAAGGCGGCCCGCTGTCGCCGATGCTGGCGAACGTGTTGCTGGACGAAGTGGATCGGGAGCTTGAACGCAGAGGTCATTGTTTCGTGCGCTACGCCGATGATGCGAACGTTTACGTGCGTAGTCGCAAGGCGGGCGAGCGAGTGATGGCTTTGCTGAGGCGCCTGTATGAAGGGCTGCACTTGAGCGTCAACGAGAGTAAAAGTGCGGTGACCAGCGCGTTTGGCCGTAAATTTCTGGGGTATGCCTTTTGGGGTTCTTCAGAAGGATTCAAACGCAGGGTGGCGACCAGGGCTCGTAAGCAGTTCAAACAGCGGATTCGCCAGCTGACTCGCCGATCAGGTGGGCGCAGCTTGCAGCAGACCGTTGATCGTCTGCGGCCTTACCTGATGGGTTGGAAAACTTACTTTGGTTGGCAGGGGAGCGGTCTATGAAGACCGCCCCCCTATGCCGATTCGAGTAATAACTTGCGAAATTCGATCAGCGGCAGCGGACGGCTGTAGAGATAGCCTTGATACAGGTGGCAGCCCAGCTTTTCCAGGAACGCCAGTTGCTCGGACGTTTCGACGCCTTCGGCGATGACGGCAAGGTCCAGGCTGCGCGCCATCGCCACGATGGCGCGCACGATCTCGGCATCGTTAGGGTCCTGGGTGGCGTCACGGATGAACGACTGGTCGATCTTCAGCGCGTCTACCGGCAAGCGCTTGAGGTAGGTGAGCGATGAATAGCCGGTGCCGAAATCGTCCATGGCAAAGCTCACGCCGAGTTTCTTCAGGGTGTGCATTTTGGCGATGGTGTCTTCCAGGTTCTGGATGACCACCCCTTCGGTGATTTCCAGCTTGAGCATGCTGTAAGGCAAGTGGTTGGATTTCAGGCTGTGGGCGATCCGCTCGACGAAGTCGTTCTGGCGGAACTGCCGCGGGCTGATATTGACGCACAGGCTGAAGTCGTTGACGTCGATCAGGCCTTCGCTGAGCAATTGCGCACATGCCCCGCACGCGGCTTCAAGTATCCAGGAGCCGACCTCAAGGATCAGGCCGCTTTCCTCCAATACCTGGATGAACTGTGCCGGCGATTGCTGACCCAATTGCGGGTGGAACCAGCGCAATAGCACCTCGGCACCGACGATGCGTTCGTCGCGGGTGTCGATCTGCGGCTGAAAGTGCAGGCTCAGTTCACCGCGGATGATGGCCATGCGCAGGTCGCTTTCCATCTGCAGGCGTTCGCTGGCGGCCTTTTGCATGGTGCTGTGGAATAGCTGGGTGGTATTGCGGCCTGAATCCTTGGCGCGGTACAGGGCGATGTCGGCACGCTTGAGCAGGTCTGCTGGCGTCGAGCCATGATCGGGGATCAGGGCCACGCCGATACTCGGAGTGACTTGAAGGCGCTGGCCGTCCAGGGACATGGGTTCGGCGAGCAGTTCTCGCAAGGTATCGGCGAGGCTGCGCACTTGCTCGGTGACCTGGCTGCGCGAGCCTTCCAGGCCGCTGAGCAGTACCACGAATTCATCGCCGCCCAGGCGCGCGACAGTGTCTTCCATGCGCACGCTGGCTTCCAGGCGGGCGGTAATGATCTTCAATACCGTGTCCCCCACCGGATGGCCGAGGGAGTCGTTGATATGCTTGAAGTGGTCCAGGTCAAGGAACAGCAACGCGCCGCGCAGATTGTGGCGCTTGAGCAGGGCGATTTGTTGGCTCAGGCGGTCCATCAACAGGGCGCGGTTGGGCAGATTGGTCAGTGGATCGTGGTAGGCCAGGTGGCGGATCTGTGCCTGGGCATTCTTCAGCTGGCTGACATCGCGCGCGGTCAAGAGCAGGCAAGGCGTTTCATTGAGGGTCAAAGGTTCGACCGATACTTCGACGGTCAGTATTTCCCCGCGCTTGTTGCGGCTGAGCATTTCTCTGTGGTGGGCGCGACCGTTCACATGCAGGTCATGGACCAGGACGTCTCGCTGTTTTTCGTCGGCCCAGATGCCGACCTCGAAAACCGTGCGCCCGATCACCTCTTCGGCGGTGTAGCCGCTCAGGCGACAGAAGCCGTCGTTGACTTCCAGGTAGCGGCCGGTTTCCCGTTCGGTAATGGTGATGGCGTCGGGGCTTGAGTGGAAGGCCTTGGCGAATTTCTCTTCACTGGCCTTCAGAGCAGATTCGGCGCGTTGCTGGGCGGTAATGTCACGCAAGGTGGTGACACTGCAGGCCTGGTTTTCAACGTTGATCAGACGGCTGGAAATCACGCAGGTCAGCACATGGCCATCGCGATGGTTAACGGTGGCGGCAACGTTGTCCAGGGGCTCGTCGCGAATGCCTTTTTCGAGCTGCTTCAACAGCTTTTCAGAGCCAGCCCATAGTCCGAATTGTTCGGCGCTGCGGCCGATGACCTCGGTGGTGCTCCAGCCAAAGGTCTGGGTGAAGGCGGGGTTGATCTCGATAAATTGGCCGCTTTCCTGGCCAATGACGCAGATCGGGTCAGGGCTGGCCTGAAACAGGCTCGCGAACTTTTCTTCAGAATTGATCAGCCGTTGTTCCCGCTCGACCTGGTCGGTGATGTCGAGCAGTGTGCCGGCCATGCGCAAAGGGTTGCCTTGCTCGTCCCGGTACAGGCGGGCGCGGCTTTCGATATAGCGTGAATCGCCATTTTCAAGTTGCACGCGGTAGGTGATCTGGTAATTGCCGGCCGGCCCCTCGCGCAGGCTGCGATAGGCCTGGCGCATGCTGCTGCGTTCTTCTTGCGGCACGCCTTCGAAAAAGGCATCGAATGATTCGTGGAAGGGAATGGGCGCCAAGCCGTGGAGCTGCGCGGCGCGTGCCGAACCGTAGAGCATGCCGCTGGGGATGTGCCAGTCCCAGGTGCCAAGTTGCGCTGAATCCAGTGCCAGATCGAGGCGTTCCTGGCTGTCCTTGAGTGCCTGTTCGGCGCGCTTGCGTTCGCTGGTATCGATGAAGGTGCTGAGCAGGTAGACCACGCCTTCCATTTCGATATTCTGCGCACACAGAATGCCATCGTGAACCTGTCCATTACTGGCGCGTAATTGCACTTCCAGGTTGACCGGTTCGCTGGTGTTTCGCGTTGCCTCCAGGACCTGCTGCCGCTGTTCGGGGTCGGCCCACAAGCCTAGTTCGATGGTGGTCTTGTTGATGATCTGGTGGCCGGCCCAGCCGAGAATCTTCTCGAAGTGCTGGTTGACCTCGAAGATCAGGCCGTCGGCGCGCCGTGTCAGCAGGATGACATTGGGGCTTAGATGGAACAGGGTGGCGAAGCGCTTTTCCGAGTTGATCAGTGCGGTTTCGCGCTCGCGCTGGCGAGTAATCTCGCGGATCACGCCGATCATCTGTAGGGCGCCGGTCTTGCTCTTGCTCAGGCTGCCATTGATCTCCAGCCAATGCAGGCTGCCATCAGGCCAGATAATGCGATGGCGCATGGCCTGCTCGATCGGTTCTCCCGACAGCACCGCATGAAAAGCCTGGATGGTGCGTGCGCGATCTTCCAAGGGGAGCAGGTCGATATAGTCGATGTCGGCAGGCAGCGGTTGCTGGGGGTCGTAGCCAAAAAGTGCCTGGGTGCCCCGCGACCAGCTGATCTGACCGCTTTCTATGTTCCAGCACCAGGCGCCCAGGTGCGCGCCATTGAGCGCAGCCAGTAATTGGGGGGCGTTCTCCCAGGTTTGCTCTGCTTCCTCTGGGTCGACCGCCTGGATACGTGGCAGGTGCGGAAAGCGTCTAGCTGATTTGGGCATTGATACCAGACCTTTGGCGGATAAAGCTTCCTTTGAGCGAGAGGCGCGCAGGTGAGCAGGGCGTTGTCTCAAGACACGGCCCTGTGCATTTCCAGCAATGACATGAAAGCACGTGCTGCATTGGAAAGTGTTCGTTCAGTGTGCAGGATGTAGCCTAGCTGGCGCGAGAGCTGAATTCCGGGCAAGGGGATACGGGCTACCTGTTCATCCAGCATAGTACGCGGTAAAACGCTCCAGGCCAGCCCGATGGAGACCATCATTTTGATGGTTTCCAGGTAGTTGGTGCTCATGGCGATATTGGGCGTCAGCCCCTGGGCTTCGAACAGGCGCTGGACGATGTGGTGGGTGAAGGTGTTGCCACCCGGAAATACCGCTGGATGGTGGGCGATATCGGCCAGGCTTACGGGGCCCTGCAGTACGAGGTTGTGCTCGGGGGCGGCGACGAAATCCAGTGGGTCGTCCCACACCGGAACGGCCTTGATCAGGCCGTGCGGTTCCGGGGCCAGGGTAATAACGGCCAGTTCGGCGCGGCCATGGAGGATTTCTTCGTAGGCTACTTCTGAATCCAGGAATTGAATATCCAGGGACACCGCCGGGTAACGTAGGATGAACTCACGCAGCAGCGGCGGCAGGCGATGCAGGCCGATGTGGTGGCTGGTCGCCAGGGTCAGGCGCCCGCTGACCTCGCCGGTCAGGTTGGTCAGCGCGCGACGGGTGTCGTCCAGCACGTTGAGAATCTGGTAAGCCCGGGGCAGCAAGGCGCGCCCGGCTTCGGTCAGGCTGACCTCGCGGCCCAGGCGGTCGAACAACCGTACGTCGAGCTGTTGCTCGAGCCCGGCAATGCGCTTGCTGATGGCCGGTTGCGTCAAATGCAGGTGTTCGCCGGCCCCGGAGAAGCTCCCCGTCTCGGCAATGGCAATAAAGGCATTGAGGTTGGCGAGGTCCATGGGTTCGGATTCCTATTGGTTATCCAAAGCATAAAAATTATGAATTTGAGTTATTCAATCTAACCCCATAGGATCGTCCGTACAAGCCAAGGGGTTATTGGCATAGAAAGACGCTGATGAGGAACAGTCTGATGGCTGGCAAAACGCTCTACGACAAGCTCTGGGATTCGCATTTGGTCAAGCAGCGCGACGATGGCTCGGCGCTGATCTATATCGATCGTCACATCATCCATGAAGTGACGTCGCCGCAGGCTTTCGAAGGTCTGCGCCTGGCGGGTCGCAAGCCTTGGCGTATCGACGCCAACATCGCCACGCCCGACCACAACGTGCCGACCACCCCGGAGCGCAAGGGTGGCATCGATGCCATCGTCGACCTGGTGTCGCGCCTGCAGGTGCAGACCCTCGACGATAACTGTGACGAATACGGCATCACCGAATTCAAGATGAACGACACCCGTCAGGGCATCGTGCACGTGGTCGGCCCGGAGCAGGGCGCGACCTTGCCCGGCATGACCGTGGTCTGCGGCGATTCGCACACCTCGACCCACGGTGCGTTCGGCGCCCTGGCGCACGGCATCGGCACGTCCGAAGTCGAGCATGTGCTCGCTACCCAGTGCCTGGTCGCCAAGAAAATGAAAAACATGCTGGTCAGTGTGGAAGGTCAGTTGCCTTTCGGCGTGACCGCCAAGGATATCGTCCTGGCTGTGATCGGCAAGATCGGCACCGCTGGCGGTAACGGCCATGCCATCGAATTCGCCGGCAGCGCGATTCGCGACCTGTCTGTCGAAGGCCGCATGACTATCTGCAACATGGCCATCGAAGCCGGTGCCCGCGTGGGCCTGGTGGCCGCCGACGAAAAAACCGTCGACTACGTCAAGGGTCGTCCGTTCGCACCTCAGGGCGCTGACTGGGAGCGGGCTGTCGAGGCCTGGAAAGACTTGGTGTCCGATGCCGACGCGACATTCGACACCGTGGTCGAGCTCGATGCCACGCAAATCAAGCCGCAAGTCAGTTGGGGTACTTCTCCGGAAATGGTCCTGGCCGTTGATCAGAACGTGCCGGACCCTGCCCGGGAAATGGACCTGGTCAAACGCGGCTCCATCGAGCGCGCCTTGAAGTACATGGGCTTGAGTGCCAATCAGGCGATTACCGACATTCAGCTCGACCGCGTATTCATCGGCTCGTGCACCAACTCGCGGATCGAAGACCTGCGCGCTGCCGCCGCCATCGCCAAGGGCCGCAAGGTGGCTTCGACCATCAAGCAGGCGCTGGTCGTGCCGGGCTCGGGCCTGGTCAAGGCGCAGGCCGAAAAGGAAGGCCTGGACAAGATCTTCATTGAAGCTGGCTTCGAATGGCGTGAGCCCGGCTGCTCGATGTGCCTGGCGATGAACCCGGACCGTCTTGAATCGGGCGAGCACTGTGCGTCGACTTCCAACCGGAACTTCGAAGGGCGCCAGGGTGCCGGTGGCCGTACTCACCTGGTCAGCCCGGCCATGGCAGCCGCTGCGGCAGTGACAGGGCGTTTTATCGATGTTCGCGAGTTGATTGAAGGGAGTGCAGCATGAAAGCCTTTACCCAGCATACCGGTCTGGTCGCGCCGTTGGATCGTGCCAACGTGGATACCGACCAGATCATCCCCAAGCAATTCTTGAAGTCGATCAAGCGTACCGGTTTTGGCCCCAACCTGTTCGATGAATGGCGCTACCTGGATGTCGGCCAGCCCTACCAGGACAATTCCAAGCGCCCGCTGAACACCGATTTCGTGCTCAATCATGCACGCTACCAGGGCGCCAGCGTGTTGTTGGCACGGGAAAACTTCGGCTGCGGCTCAAGCCGCGAGCACGCCCCCTGGGCGCTCGAGGAGTACGGTTTTCGTAGCATCATCGCGCCGAGCTACGCCGATATCTTCTTCAACAACAGCTTCAAGAATGGCCTGTTGCCAATCATCTTGAGCGATGAGGAAGTCGATGAGCTGTTCAAGCAGGTGGAAGCCGACCCTGGCTACCAACTGACCATCGACCTGGCTGCACAAACCGTGACCCGCCCCGATGGCAAGGTCCTGGGCTTCGAGATTGATGCGTTTCGCAAGCATTGCCTGCTCAATGGCCTGGACGATATCGGCTTGACCCTGCAGGATGCCGATGCGATTGCGGCGTTTGAAGCCAAGCACCGGGCGAGCCAGCCTTGGTTGTTTCGTGATGCTTGAGTGATAGTTGGCCTTTAGGGCCTCATCGCGGGCAAGCCCGCTCCTACAGGTTTTGCATGCCCTTGTAGGAGCGGGCTTGCCCGCGATGAGCCCTCAAGCCCAATACAAAATTAACCGATGCTCTGGTGCTCCGGGCCGAGCGATAGTCTTGACCAGGCGGCCATTGCAGGCGCGCCGTTTCAATTGAATTGAGGAAAGCATGAGCAAGCAGATTCTGATTCTCCCGGGTGATGGCATTGGTCCGGAAATCATGGCCGAAGCGGTCAAGGTGCTGGAGTTGGCCAACGACAAGTTCCAGCTTGGCTTCGCCCTGGAGCACGACGTGATCGGTGGTGCCGCCATCGACAAGCACGGCGTACCCCTGGCCGATGAAACCCTGGAGCGTGCTCGCGCTGCCGATGCTGTATTGCTGGGCGCCGTGGGTGGACCTAAGTGGGACAAGCTCGAACGTGACATTCGTCCCGAGCGCGGCCTGCTGAAGATCCGTTCGCAACTGGGGCTGTTCGGCAACCTGCGCCCGGCCATCCTCTACCCGCAACTGGCCGACGCATCGTCGCTTAAGCCAGAGATCGTTGCCGGCCTCGACATCCTGATCGTTCGGGAATTGACCGGCGGTATCTACTTCGGCGCGCCACGGGGCAATCGTGAGCTGGAAGGCGGCGAGCGCCAGGCGTATGACACCCTGCCGTACAGCGAAAGCGAAATCCGCCGCATTGCCCGCGTCGGCTTCGACATGGCGCGCGTGCGCGGCAAGAAGCTGTGCTCGGTAGACAAGGCCAACGTCCTGGCTTCCAGCCAGTTGTGGCGCGAAGTGGTCGAGGAAGTGGCCAAGGACTATCCGGATATCGAACTGAGCCACATGTACGTCGATAATGCCGCGATGCAATTGGTGCGCGCGCCCAAGCAATTCGACGTGATGGTCACCGACAACATGTTCGGCGACATTCTGTCGGATGAAGCTTCCATGCTCACCGGTTCTATCGGCATGCTGCCTTCGGCTTCCCTGGATGCCAACAACAAGGGCATGTATGAGCCTTGCCACGGCTCGGCGCCAGACATCGCAGGCCAAGGCATTGCCAACCCGTTGGCAACCATTTTGTCGGTTTCCATGATGTTGCGTTACAGCTTCAACCAGACCGCGGCGGCCGATGCCATTGAAAAAGCCGTGAGTCTGGTGTTGGATCAAGGTTTGCGCACGGGCGATATCTGGTCGACCGGTTGCACCAAGGTGGGTACGCAGGAAATGGGCGACGCAGTAGTCGCAGCTCTGCGGAATCTGTAATCTCTCGGGCCCGCTGTCTTTCCAATGCGAAGGCAGCGCCCACTTTTTTGTCAAAGGTGTAGTTGCGATGAAACGTGTAGGTCTGATCGGTTGGCGCGGTATGGTCGG
>CAYVPI010000150.1:0-13030 GCA_964453495.1 uncultured Pseudomonas sp. | reverse complement strand
GCAGCGGCCGGCCGAGCGAATCCCAGGTCTTGCGACCCATGATGATCGGCTTGCCAAGGGTCGTGGCCTTGAAATACTTGAAATCCCCCGGCAGGTGCCAGGGCATGCGATTGTCGATACCGATCACGCGGTTTTCAGCGAGTGCCGCGATCAGGCTCAGGGGCAGGGATGTCTTCATGGGCGCGAGGATACCAGAGCATCGGCTCTCGATCAGCCCGTGCCTGGGTTATGCTCTTGGCTGACTCGATCAATGGATGTTCGCAACTGCAATGACTGCCCTGGAAAAACTCTGGCTAACCGAAGCAGTGCGCTTGCGTGAAGAACACGCCGGCCCCCTCGACGACCTCGAAGCCAACCGCCGCGCCCGTAATCAGGGCGGCGACCTGACTACCCGCATACAAAACCGCGCCCTGTGGCTTGCCAAACGCGACGGTTTGCTCACCGGGCTTACTCATTGGAAGCAAGGCGCCCGCTTGGCCTTGCTGGTGCTGTTGGCCGTTGCCGTTATCAGCGGTGCCGGCCTGGCTTTTGCCGCCTTGGCCAATCAGCCAGTCAATGTGTTCTGGGCCCTGGGCAGCCTGCTCGGGCTGAACCTGCTGTTATTGCTGGGCTGGCTGCTGGGCGTATTGATGGCCGGCGAGCACGGCGCCAGCCTCGGTCGCCTGTGGCTGTGGCTCAGCGAAAAACTGGCGCGCGATGCCCAGGCCGCGCACCTGGCGCCGGCCATGGTGCTGCTGTTGCAACGCCGACGCCTCAACCGCTGGCTATTGGGTACGCTGGTGCATGGGCTGTGGCTACTGGCCTTGGTCAGCGCACTGGTGGTGTTGCTGATGCTGCTGGCGACCCGCCGCTACGGTTTCGTCTGGGAAACTACCATCCTCAGCGCCGATACCTTTGTGAATATGACCCAGGCGTTGGGTGCCCTGCCCGGCCTGCTTGGCTTCAGCGTGCCTGACGAGAGCATGATCCGCGCCAGCGGCGACAGCGCACTGGCCGTCGAAAATGCCCGGCAGGCCTGGGCGGGATGGTTGGTCGGGGTGTTGGTCGCCTATGGCATTGTGCCGCGCCTGCTGCTTGCAGGCTTCTGTTTCTGGCGCTGGCAACATGGCCGCGCCAGGCTCGACCTGGACTTGCAACTGCCGGGTTACAGCCAATTGCGCGAACAGTTGATGCCCAGCAGCGAGCGCCTGGGTGTCAGCGATGAAGCGCCGGAGCATTTACACCACGTGAGCACGATGGCCAGCGATGGCGAAAGCGCCGGCGCCTTGCTGGTAGGCCTGGAACTGGACGAACAACGCCCCTGGCCACCGAAGTTACCCGACAGTGTCATGAATGCCGGTGTGCTCGACAGTCGCGAGTCCCGGCACAAGTTGCTGGAGCAAATGACCCGCTTTCCACCCGCCCGGCTGGTGGTGGCGTGCGATCCTCGGCGCTCCCCCGATCGTGGCAGCCTGGCACTGCTGGCCGAGCTGTCGCGTTACGCCGGGGCCATGCGCGTGTGGCTGCTGCAGGCTCCGGTAGGCCAGGCGCTGGACGCCGAGCGCCTGGGCGACTGGCACGACGCGCTGGCAAAGCTGGAGCTGAACTATGCCGACACCGCCCCTTTAACCTGGCTGGAGAAGGGTCATGACTAAGCCGTTGAAGCTGGCAGTCGTCGGCCACACCAACGTCGGCAAGACTTCGCTGCTGCGTACCCTGACCCGTGATGTCGGCTTCGGTGAAGTCTCGCATCGGCCAAGCACCACTCGGCATGTGGAAGGGGTGCGCCTGTCCGTCGATGGTCAGCCTCTGCTGGAGCTCTACGACACCCCCGGGCTTGAAGATGCTATCGCCCTGCTCGACTTTCTCGAGCGCCTGGAACGACCCGGCGAGCGTCTGGATGGCCCGGCCCGGCTGGCGCGCTTTCTTCAGGGCAGCGAAGCACGGCAACGCTTCGAGCAAGAAGCCAAGGTGCTTCGCCAGCTTCTGGCTTCCGATGCCGGCCTGTATGTGATCGATGCCCGTGAACCGGTGCTGGCCAAATACCGGGATGAACTGGAGGTACTGGCCAGCTGCGGCAAGCCATTGCTGCCAGTGCTCAATTTCGTCGCCAGCGACGACCTCCGCGAGGCCGACTGGCGCGAAGCCCTGGCCCGCCTCGGGTTGCATGCACTGGTGCGGTTCGACAGCGTAACGCCACCCGAAGATGGCGAAAGGCGGCTCTATGAAAGCCTGGCCCTGCTACTGGAAAACGCCCGCCCCGCCCTCCAGCGTTTGATCGACGACCAACAGGCCCAGCGCCTGGCTCGCCAGCAAAGTGCACGCCGCCTGATCGCCGAGCTGTTGCTCGACTGTGCCGCCTGCCGACGCAGCGTGGTCGCCGAACCGGACCAGGAACTGGCGGCCGTCAACGAGCTGCGCCAGGCTGTGCGTCAGCGCGAACAACGCTGTGTCGAAGCCCTGCTCAAGCTCTATGCCTTCCGCCCCAGCGATGCCGCTGCCAGTGACTTGCCCTTGCTCGATGGACGCTGGGGTGATGATTTGTTCAACCCGCAGACCCTCAAGCAGTTGGGCGTTCGGGTCGGTGGTGGCATGGCGGCGGGGGCGGCCGCCGGTGCCGGGGTCGACTTGCTGGTGGGTGGCATCACGCTGGGTGCCGCGGCATTGGCCGGAGCCCTGGCAGGCGGGGCACTGCAGACCGCGCGCAGCTATGGCTCGCGCTTGCTCGGCAAGCTCAAGGGCCAACGTGAGCTGACGGTCGATGACAACGTGCTGCGTTTGCTGGCCTTGCGTCAGCGGCAACTGCTCGAGGCGTTGAACGTACGCGGGCATGCGGCGATGGATAGCATCAAGATGGCCACGCCTCAGGATAAAAGCTGGCGTGAAGGGAAATTGCCCGAGGCCTTGATCAAGGCGCGGGCGCACCCGCAGTGGTCTTCGCTTAATACGCATGCTCGGTTGAACCAGGCGGAGCGGCAGGAGCAGGTTGAGGCTTTGGCGCAGGACCTTTAGGACGCCATCGCGGGCAAGCCCGCTCCTACATGGGCAGCGCAAACCCCTGTAGGAGCGGGCTTGCCGGATCGCCGGACCGCCGGACCGCCGCGATGAGGCCCGGCAACAAAAAATCTAACCCAACAACCGCTCAGCCTTGCCCTTCAACACCTGCAAATCAATAACCGGAACCGCCATCTCCTTGGCCAACTCATCCCACTGCCGCATACGCAAACTCACCTCGCACAACGGGTCCTGTTCAAAAGCCTCGGCCTCTTCAACCGTCATGACCCCGCCCTGATAACCCAAGGTACGCCGGCTGGCCTCGCTGAGCCGCTCAAAGTAACCCGGATCCTTCAAGGTCAAATAGCGCTTGGCCTGCACGTGGTACTCCACCAGCCGCGCCATGCGTTCACTGAAGCCACAGCGGCGCAGGTAGTCAGCCCCCACGCGCTCATGGCTGACCACACCATAACCGCCCATGTCGCCGGTATCGCTCTCACAGATATGCCCGATATCGTGGAAGAACGCCGCCAGCACGACTTCATCGTCGTAGCCTTCGGCCAAAGCCAGTTGAGCGGCCTGGGACATGTGCTCGATTTGCGAAACGGGTTCGCCGATGTAGTCGACATCGCCATGGCGTTGGTACAGGGCGAAGACTTCATCGACGATCTGCGAGGGAGTTCTGGTCATCAGGCTTTCTCTTGTTATTGGTCTGTTTCGCCCAGCAGCCGGGCGATATGGCGTTCGGCCAGCGCCGGGCCGACACTCATGCCTACGCCAGTATGCATCAGCGCAGCATTCAAGCCAGGGACAACCTGCAACAACGAGAACGGCCCCGGCCCTCTTGCACCGTAGACGCCCTGCCAGCGTTCTACCACCTTGATTCGACCGCCAAGCGTCTGCTCAGCCAGTTCGATCATCCACTCATCGACCTGTTCGGCGTTGAACGGCGAGGCGTCCTGACCGTAGTCGTGGGAGTCACCGATGATCAGCTCGCCATGGGGTGTCGGGCTGATCAACAAGTGGATGCCGTGTGTTTGCAGGTGCGGGCTGTGCGCCTCGATCTGCGCTTGCAGGGCCTTGGCTTCGGGCAGGTCGGCAAAGGCGCCGTAGTGCACGCAACTGAGGCCGGTCAGCAGTGCATGCTGCAAATCCAGGGTAAATTCGGGCCGGGCACGCAGCATCTGCAAACGACAGATTTGCGGAGCCAGTTGTGCCAGTGGTTCGGCCAGGAGGGTCTGGTAATCGTGCCCCGAACAGACCACGACCTGTTTACCGGTAAAGGTCCCAGCAGTACTGAAGACACGCCCGGGCTCGACCTCACGCACCAGTGTGGAAAAGTGAAACTCGACGCCCAGCTCTTTTTGCAAGTAGGCGACCAGCATTGGGATCGCTTCACGCGAGTACAGCTGTTGATCGTCCAGCCCGAGCAGGGCTGCGCGATGGTGGCGGAACTGGCCGCCATAGAGATCTTGCAACGCCGAGCCTTGCAGCAGTTCCACGCGGTAATCGTGCTCGATCGCACGACCTGCACAGAATGCCTCGAGCAATGCGTGTTCCTGTTCAGTGCGGGCAAACAGGATCGAGCCGTTGCGCTTGAGCTGGAAGTTGGCCTGTTGCGCCCACCCGGCCCAGATGCTTCGGCTGGCCTTGGCCAGTTCGAGCATTTGCCCCGGTGGCTGGCCCGTGACCAGGGCCTGGCCGAAGTTGCGCACCGATGCACCGAGCGGTGTGGCGCTGCGCTCGAAAACCCGTACGCGCAAACCACGGCGGGCGGCGGCGTAGGCGTGGGACAGGCCGAGGATGCCTGCGCCAATGATCAGGATGTCGCTTGGGTGGGCCATATCAGAAACTCATAATTTTTTGGGTGCAGCCCTGTGGGAGCGGCTCTAGCCGCGAAGGGCTGCCTGGCAGCCCCGGTTCCCATTCTTGAGCCTGGAACCGGGACCGCTTTGCGGTCCATCGCGGCCGGGGCCGCTCCTACAATTACTGCTGTGCCACTTTCTCGGACTTGCCGTCATAGCGCTTGCGCCACTCGGCCAGGATGGTGTCGCGGTTTTTCGAGGCCCAGCCGAAGTCGTTCTTGATCAGGCGTTGCTCGTAGTCGGCTGGCAGTTCAGTCTGCGGCTTGGCAATGCCGGGCTGGGCAAGAACGGCGAAGTTTTCCTTGTACAGTTCCATGGCGGCGGGGCTTGCAGAGAAGTCGGCAAGCTTCTTCGCCGCCTCTTCATGCGGGGTGCCCTTGATCACGGCAGTGGCTTCGATTTCCCAGCCCAGGCCTTCCTTGGGCAGGACGATGTCCAGTGGCGCGCCCTGGCGCTTGAGCTGCACGGCCGGGTATTCGAACGAAATCCCAATCGGGAACTCACCGGCCGCTGCCAACTTGCATGGTTTGGAGCCGGAGTGCACGTATTGGCCGATGTTCTGGTGCAGCTGATCCATGTACTGCCAGCCCTGCTTCTCGCCGAAGGTCTGCAGCCAGGCGCTCACATCAAGGAAGCCCGTGCCGGAGGATGCCGGGTTAGGCATGACGATCTTGCCCTTGTACTCGGGCTTTGTCAGGTCCTGCCAGCTCACCGGCTTGGTCAGGCCTTGTTTCTCGGCTTCGACAGTGTTGAAGCAGATCGTCGCAGCCCACACGTCCATGCCGACCCAGGCTGGTGGGTTGGCGGCGTCACGGTAATTGGCGCCGATCTTGTCGATATCCTTGGGCGCATAGCCCTGCAGCATGCCTTGCTGGTCGAGAATCGCCAGGCTGGAAGCTGCCAAGCCCCAGACCGCGTCGGCTTGCGGACGATCTTTCTCGGCCAGCAGCTTGGCGGTGATGATGCCGGTGGAATCGCGTACCCACTTGATTTCAATGTCCGGGTTGGCCGCTTCGAAGGCCTGCTTGTAGCTCTTGAGTTGCTCGGCTTCCAGGGCGGTGTAGACCGTCAACTGAGTGTCGGTCGCATGGGCCTGCACACTCAAGGCAGTGAGGACAGCAGCGGCAAGAGCAAATGGCTTGAACATGGTGCAGTTCCTTGGTCAGTACAGGTGGGTAATGGGTTTATTGGCCTGGCGCGGTCTGGCGCCAGGCTTGGGAGCGGCGCAGCAGGCCGCGCGAGGCGCCGGCCAGCAGCAACGAAACGGTGGCGGAGGTCAGCAGGATTAGCGTCGACATGGCCGCCGCACCGCCTACGTTGCCGGCGTCGTCCATGTTCAACACGGCCACGGCGGCGAGGATGGTGTCGGGGCTGTATAGGAAAATCGCTGCCGAAACCGTGGTCATGGCCGAGACGAACAGGTAGCGGATGATGTCCAGCAATGCCGGCAGGCAGATCGGCACCGTCACCCGCAAAAAGTGCCGGTACAGCGGCGCCTTCAGCGACAAGGCCGCCGCCTCGAACTCGCCATCGAGCTGGCGCAAGGCTGTAGTCGCGGTCATCTGCGCAGTGGTCAGGTAGTGGGCGATAGTGCACACCACCAGCAGCGCCATGCTGCCGTAGAACACATGCAGCGGGTTACGGGTCAGGTTGAAGAAGAAGACATAGCCCAACCCCAATACCAGCCCGGGTACCGCCATGGGGATAAAGCTGAGCATGCGCAGCACCAGGTTGAGCCCGCGCTGGCCGGTGGTTTTCTCCATCAGGTAAGCACCCGTGAAAATCACCGCGCTACCTATCAGGGCTGTACCCAGGGCCATGGTCAAACTGTTGCGGTAGGCCAGCCAGCCACCGCCAGCGGTGTCCTCGAACTGGTAGTGGCTGAGCGACAGTGACAGGTTGTAAGGCCAGAACTTGACCAGGGAGGAATACACCGCCATGCCGAATACCAGCAGCAACACCGCGCAGACCAGCAACACGAACGCCAGGTAGGCGCCGTCGCGACGACGGGAGGGGGCTGGCAGGAACACCTGGGCCCGACCGCTCATGGCGTCGCCTTGCCGACGGCGGAGCCAGGCATCCACCGCAAAGCTCATCAGCGCCGGCACTAGCAGGACCATGCCGATCAAGGCGCCGCGGCCGAATTGCTGCTGGCCGACCACGGCCTTGTAGGCTTCCAGCGCCAGCACTTGATAGTCGCCACCCACTACCACCGGCACGCCGAAGTCGGTAATCGTCAAGGTGAACACCAGGCAGAATGCCGCGAACACGGCCTGGCGGGTGGCCGGCCAGGTAATGCTGCGAAACGCTCGCCACGGCCCGGCACCCATGCTCGAAGCGGCGTCGAACAGGCGCGCATCGGCCAGCGACAAGGCCGACAACAGAATCATCAACGCGTGGGGAAAGGTGTAGATCGCCTCGCCCACGACGATGCCCCAGAAGCCATAGATGTTCTCGTCAAACAATCCGCGAAAGATGCCTTGGTTGCCGAACAAATAAACCAGTGCAATACCGGGCAACATCGAGGGGGCCAGCAGAGGCAACAGGGAGATCCCGCGCCATACGGTCTTGCCGGGAATCAACGTGCGTTGCAGGGCATAGGCGAACAGGTAGGCCACAGGCACGACAATGGCCGCGACGCTTAAGGAGACTTTCAGGCTATTGCCCAGCAGCCAGTGGAAGTTGGCACTGGTCACCAGTTCACGGGCCGCGACCAGCCCACCACCCTGACCATCCTCGGCGCTGAAACCGCGCCAGAAAATCGCCAGCAACGGCATCAGGACGGCAACGCAGAGCATGGCCAGCAATACCACTTTTCCACCGACCACGAACAGGCGGTCGCCAATGGGTGCCCGGCATTGATCCGCCACTAGCTTGCGGCTGGCCGGCATTGCGATTTGACCGGCCATCTCAGGCAAACACCTGCAGGCTGCGCGGAGGCAAGGCAACCCAGATGTCCGGGGAGCCCAGGCGTGGCATTGATTCGGGCGCCACTTCGGCGAGCAAGGCATGGCCAGGTAACTGGTTGAGCTCGAAACTCATGCGGCAGCGATTGCCGAGAAAGGTGATTTCGCGAACCCGTGCCGGGAACAGGTTTTCCTCGTGCACTGGCGGGTTGACGTTGATCGCTTCGGGGCGGCAGAACAAACGACCGCTGGCGGCCTGCCCGGCACCTGGAGCCAGGCGCATGTTCATGGCACCGACCTGGGCGTGGCTGTCACTGCTGCGCTGGAACGGCAACCAGTTGCCCTGGCCCACAAATTCGGCAACAAACGGTGTTGCTGGCTGGTCGTAGATTTCCTGCGGCGTGGCGTACTGCTCGACCTGGCCGTTGTTCATCACGGCAATGCGGTCGGCCATGAGCATGGCTTCGTCCTGGTTGTGGGTCACCATCAAGGTGGTGATACCCAATTGCCGCTGCAGCTGGCGCAGTTCGGTGCACAAATGCTCACGCACTCGCGCATCGAGCGCGGACATCGGTTCATCAAGCAATAGCAACGAAGGTGCCGGCGCCAAAGCCCTGGCCAAGGCCACACGTTGCTGCTGGCCACCGGAAAGCTGGCCGGGGTATTTTTTCTCGCTGCCGGTCAGGCCAACCAGCTCCAGCATTTGTCCGACGCGCTGACGCACTTCGTCGCGGCCGCTGCCAGAAAGGCCATAAGCAATGTTGGCTTCGACAGTCAGGTTGGGGAACAACGCATAGGACTGAAATAGAATCCCGTAGTCACGGGCCTGCGGCGGCAAACTGGAAATATCACGCTCGCCAATGAACAGTTCGCCACGGTCCTGCCGCTCGAGCCCGGCAATGCACCGCAGCAGCGTGGTCTTGCCACAACCGGACGGCCCCAGCAGGCACACCAGCTCGCCAGCAGCCACGTCGAGGGAGACGTCATTGAGGGCGGTGAATGCACCGAAGCGCTTGTGGATGCCGCGCACTTTCATGTGTGCGCCTGGGTTTACGATCGCGTTGTTCATGGCCGGGCCTCATCGAGCAGATGAAGGCCATGCTAGAGGGTGAATGCGAACGTCCTGTGGCAGTGGGGCAAAAGCTGGTGATAGTGGTATTGGTGGATTTGGGGATTATGGTTGAATTTGAGGGCCTCATCGCGGGCAAGCCCGCTCCTACAGGCCTGCGCAGGCCTGTAGGAGCGGGCTTGCCCGCGAAGCAGACGACGCGGTCATGATCAAGCCCCCAAAGCCGACACTTCCTGAGCCAACCCCAAGAACGCCGCTGGCAAACGCGCTTGTTTACGCTCTTTCAAACAATACAAATACTCATGCATCACCGGCGCCCCCTCCAGCGCCAGCACCCGCAGCTCCGGATTATGCGGCACCTCATGCCGGGCAATGATGCTGATACCGATATTGCGCAGCACTGCCTCGCGAATCGACTCACGGCTGCCGATTTCCAGCAGCGCCCCCACCTTGACCCCGGCCTCACTCAGCATTGACTCGGTCAGCTTGCGCGTGGTCGAACCCGCTTCGCGCATCAACAGGCAATGCCCGGCCAGCGCCGTGATCGGCACCGATGTTTGCGCTGCCAGCGGATGGCTGCGATGCACCGCTACCACCAGCGGGTCGGTGCCCAGCACACGCCGCACCAGCCGCGCATCCTCGAGCAGTTGCGAGGACGCCGCCAGGTCGACTCGATAATCTTCGAGCAATTCGAGTACCTGCTGCGAATTGCCGATCTCCACCGACACATCGATCTGCGGCAAGCGCTCGCGGAAGATCTTCACCAGGTCCAGGATGTAGTACGGCGCAGTCGCGGCGATGCGCAAGGCGCCCTCGCCCTGCCCGCTGTTGCGCAAGAAGAACTCGATATCGGCTTCCTGCTGCAGCAGGGCCTTGACCATGGGCAGCAAGCGGGTGCCGTCGTCGCTCAGGGTCAGCCGGCGACCACCGCGATAGAACAGCTCCACCGAGTACTGGCTTTCCAGGTTGCGGATCTGAGTGGTCACCGTCGGTTGGCTCAGGCCTAGCTTCTTGGCTGCCAGGGTAATACTGCCCAGGCGGGCAACCATGTAGAACGCCTTCAACTCGGCACTAAGCATCGCATCCTCTATTTTCTCAGCAGTCGCAATCCATTGAAAACCACCAGCAGGCTCACGCCCATGTCGGCGAAGACGGCCATCCACATGGTCGCCATGCCGGCGAAGGTAATCCCCAGGAAGATCGCCTTGGTGGCCAGCGCCAGTACGATGTTCTGGGTCAGAATCGCTGCGGTCTGGCGCGAGAGCCTGACGAACGCCGGGATTTTGCGCAAGTCGTCATCCATCAACGCCACATCGGCGGTTTCAATTGCTGTGTCGGTACCGGCGGCCGCCATGGCAAAGCCGATTTCGGCACGAGCCAGAGCCGGTGCGTCGTTGATACCGTCACCGACCATGCCGACGCGGTGCCCTTTGGCATACAAGGCTTCGATCGCTTGCAGCTTATCGTCAGGTAACAGATCACCTTGGGCCTGATCAATGCCGACCTGGGCGGCAATAGCCTTGGCGGTGTGCGAGTTGTCGCCAGTCAGCATCAGAGTCTTGATACCCAGTTCATGCAGCTGTTCGATGGCTTCAACGCTGCTCTCTTTGATGGTGTCCGCTACGGCAAACAGCGCCATCGGGCCGCTGCGGTCGAGCAGCAGGATGACCGATTTGCCCTGGCGCTCCAAGCGATCGAGCTGCACTTCGAGTTGCGGTGAACACAGGCCCAACTCTTCTACCAGGCGATGGTTGCCCAAGTGATACAGCTCGCCATTGATTTCGCCACGCACGCCACGCCCCAGCAGGGCTTGAAATGCCTCAACCGGTTGCAGCGGTATATTCTGCTCCTGAGCCTTTTGCGCAATGGCCAGTGACACCGGGTGGTCGGAACGGCTGGCCAGGCTGGCGGCAAGTCTCACCGCGAGCCCATCTACCTGCGGGTCGAGTGGTACATAGTCAGTTTGCACGGGCTTGCCATGGGTAAGGGTGCCGGTCTTGTCCAATGCCAGGAAGTCCAGCTTGCGCCCGCTTTCCAGGTATACCCCGCCCTTGATCAAGATGCCCTTGCGCGCTGCCGCAGCCAGGCCGCTGACGATGGTGACCGGCGTCGAGATCACCAGTGCACATGGGCAAGCCACCACCAACAGGACCAACGCGCGGTAGATCCAGTCGAACCAGACACCACCGAACAACAACGGCGGGATCACCGCCACGGCCAAAGCCAGTGCGAACACGGCCGGCGTGTAAATACGGGAGAAACTGTCAACGAAGCGCTGGGTCGGCGCCCGCGCGCCTTGAGCCTGCTCGACCGCATGGATGATCCGCGCCAGGGTCGAATGGTTCGCCGCTGCCGTCACCCGGTATTCCAGGGAACCGGCCTGGTTGATCGTGCCGGCAAAGACCTTGTCGCCCGCGGCCTTCTCGACCGGCAAGCTCTCACCGGTGATCGGCGCCTGATCGATGGTCGATTGCCCGCTGACCACCTCGCCATCGAGGCCGATCCGTTCACCCGGACGTACGCGTACCAAAGCCCCCAGGGCAATGTCCTTGACGTTCAGTTCACGCCATTGACCGTCGGCCTGCTGCACGGTGGCCATGTCCGGCGTCAGCTGCATCAAGCCGCCAATGGCGTTGCGGGCGCGGTCCAGCGAACGCGCTTCGATCAATTCAGCCAAGGTAAACAGGAACATCACCATGGCCGCTTCCGGCCATTGCCCAATTATAACGGCACCGGTAACGGCAATGCTCATCAAGGCGTTGATGTTGAGGTTACGGTTCTTCAGGGCGATCCAGCCCTTCTTGTAGGTGCCCAGGCCGCCACTGAAGATTGCCACCAGCGCAATAAGGGCCACCATCCAGGTGGGGGCCAGCTCAGTGAAATGAATGGCCTCGGCAGCCACCGCCGCCACCCCGGAAAGCGCCAACGGCCACCAATGTTTCTTCACAGCAGGCGGCGGTGTATCAGGCGTTTTGCCTTCGGCAAGTGCTTCGGCCTTCATGCCCAGCGAGGCAATCGCCGCTTCGATCGAAGCGGTGTCCGTTAGCGCATGGCGCACGCCCAGGATTCGGTTAATCAGGTTGAACTCCAGTTGTTCAACCCCGGCGAGCCTGGCCAACTTGTTCTGGATCAAGGTCTGCTCGGTCGGGCAGTCCATGGCCTCGATCCGAAAACTGCTCAGGCGCGAACCGGCACTCGGGGCCTCGCTCAGCTGGATAAGCGCCGGTGCCTCGGCTGCTGAACAGCAGGCATGGGTATGGCCGGCGTGAGCGTGTCTCTGGCCCTTCGCTTCGACTGAAACAGGTTTGCATTTGCTGTGGTCGTGACCTGGAGTTGGCTGGTTCATGAGGTTCATCCCTAAATGTCCTGTTGCCAAGTGAACACCCTGTAGCCACTATAGGGTCAAGCATCTACCGGAGGACTTTCGGATGAAAATTGGCGAACTGGCCAAAGCCACCGACTGCCAGGTCGAAACCATCCGCTACTACGAACGGGAAAACCTGCTGCCGGAGCCTGCACGCAGTGAAGGTAACTATCGGCTGTACACCCAGGCGCATGTCGAACGGCTGACCTTCATCCGCAACTGCCGCACCCTGGACATGACCCTTGAGGAAATCCGCAGCCTGCTAAGCCTGCGCGACAGCCCCCAGGACCAGTGCGAGAGCGTCAACGCCTTGGTCGACGAGCATATCCAGCACGTCAAGGCACGCATCGATGGCCTGTTGGCCTTGCAGGAACAGTTGGTGGATCTGCGCCAGCGCTGCACCCCACAGACCCATATCGATCAGTGTGCGATTCTGCAACAGCTGGAAGTCAACGGTGGTGTGTCCGCGCCGGAAGCGGAGCACTCACATGTGGGAAGAAGCCACGGGCACTGACCCGTGGCTTTGGAGAGGCTTCAAACCGCCATGGGCGCCGTCATCGGCGCGTGGTGCTCGTAGCCTTCGAGGCTGAAGTCGCTCGGCTCGATCAATTCCAGCCATTCGGGCTGGTACACACCGGTCTTGGCAAATTCCGGCACGCGATCGGAAATCTTCAGCTTCGGTGCTGGCAGCGGCTCGCGCTTGAGCTGCTCGTTGAGCATGTCCAGGTGATTCTCGTAGACGTGCGCATCACCGATGAAATAGGTGAACCAGCGTGGCGTGTAGCCAGTCAGGCGGCCGATCAGCGACAGCAGCGCCGCGCCTTCAGTGAGGTTGAATGGCGTGCCCAGGCCC
>CAYVPI010000149.1:0-13042 GCA_964453495.1 uncultured Pseudomonas sp. | reverse complement strand
AAAAACCAGCCCACGCCACCTTCCCTCGTAGCAGCTGCCGCCAGGCTGCGTCGCTGTCTACCTGGCATGCGGTGCTCTGTCATTATGGGAACACCGGGGCCGCTGCGCAGCCCATCGCAGCCTGGCGGCAGCTCCTACATTGATGGTGGCGTTAGTTATCGCGGGCATAAAAAAACCACCCGTGCAGGTGGTTTTTTTATGCCCGGTACATTCAGTCGCCGCGATACTCACAGCCACTGGTGCAGGTCTCATGGATGCGCACCTTCGACAGCTCCGGCAGCAGGGGCTTAAGCTGGTCCCAGATCCACTTGGCGATGTTCTCGCTGGTAGGGTTATCCAGGCCCTCAATGTCGTTCAGGTAATTGTGATCGAGCTGATCGTAGAACGGCTTGAAAATGGCCTTGAGTTCGGAAAAGTCACGAATCCAGCCGGTATGAGGATCAACCTGGCCGCTGATGTAAATCGCTGCCTTGAAGGAGTGGCCATGCAGGCGCCCGCATTGATGCCCCGCCGGAACGTGAGGAAGGCGGTGCGCTGCTTCAAAAGTGAATTCTTTGAAAATTTCCACGGTATCTTGGACTCTGAAAGGTAATGCCGACCGCCAGTTTATCAGCAAGCGCTGTCCGGCGGGTCAATTCCCTACAACGGCTGAAGTCGTTGCCCAAGCTTCCCCGTCTCGATCAGTTCGAGCAATTCATCCCCCATTTGTTGACTTTGCGCCATAGCCTGGCGCCAGTAGGTTTGGCGGGCCTTGTCATCACCGAGAAAGCGCTTGAAGTCACGGCGGTCGGGCAGCTTGCCATAGGGCAGTGCGGCCAGGTACTCCCGCGAAGGTGCCAACAATAGTACGTCTTGCAAGCCTGACGGGTTGCCCCGGCGCCACGGCAGGGCCTTGTCGAACCAGCCCGGGATGACCTTGTCGGTGAAGTGCGGATACAACACGATATCGTCGCCGCTGTAGGGCAGATCCAGGTGGTAGTCGAGCAAACCGCCGTCGCGGAAGGTGCCACTGCCTGCTCCAGGAATATCGTGTACCCCCTCCATCACCATGGGGATCGAGCCCGAGGCCAGCAAGGCGTGACGCAAGTTGCCGGTATCGAGTGTCAGGAAGCGCGAAGGGAAGTCGGTCAAAGCCTGTAAAGGCGGTGCCAAGCGAGCGTCATGCAGGATAACGCGCTCGAAATGCCGGGCCAGGCGTGGACGGCCGATCAGGTTGTCGGCTATCACCGAGCCCAGCCCAAGGCCCAGGCGTGCGCGATGGTCGGCGGCTAAAAGGCCTTGGCTTTTAACGACGACAATGTTCAGTCGGTAATGCGTGTTTTCCAGGATGTGTGCGTCGCGGCCGTCCAGCAGCTCATCGAGCATGCGCTGGCAGCTCTGGCTGACCTGGGCCATGGTCACGCCTTTGGCAAAGCTTTGCTCTGTATACAGCTCACCCAGGCGACGCAAGCCTTGGGCGGCATCGGGCAGGCAGGCGCTGGCGAAGCGCCAGGAGCCGATGGAGGCGCCGATCAGCGAACGTTGGCGTGCCTCGCGAGGCAACCACTCGCCGAACAGGGCCAGGTCCAATCCTTGAATGCCTAAAGCCTTGGGACCACCGGCAGCTCCCGGGATAATTCCGACATCCTTGGGGCTCAGGCCCTGCTCGCGGATGCGTAGCAAGGCTCGCTTGCCGGCCTTTAGCGTCAGGGCAGGGGTGTTGATGTGGATAGCGCTCATACCGGCCTCGATCACAGAGCGGGCGATTATAGGGAGTGCGCCGGGCCGACTCAAAGGAATGCGCTCAATATTCAGCTATCATGGCATCGCCCATTTTCAGCTTGAATTAAGTTGCACTCGATATGCTGAGCCCCGTAAACAAGCACTTCTGAACGGAGACTCACCATGAAAACCATGACTGCCCTAATCACCGCCGCCGCCCTTGCCCTCACTGCCGGTATCGCCCAGGCCAAGGATCTGGGCCCGGATGAAGCACTCAAGTTGCGTGATGCCGGCACCATCCAGTCGTTCGAGAAGCTCAATGCCGCGGCCTTGGCCAAGCACCCGGGCTCGACGATTCATGAGACCGAACTGGAGCAGGAATACGGCAAGTACATTTACCAGGTTGAGTTGCGCGATGCCCAAGGCGTGGAATGGGATCTGGAACTCGATGCCAGCACCGGTGCCGTGCTCAAGGACCATCAGGATACGTAAATGAAAGGGAAGTCGAGGGACCTGTTGATCATCGGCCTGCTGGCGTTCTGCTCGCTGGCGATGGCCCGTGACCTGGACCAGGATGAAGCCCTGCGGCTGCGGCAACAGGGCGTCATCCTGCCCCTCGAACAACTCGTGCACCATGCGCTGGACCGCTATCCCGGTGCGAAGCTGCTGGAAGCCGAGCTGGAAGAAGAGGACGACATCTACGTCTATGAGGTGGAGCTGTTGACCGTTGACGGCGTTGTGCGCGAACTTGAACTCAATGCCGCCACTGGGCAGGTACTCAAAGACAAGGAAGATGACTGATGCGCTTGTTGCTGGTCGAGGACAATGTTCCCCTGGCGGACGAACTTCAAGCCGGCCTGGCCCGCCAGGGTTATGCTGTCGACTGGCTTGCCGATGGTCGCGATGCCGCTTACCAGGGCAGCACCGAGCCCTATGATCTGATCATTCTCGACTTGGGGCTTCCTGGTTTGCCTGGCCTCGATGTATTACAGCAATGGCGCAGTGGTGGCCTGCAAACTCCCGTGCTGATTCTCACGGCACGCGGCTCTTGGGCTGAGCGCATCGAGGGGCTGAAGGCCGGTGCCGATGATTACCTGACCAAACCTTTCCACCCCGAGGAATTGCAACTGCGCATTCAGTCGCTGTTGCGGCGGGCCAAGGGGCTGGCCAATCAACCGACGTTGGAGGCCGCCGGCCTGCAATTGGATGAGGGGCGCCAGTGCATCAGTCGCGATGGGGTCGACATACAACTGACCGCGGCAGAGTTCCGGCTCTTGCGCTACTTCATGCTGCACCCCGAGCAGGTGCTCTCCAAGAGCCACCTGGCCGAGCACCTGTATGACGGTGAAACCGAACGCGACTCCAATGTGCTCGAAGTTCACGTGAACCACCTGCGCCGTAAACTGGGCCGCAGTGTCATCGAGACCCGACGCGGGCAGGGTTATGTCTTCTGCGGGGCGATGAAGTGAAGTCGATCCAGGCCCGCTTGAGCCTGGGCCTGATCGCTGTCCTGGTGATGGTCGGCCTCGGGTTGGCGCAGTTGAGCCTTTGGCTGTTCGAAGTCGGCTTGCAGCGTTATCTGGAGGCAGGCCTGCGCAATGAAAGCGAGAACCTGTTGATTGCCCTGGTGCGTGGGCCCAGCGGGCTGAAGCTGGACGAGCAACGTATATCCCCTGCTTATGAACGGCCGTTCTCAGGTCATTATTTTCGCGTTGATTTCGCGGATGGCAATTGGCGCTCGCGATCGCTCTGGGACCTGGAGATGCCGCAACCACAGACAACAGGGTTGCATACGGACCTGCAGCTAGGGCCGGAAGGCCAGGAGTTGCTGGTTTTGCGAAGTGACTACCGGCGCATGGGGCAGGCGATCTCCATCAGCGTGGCACAGGACTATTCACCGGTGCGCAGCAGCTTCCGGCGCATGCAACAGATCGGCATGGGGTTGGGAGTGGCTGCACTGATCCTGATTCTGGTCCTGCAGCGTTTGATCGTTAAGCATTCATTGCGCCCGTTGGAGCGAACGCGAGAGCAGATTGCCCAATTGCAGCAGGGTACGCGTACACAACTCGATACTCGGGTACCGGCAGAGCTGGAGCCGCTGGTAGCGCAGATCAATCACTTGCTCGCCCATACCGAAGACACGCTCAAGCGCTCGCGCAATGCCCTGGGCAACCTCGGCCATGCCCTGAAGACACCGCTGGCGGTGCTGCTGAGCCTGGCTGCCAGCGAGAGGATGCGCGACGTGCCGCAGTTGCGTGAGCAGCTCGAACAGATCCAGCAACGCCTGGGCCGTGAGTTGAATCGTGCCCGGCTGGCCGGTGATGCCTTGCCCGGCGCGCAGTTTGATTGCGATGCCGAATTGCCAGCCTTGTTGTCGACGCTGAACAGAATCCACGGCGATCATTTGCGGTTGTCGCATTCGGTGCCCACCGGCGTGCTGTTGCCCTGGGATCGCGAAGACTTGCTGGAGATGCTCGGCAATCTGCTCGACAACGCCTGCAAATGGGCGGACGCCGAGGTCAGCCTGACCATCAGTGCGGCAGGGCGGGGCTATCAGTTATGGATTGACGACGATGGCCCGGGAATTCCCGAAAGCTCGCGCCAGGCAGTACTCAATCGCGGTTCGCGGCTGGACGAGCAGGTTGACGGCCATGGCCTGGGCCTGGGTATTGTGCGCGATATCGTCGAGGCCTGGGGTGGGCAGATGACGTTGCAGGATAGCCCGCTGGGCGGCTTGCGGGTCAGTATTCAATTGCCAGTACGGCACTGAGCCATCGTGCTCCTGCCCAGGCAGGAGCACGACAATGGATCAGACCCGGAACTGGTCCATCAGCCCTTGTTGCTGATTGGCCAGGCTATTCAGCGACTGGCTTACCCGCGCGGACTCATTGGCTTGACCGGACAGCGATTCGGTCACGTCGCGAATGGTCGCCACGTTGCTATTGATCTCCTCGGCCACGGCGCTCTGCTCTTCGGCCGCGCTGGCGATCTGTAGGTTCATGTCGGTAATGACCGTCACCGCATCGCCAATCTGGCGCAATGCGGTGACCGCCTGGCTGACTTGCTCGACGCTGCCGTTGGCCTGGCGATGGCTATTGCCCATGGCGCCGACCACAACCTTGGTGCCTTCCTGCAGGTGTTCGATGACCTGACGAGTTTCTTCCACCGACTCCTGGGTACGGCGGGCCAGGTTGCGCACTTCGTCGGCCACCACTGCAAAGCCGCGACCGGCCTCGCCGGCCCGGGCCGCTTCAATGGCGGCGTTGAGGGCCAGCAGGTTGGTCTGTTCGGCGATCGCGCGGATCACTTCCAGTACCGAACCGATCTTCTCGCTGCTCGCGGCCAAGCCTTCGACCTGGCTCATGGCCGTGCTCATGTCAGCGGCCAGATTGTCGATGCTGGTAGTGGTGCGGTCGATCACCGCCAGGCCCTGGCGAGTTGCCTGGTCGGCATCGCGAGCCGCTTGGGCGGCCTGAGCGGCGCTGCGGGCGACATCCTGGGCGGTGGCACTCATCTCGTGGGACGCAGTGGCCACCTGGTCGACCTGGCGGTACTGTTGCTCCATACCGGCACTGGTCTGGCTGGCGATGGCCGCCGATTGGTCGGCCGTTGCGCGGGCATCCTGGACCGAGCGCTTGACCTCGGCAATCGTCGGCTGCAGCTTGTCGAGGAAACGATTGAACCAGCCGGCCAGTTCACCCAGCTCGTCGCGCTTGTCGTAGTGCAGGCGGCGGGTCAGGTCGCCTTCGCCGCTGGCGATGTCCTGCAGCATGTGTGCGACACCGAGGATCGGCCGGGTAACGCTGCGAGCCATCAGCCAGATCAGCAGCAGGCCGATGACCGCTGCCAGCAGGCCCAGGCCCAGTTCGATCAGGGTGCCGGCAGTGTTGCGCTGGTCCAGTTCGGCTTTCAACGCTTCGGCCGGGCCGACCAGGGCGCTTTGCGGTACGTCGAGCAGCACGCCCCAGGCGTTGCCGCCAGGAATCGGCGCGAACGAGGCCAGGATTTTCAGGCGCGCCTGGTGGTGCAGGCTGTGCAGGGCCTGGCTGTCGCCCAGCAGGCGCACCAGTTCGGCGCCGTTGGCGCTGTCGACTTGCTCCAGGCGTTTGGCCAGCTTGCTGGCATCGGGGCTGTAACCGGCCAACAAACCGGCCGGGCTGAGAATGCTGACGTTGGTCTGGCCTTCATAGAGGCTACGGCTGGCAGCCTGGCTGACGGCCTGCAGGCTATTGAGATTGATATCGACCGAGAGCGAAGCGATGACTTTGCCGTTGGCCATCAGCGGGAACACGATGCTGGTCATCAGCACGTTCTGGCCGTCGATCTCGTAGAAGTAGGGCTCGATGACGCAGGGCTTGAGCGTGCTGCGCGGGCAGGTGAACCAGGCATTGTTGGCCTGGCCGCTGGGGCCGGCGCTGGTGTCTGCCAGGTCGCGTTCGGGCAGGGACATGGATGTCAGCTTGCCGGGGGTCGGCTGCGACCAATACAGGGAGAAACGGCCTTTTTCGTTGCTACCCAGGGCGTCCTGGTTAGCAAACAGCTCATCCTTGCCATCGAGTGCGTTGGGCTCGAACACCAGCGACAGGCCGAGCAATTCCGGGTTGGCCTGCAAGGCGGCCTTGACCTGGCGGGTCATGTCTTCACGCAGGTCGAAGGCATCGAGGAAGCGCTTTTCGGCCTGGTCACGCAAAAACAGCACCTGGCGGGAGAAACCGTTGCCGTACTGATAGGCATCCATGAACTGACGGCGAATGCTCAAGGCCTGCACTTCGCCCTGAGACTCGATGCGCGCCTGTGCCGCTTGCGTGAGCATCTGCATGCTGCTGGCCTTGACCAGCGCGGAGTTGTGTTCCATCCGGTACAGCGAGAGTCCGACCAGCAGGGTAACGATGCCCAACAGGCAAAGCCCGGCGAGCAGGGTGATTTTCCATTGAATGGAAAGTTGTCTGAGCGACATGGCGAAGTCCCTTGAACGATAAACACGAAGGCTGCTGTGTTTAACGGCAAACGAGCTGGTTTCTTTATTCATCTAAGGCAATTAAATCGTGTAGAGGCGCCTATATAACCGACTATTTTCCCAAGATTACAAATGTGCCAATTGCAAGCGAGCCTGCGTCGTTTACGGTCAACCTCGCGACCTTGGGCAAGCCTTGCGCCTGCTGGTTTTGACATCCTGGCACTGCTGCTTCAGAGTGTGCGCCCTTCGCCGGGACACCCTGCCTGACAGTTCGACGAACAGCTTCTTATCGGTACTGTTGCACATGTTTTTGCGGTGTTTTGAGTCAATGGTTTCAAGAGGTTACAACGAATGAATTCTGTTATTGCCGCGGTCGGCATCATGTTGGTGCTCAGCCTGTCACGCGTGCATGTCGTTATTGCATTGATCATCGGTGCGCTGGTCGGGGGGCTGGTCGGTGGCTTGGGTATCGAGGGCACGTTGAAGGCATTCAACGGCGGCCTGGGTGGTGGTGCCACGGTGGCGCTGTCTTATGCCTTGCTGGGGGCGTTCGCGGTTGCCATTGCCAAGTCTGGCCTGGCCCATGCCTTGGCCGACAAGATCCTGATCCTGGTCGACCGCCAGCACGCTGCTCAGACCGGTCAGGTTAAATGGCTGTTGATCGCCTTGCTGCTGGTCGTGGCGATATCCTCGCAGAATATCCTGCCGATCCACATTGCCTTTATCCCGCTGCTGGTGCCGCCGTTGTTGTATGTACTGACCCGCTTGCAGATTGACCGGCGCCTGGTGGCCTGTGTCATGACCTTTGGCCTGATTACCCCATACATGTTCTTGCCCGTGGGTTTCGGCAACATTTTCCTCAACGAGATCCTGCTGGCCAATGTGAGCAAGAGCGGGGTGGATGTCAGCGCAGTCAACGTGACCCAGGCGATGGCGATCCCGGCGGCGGGTATGCTGTTCGGCTTGTTGGTCGCAATCTTTATCAGTTATCGCAAGAAGCGGGTCTATGACCTGGAAAAGATCGAACAGGTCGAACAGGTTGCGGTTAGCTACAACCCGTTGACCCTGATGGTCGCCCTGGGCGCGATTGCTTCGGCATTTATCATTCAGCTTTGGCTGGATTCGATGATCATCGGCGCCCTGGCCGGTTTTATCATCTTCTCGCTGTCAGGCATCGTGCGCTGGCGCGAAACCGATGACCTGTTCACCGAGGGTATGAAGATGATGGCCATGATCGGCTTCATCATGATTGCCGCCTCGGGCTTTGCCGAAGTGATGAAAGCCACCGGTGAAGTGCGTAGCCTGGTCGAAGCCTCAGCAGCCTGGATCAATCACAGCAAGGGCATCGGCGCCCTGTTGATGCTGTTGGTGGGGTTGTTGGTGACGATGGGCATCGGCTCATCCTTTTCGACCGTGCCGATCCTGGCCGCGATTTTTGTGCCGCTGTGCGTGCAGCTGGGCTTCTCGCCGCTGGCGATCGTCTGCATCGTTGGTACCGCAGGCGCCCTGGGCGATGCAGGGTCGCCGGCTTCGGATTCGACCCTGGGGCCGACCTCGGGTTTGAACGTGGATGGCCAGCATCACCATATCTGGGACACCGTAGTGCCCACGTTCCTGCACTACAACCTCCCGCTCCTGGCCTTTGGTTGGGCGGCGGCGATGGTGTTGTGATCAGGAGATTGTGGCGCACTTGATCGCTGGCAAGCCCGCGCCTACATGCCTTACGTGCCCATGTAGGAGCGGGCTTGCCCGCGATAAGGTCCGCAGGACCTTCGACCGATCAGGGATCTAATGCCGTTATTTGGTTGACTAAGCTTTAAAGCGCACCGCTTTGCCCGGCGCTTCATTGCCCAGGACCTGCCATGAACGAGCACACCCTGCAAAACAGATCCCTGTTGCTGTTTCTGACGCTGGTCACGCTCGCCTTTTTCTGGATTCTAATTCCATTCTACGGCGCAATCTTCTGGGCGGTAATCCTCGGCATACTCTTCGCACCCCTGCAGCGCCGCCTGCTCATGCGCCTGAATTTCCGGCGTAATCTGGCTGCTTTCATTACCTTGCTGCTGTGCATTGTCATCGCGATTGTGCCGGTAATCATCATCAGCACGTTGTTGGTGCAGGAAGGCGCGGCGCTGTATCAGCGCATCGAAAGCGGTCAACTGGACATCGGCGGCTACATTGAGCGCTTCAAGGACATATTGCCGGCTTACCTGCGCCATATGCTGGACCGCATGGGAATGGGCGACTTGAACGGCCTGCGGGACAAGATCACCAAGAGTGCGTTGCAAGGCAGCCAGTTTTTTGCGACCCAGGCATTGGGCTTTGGCCAGGTAACGTTCGACCTGTTGTTGAGCTTTTGCGTGATGCTTTACCTCTTGTACTTCTTTTTGCGCGACGGTGCCGAGCTGGCTCGAAAAATCCGCATGGCCGTTCCCCTTGGTGAGCACCAGAAGCGCCGCCTGCAGCTGAAGTTCAATCGGGTGGTGCGGGCGACGGTCAAGGGCAATTTGGTAGTGGCCATCACCCAGGGGGCGCTGGGAGGGCTGATTTTCTGGTTCCTGGACATTCCCAGTGTGGTGCTTTGGGCCGTGCTGATGGCGTTTCTTTCGTTGCTGCCGGCCGTGGGGGCGGGGATTGTCTGGATGCCGGTAGCCGGGTATTTCCTGATGATCGGTGCGACTTGGCAGGGCGTGGCGCTGGGGCTGTATGGGGTGTTCATCATCGGCCTGGTCGACAATGTGCTCAGGCCTATCCTGGTGGGCAAGGACACGCGCATGCCCGACTACCTGGTGCTGATCTCGACCCTGGGCGGCCTGGCCGTATTCGGTCTCAATGGCTTTGTGATCGGGCCGTTGATCGCCGCCTTGTTCATTGCCAGTTGGGACATCTTCGGCAGAACCAAAAAGCGCGTGCAACTGCCCTGATCGCTGTTACCTGAAGCTGTAGGAAACACCGGCATAGACGCCCATGCCTTCGCCCGGCGTGGAGCGGGCCAGGTCCTGCCCGCGATCGTTATAGCCGGGAGTGACGGTGGCCGCGTAGTGTTTGTTGGTCAGGTTGCGCAGGTCCAGCCAGGTCTGCCAGTCCTGTTTCGGCGAATTCCAGCCTAATGTGGCACCGAGTAGCGCGTACGCATCGGCGGTATAGGAGTTGGCGTAATCCACTTCAACTTCCGAGGCGACCTGGGTGTTCAAGCCAATGTAGAAACCCTGCGGATGGTCGTAACGCACTTCGGCCTGGTAATAGTGCTCGGGGATCCCGGCCAGGCGGTTGTCGCCGAAGGCGTCGTCATCGCGGAAATGGAAATCGCTGAAGGTGTAGGCCTGGCGCAACGATACCTTGCCCCTTGCCGCACCTTCCCAGAGCAGGCTCTCGAGGCCTGCTTCGACGCCTTGGTGCACGGTAGGGCTGGCATTTGCTTCACCGACGATCTGCGAGCTGGTGGCTGTGGCGGCCTGGGTTTCCACGGTAAGCAATTCATGGCGCACGGCCGAGTAGTAGTAGGCCAGGTCCCAGTGACCGATGGCCGCCTCGCCACGGGTGCCCACTTCCAAGGTGGTTGCCGTCTGGTTCTCCAGCTCGATGGGCGTACGCTGCAAGCCGGTGGCCGCGCCGCTGCCTGGCGGGAAGTAGATGTTCGAGCTCCAGATCAATGACCACGGGTGCGGCGGTTCTACCGAGCGGCTGATGTTGCCGTATACCTGCAGTTGCGGGCTGAACTCATAGCGCAAGCCGACTCTGGGTGCGTAGTCCCAGTCATGCTGGCTGACCTTGCCGCCAGTGGCCGGGTAGGTGACATCACTTTCACGTCGGGTGTAGAGCACCGACAGACCGGTGGTCAACCAGAGGTCCGGAACCAGCTCCAGGTCGTTGCTGGCGTACAGGACGTTGTCCGAGCCTTGATAGCTGAAGTCGCGAGTGCGGGTGCCGACCGGATAGCTCGCGGTGTTACCCGTAGGGACACGTACAAACTCGGACGACCCGCTATTGGGCAAGTGCTTGGTCGAGCGCAGGCCAACGGTACTGTTGCTTTCGCGCCCGAACAGGGTGTCACGGCGGAAATAATTCAGGGTACCGCTGACATCGGTGTAGGCCACTTTCAGACGGTTGGTGCCTTCACGCAGGTCCATGGGATAGTCGTGATACACCAGCCCGGTTTCCAGACGTGAGTCGTCATCCAGGTAAATTGTGGTCTTGTTGGCCAGCCAGGTGCTGCCTGGTTGCGGGCGGCTGGAGTCACGGGCGAGGTAGACAGGGTTGGCTGCCTTTGGGTCGTGTTCAATCTGTTTCTTGGTCAAGCGACCGGCCAGGTCGTTGTCGGTTTCCCGATAGCGCAGGTAGAAGCGGGTTTCAAGATTCGGGTTGAAACGGTAGCCGACATTGGCGGCGATGCCCTTGCTGTTACCGCTGGTATGGTCCTGGTAGCCGTCGTAGTCGGAATCGGTGAGGGCGACATAGTAATCCAGATCCCCCAGCACCTTGCCGGAGCTGACCTGGCGTTTCATGTAGCCGTGGCTGCCAGCCTCGTAGCGCACCTGCAGCGGCGCGGCGTCGTAACCGGTATGGGTGACGTAATCGACCGCGCCACCCAGGGCCAGGGCGCCTCGTTGCATGCCGTTGGCGCCGCGCAGCACTTCGGCGCGGCTCAGCCACAATGGTTCGAGCAATTCATAGGGTGTGCCGCCCGGGCCGGTCAAAGGCAGGCCGTCGAGCATCGTGTAGATACCGGACGCATGACTGCCCGGCGCGCGGTTGATGCCCGAGCCACGGATGGACAGCTTGATACCTTCATTGCCTGAAGATTGCGCATACACGCCTGGCTGATAGGCGAACACATCCTGGTTGGTCGCGGTGCGGCCTTGTTCGACGCGAGTCATGTCGACCAGGTTGCTGGCGCCGGGTATCTCGTCCAAGCGCGTACGTGCGGCGTCCAGTTCGTTGGTCTCGTCGCCCTGGATGGTTACCTGGCCCAATTCGATGCCTTCGTTGGCATGAGCGGACAGTGCGACGCTCAACAGCGCGAGTGGGAAGGAAAAGGGCAGGGCGGCACGCATCGAGGGGAAGCTCCAAAAAATCGGTCTGGCGGGGCAATGAAAGCTCAGACGCACCAAGCTGAATCTAAAGCACTCTGGCTTGCGCTCTGTTTTTTGCGTAGCAGCAACTGTCTTGACTGGTCTATTTCGCCCGCTTCGCGCGCGGACGCAGCCTTGCGGCAGCTGCTACAGAAAGCAAAACACCCCGCCAAAGCGGGGTGTTGAGTGTTGCAAAGGTTACATCAGCCGAGCAGTTGGAAACCGGCGTGTTGCACCATGTCCAGCAGCGGTTGCGGGTACACGCCCAGCACGAAGGCCAGGATCGCGATCGCCAGCAGCATTACGCCGCCGGTGCGCTGTTCCCAGTTCAGCGGTGCATCGTGACGACGCAGGTTTGGCTCGATCAGGAACAGGGTAACCATCACACGCAGGTAGTAGAACACGCCGATGGCGCTGCCCAGTACCAGGGTGCCGATCAGCCACCACAGTTGCGATTCAACGCCGGTAGCGATGATGTAGAACTTGCCGATGAAGCCTGCGGTGAGTGGGATACCGGCCAGCGACAGCATCATCACGGTCAGTACCGCAGTCAGGTACGGACGGCGCCAGAACAGGCCGCGGTACTCGTACAGGGCATCGGCGTCGCGGCCGTTGTAAGGCGACGACATCAGGGTGATGACACCGAAGGCACCGAGGCTGGTGATCACGTAGGTGACCAGGTACACGCCGATGGCTTCCAGTGCCAGGCCCTTGCTCGCCACCAGGGCAATCAGCAGATAGCCGAAGTGTGCGATCGAAGAGTAACCGAGCAGACGCTTGAGGTTGGTCTGGGTCAGGGCCAGCAGGTTACCGATGATGATCGAGGCCACAGCGATCACAGCCAGTACGTCGTGCAGCACGCCGCTGCTGGCAGCAGGGGAGAGCTGGAACAGACGCACCACAACCGCGAATACCGCGACCTTGCTGGCGGTGGCCAGGAAGGCAGCAACCGGGGCCGGGGCACCTTCATACACGTCCGGGGTCCACAGGTGGAAGGGCACCAGCGACAGCTTGAAGGCCAGGCCGACCAGCATCATGGCCAGGCCCAGTTGTGCCAGCAGGCTAGGCATGCTGGTGGTGGCCAGGGCCTTGCCGATACCGCTGAAGCTCAGGCTGCCGGCGTCTGCGTAAAGCAGCGCCATGCCGAACAACAGGAACGCGGAACCGGCAGCCGACAGCACCATGTACTTGATGCCGGCTTCCAGCGAACGCTTGTTGAAGAAGGCATACGCCACCAGACCGTAGACCGGTACCGAGAGCAGTTCCAGACCGATGAACAACCCGGCCAGGTGCTGCGCGCTGACCAGGACCA
>CAYVPI010000148.1:0-13304 GCA_964453495.1 uncultured Pseudomonas sp. | reverse complement strand
CGTCCTTGTCCCACTGGTAAACCACGTAGTCGGAGACTTTCAGGTCGCCCTTGGAGTCCCACTCCTTCTTGCCCATCACGGTCTGGACCGGATTGGCCTTGAGCCATTCGGCCGCGGCTTCGCCGTCATTTTTCTTGGCGCCGTTGAAACCGGCCGCCAAGGCCTGGACCGAGGCGTAGGCGTACAGGGTGTAGCCTTCCGGCTCGGTGCCCTTGGCACGGAACGCGTCCACCACGGCCTTGCTGTCTGGCAGCAGGCGTGGGTCGGCGCCGAAGGTCATGTACACGCCATCGACGTATTGCGGGCCGCCGGCGGTGGTTACCAGTTCGTCGGTCACGATGCCGTCGTCGGACATGAAGACCACGTCCTTGAGGCCTTGCTCGCGCAGCTGGCGAACCAGCGGGCCGGCTTCAGGGTGCAGGCCACCGAAATAGACCACGTCAGCACCGGCGCCACGGATCTTGGTCACCACGGCGCTGAAGTCTTTCTCGCCACGGGTCAGGCCTTCGTACAGCACTGGCTTCACGCCGCGCTTCTCCAGCTGCGCCTTGGTGGCGTCAGCCAGGCCTTGGCCGTAAGTGTCCTTGTCGTGCAGCACCGCGACTTTCTTGCCCTTGATCACGTCGACGATGTAGTTGCCCGCTACGATACCTTGCTGGTCGTCGCGCCCGCACATGCGGAACATGGCGTTCAAGCCACGCTCGGTGACTTTCGGGTTGGTCGAGCCGGGAGTGATGGCGATGACACCGGCTTCGTCATACACCTCCGAAGCGGGGATAGTGTTGGACGAGCAGAAGTGGCCGACCACACCGATCACTTTGTCCTGGTCCACCAGGCGGTTGGCGACTGAAACGGCCTGCTTGGGCTCGCAGGCATCGTCACCTTGCACCAGCACGATCTTTTCACCGTTGATGCCGCCGGCTTTGTTGACGGCATCGGCCGCGGCTTGCGCCCCCTTCATGTACTGCTCACCAAAAGATGCACTGGGACCTGTCATTGGACCTGCCACACCGATCTTGACGTCGGCCTGAACAAACGAAGTAACGCCCATCGCCGTAGCTACGGCCAGCGCCAGAAAACCTTTCCTGTAAAACGTCTGCGACATGAGGTGGTGCTCCTGATTTTTTTGGTTGGCACTACAACTTCAGCAATTGCTCTGAGCAAGGCGCGTGCCATTGAATTTCTATTCTGGAAAAACTCGCTATCAGTTTGTTATTAGGGCTTTTTGGTCCTTTTTTTACAGGCCGTGCAACCGTCTGGGACAACTTTGGTAACACCGACCCATCAAAATGGCGCAACCCAAAAGTGCCATCATTGCAACCCCCGATAGTGTTTACGTGCAACCTGGCTGTAACAGCATGCGTAACCGAACTGCACAGTGCCGGTGCGCGACTGCTACATCCCGCACCATTACAGGCTAGCTGTTTAATACGAATGTGCAGTGGCCAGGTGCCTGCTACGGATTTACACGGCGCAGCGCCGCACAATGGGAAAAAGACTGGCAAAATGCAGCACTGTCGCGCGCCACTATTGCCAGGCGACGCCTGCTCGGCCTGGAGCCCTGTATGAGTCAAAGCGTATTTTCCGATCCCGTCGTGCAGAACCTGCTGGACACCGACTTCTACAAACTGACCATGATGCAGGCGGTGCTGCACAACTACCCGAACGTGGAAGTTGAGTGGGAGTTTCGCTGCCGCAATGGCGAAGATTTGCGCCCCTACCTGGCTGAAATCCGCCAGCAGATCGAGCACTTGTGCGAGCTGAGCCTGAGCGATACCGAGCTCAGCTTTCTTGAGCACATCAGCTTCATGAAGCCGGACTTCCTGCGTTTTCTCGGGCTGTTCCGCTTCAACCTGCGCTATGTACACGCCAGCATCGAGCACGACGAACTGAGCATCCGCCTGCGCGGCCCCTGGCTGCATGTGATCTTGTTTGAAGTGCCGTTACTGGCCATTGTCAGCGAGGTGCGCAACCGCAACCGTTATCCACAGGTGGCATTACAGGATGCTCGCGACCAGCTGTATCGCAAGTTCGACTGGCTGGCGGCTCATGCAACGGCTGAAGAGCTCCGCCACCTGCAGGTTGCCGATTTCGGCACGCGTCGGCGCTTTTCCTACCGGGTGCAGGAAGAAGTGGTCAGCGTGCTCAAGCGCGACTTCCCCGGGCGGTTCGTCGGTACCAGCAACGTGCATTTGGCGCACAAGCTGGATATCAAGCCATTGGGAACCATGGCCCATGAATGGATCATGGCCCACCAGCAGTTGGGCCCGCGACTTATCGACAGCCAGAGCGCCGCGCTCGATTGCTGGGTGCGCGAGTACCGTGGCCTGCTCGGTATCGCCTTGACGGACTGCATCACCATGGATGCTTTCCTGGCCGATTTCGACCTGTACTTCGCCAAGCTCTTTGACGGCCTGCGCCATGATTCGGGCGATCCCGTGCAGTGGGCGGAAAAAGCCATCGCCCACTACTGCTCACTGGGCATCGACCCGATGACCAAGACCCTGGTGTTCTCCGATGGCCTGAACCTGCCCCGCTGCCTGGAAATCTTCCGGGCCTTGCGCGGTCGGATCAATGTCAGCTTCGGCATCGGCACCAACCTCACGTGCGACATCGCCGGGGTGGCGCCGATGAGCATCGTGCTTAAAATGACCGGATGCAACGGCGAGCCAGTGGCCAAGATCTCCGATGAAGCCGCCAAGACCCAATGCCGTGACCCGAATTTCGTCGCTTACCTGCGCCATGTTTTCAAAGTCCCCGAATCCAAGGAGTAACCCATGCAAGCTACACAGCGAGAGATTGCGCAGCAGCTCAAGGTTCAGCCACCCTTTGCCGACCAGGCCGCCCTGCAAGCGGAAGTCGCGCGCCGTATCGCGTTCATCCAGCGCTGCCTGCAAGACGCCGGGTTAAAGACCCTGGTGCTGGGCATCAGCGGCGGTGTGGACTCCCTGACCGCCGCCCTGCTGGCCCAACGCGCCGTAGAGCAACTGCGTGAGAGCACCGGCGATGCCGACTACAAATTCCTGGCCGTACGCCTGCCCTACATGACCCAGTTCGACGAGCATGAAGCCCAGGCCTGCATGGACTTCATCGCACCGGACGAGCGTCATACCGTGAACATCGGCCCTGCAGTCAAGGCCTTGGCCGCCGAGGTCCAGACCCTGGAAGACCAGCCGCACACCACCGTGGACTTCGTGCTGGGCAACACCAAGGCACGCATGCGCATGATCGCCCAATACACCATTGCCGGCGCCCGTCGCGGGCTGGTGATCGGCACCGACCATGCGGCCGAAGCGGTGATGGGGTTCTTTACCAAGTTCGGTGATGGCGCCTGCGACCTGGCGCCCCTGAGCGGCCTGGTGAAGAACCAGGTACGCGCCATCGCCCGCAGTTTCGGTGCGCCGGAATCATTGGTGGAGAAAGTGCCGACGGCCGATCTGGAAGACCTGGTTCCGGGCAAGCCGGACGAAGCGTCCCACGGCGTGACTTATGTGGAAATCGATGCCTTCCTGCATGGCGAGCCGGTGCGCCAGGAAGCGTTCGACATCATTTGCAAGACCTACCGGCAGACGCATCACAAGCGTGAGATGCCGTTTGCGCCTTGAGATTTGATCGCGGGCAAGCCCGCTCCTACAGGAGTTGTGCGAACTCTGTAGGAGCGGGCTTGCCCGCGATGAGGCCCTAAAGACCTGCCTGGTTACTTAAGGGTAACCGTACCCTTCATCATCGAAATATGCCCAGGGAACGAGCAGAAGAACCCATACTTCTCGCCCGCCGCCAGCTTGGACACATCAAACGTCACCGAATCATTCTCGCCGGCACCGATGAGCTTGGTATGAGCGATAACCCGCGCATCACCGTCTTTGAGGTAGTTCTTGTCGATGCCTGCACTCAAGCCATCCGTTGCGATGGGTTGCATGTCGGCCTCTTTGCTCAAGACCCAGTTATGGCCCATGACATTCTTCGGCAGGCTGCCGGAGTGTTTCAGGTTGACGGTCAAGGTCTTGCAGCTCTTGTCGATGGTGATGTCCTTGGTGTTGAAGGACATCTGGTCGGTGGAGTCGACATCGACCGAGCATTCGGCGGCAAGCAATTGACCGCTGGCCAGCGTCAACAGGGATACCGCAACGAGTTTGGCAAACATGGTGAATCTCCATGGCAGGTTATTTGTAAATGCAGACTGCCCCACTGCGGCGCAAGTTCCTATGACTTGAATCAACTCCAGTGGGCAGTGGGTTCGCTCTATGGCACCCATCAAGATAATCAACCGACCAATAATGCGCCGAGGCTCTACCATCGCACAACACCTGGAAACATAAGCCTACAAGTGAAGGAAAATAATCATGCATTTCAATCGCCTGTTCCGCAGTCTACTTGCAGCCTACGCCTGCGGCGCCAGCGGGACTGAGTACGAGTACGATCGCCCCTTTTAACTGCAACTCGCACAAAGACACGCAAGACTTTACCCTGTGGCCGTTCTTGACCATGGAGTAAACCAATGTCTCTTCGTGCAGTTTGTGTTTTTTGCGGCGCCAGCACCGGCAATAATCCGGTCTACCGGGAAGCGGCAATCGCCCTGGGTCGCACCCTGGCCGAGCGCAAGTTGACGCTGGTGTATGGTGGCGGCGCCGTCGGCCTGATGGGCATCGTTGCCGATGCTGCCCTGGCCGCTGGCGGCGAGGTGATCGGTATTATCCCCCACAGCCTGAAGAACGCCGAGGTTGGCCATAACGGGCTGACCCGCCTGGAAGTGGTCGACGGTATGCATGCACGCAAGGCGCGCATGGCCGAACTGAGCGATGCGTTCATTGCCTTGCCGGGCGGCCTGGGCACCTTCGAAGAGCTGTTCGAAGTCTGGACCTGGGGCCAACTTGGCTACCACGGCAAGCCGTTGGGGCTGTTGGAGGTCAATGGTTTCTACAATAAGCTCAGCGGTTTTCTCGACCATGTGGTCGCCGAAGGCTTCGTACGCGAGCCCCACCGCGCCATGCTGCAGATGAGTGAATCGCCCCTGGAGCTGCTCGACCAGCTGGCTGCCTGGCAACCGCTGGCCCCGCCGAAATGGGTCGATCGCACGCCCAGCTAAAGCACCCCTTCGGCCAGGGGCATGACTGTGACGCTGACCTCCGGGTCATGGCTGCCACCCCCGAGAATCACCCCGCGCAGCGGCGATACATCGGAAAAGTCCCGGCCCCAGGCCAGGGTGATGTGCTCCAGCGCGGGCTGCACGTTGTTGGTCGGGTCGAAATCCACCCATCCTGCCACCGGGCAATAGACCGAAACCCAGGCGTGGGACGCATCGGCGCCAATCAAGCGCGCTTGCCCTGGCGGCGGCTGGGTCAGCAGATAGCCACTGACATAGCGCGCCGCCAGGCCACGGGAACGCAAGCAGGCGAGCATCAAATGGGCGAAGTCCTGGCACACCCCGCGACGTCGCTCCAATACCTCCACCAGCGGCGTCGCCACTTGCGTGGCTTCGGCATCGAAGGTGAACTCACTGAAAATCTTCTCCATCAAGGCCTGCACGCCCAACAGCAACGGCCGGCCCGGTGCAAAGCAACTTTGCGAGAAGCTCACGAAGTTGTGCTTGAGGTGAACATAGGGCGACTCAAAACGGTAACGACACGCTTGCAGCACATCGGCGGGCATTGGCTTGCCGGTGTAAGTCAGAGCATTGCGGGCCAGTTCCCAGGGAGGTGAACTGGTGAAGTCCGCTCTGGGCTTGGCCAGTACCTCCACCGTCAGCCGCGCACAGACCCGCAACTCGTCATGGGGCCGTTCGAACGCCAAGCGCGTCAGCGGGTTGCCGAACACATCCAGTTCATCACTGCGGCTGGTCGGTTCGGGGCTGATCTGCAATTGCCTGTCGGTGCAGTGTTGCCAGGTACAAGATCGCGGCCACAGATGGGCGAGCTGCTGCGCCAACGAAACAGGGCTGTCGTAACGGTAATGGGTGTCGTGAAGTATCTGGTAGTGCGCGCGCATGCTAGACCGAGACCGTTTGTTGGCTGACGTTGTCGACATGGGCGAAATGGCGCAATGCAAGGCGATCGGAAACCTCGCCGCTGGCCTGGGCAATGGTTTGCAGCATGTCGGCCAGGCCTTCGAGCACTGCCCGCACGCTAGCCGCACCGAACAGTGGATTCTCCAATGTGCCGAGGTCGAAGAGCTGGAGGCGCTGCACCAGCATCGCCAGGCCCGGTTCGCGGGCGGTGCCGAAGTCATCGTTGAGACGGTTGAGCGAGCGGGTCACCAGCTTGAGCTGGAACAACACGGCATGGGGGTTCTGCTCGTCGAGCAGGAGCAAGTCCAGTACCGGTATGAGCTGCGGTACCGCGAGGTAACGCGAGCGATAGGTGATGCTGCTGTTGCCCAACTCCAGCAACCACTCAAGGCCAGCCTGATCGAATACCGCTACGCCACGCAGGAAGGCCGCCAGGCTGGTACTCAGGGACTGCAACCGCTCGATGCGCCGGCCGATCATCAAAAAGCGCCAGCCCTCGTCACGGGTCATGTCATCCAGGGCAAAGCCCGACAGCGCCGCCAATGACATGACCAGCCGATTGAGGAAATCCAGCAGCTCGCCAAAATCGGGCTCTTCGGTTTCCAGGCTCAAGGCTTCGCGCTGCAACTCCACCAGGGCCTGCCAGTTCTCCCGGGAAAGCTTGCCGCGTACCTGTGAAGCCGCCCACTGCAGCCGTTGCAGGTTGGCGCGCAGGCTGAATGCCCACTCGCCGTCGAGCAACGCCGCCAGCAAGCGCTCGGGCAACTCGCCCTCCTCCGGCAGCAGGGACAGGCTCTCGCCCAGCTCTACCGCAGCCTGCAAGGCCAGCGGGTCATCACCATCGACGTAGCGCGACAGGATAATGCGCAACAACCGCGCGCTGGCGTCACAGCGCTCGCAATAACGACCGAACCAGAACAGGTTTTCCACTACTCGCGAAGGTAAGTACGGGTCCTGGCGGATGATGTCATGCACGCCGATGCTGCGCTGGGCGCGCCATTGTTCACCCGCCGGGGCGCGCTCGCCGAGCACCCAGGTGTCTTTGCTGGCACCGCCGCGTTGCATCGACACCACTTCGGCATCGGCCTGGGCTGCTACCCGGGTCAAGCCACCGGGCAGAACCCGGTAGCCGTCGGCGCTGGCCACCGCATACACGCGCATGCCAATCGCCCGGGGCTGCAACTGCCCCGCTTCGGACTGCCAGACCGGTGCCTGGGACAGTTGCGCCAACTCCTGGGCAACATAGGCATAGGGGCGGGCTTGTATACGTTGCGCCAATGCCTGGCGTTGAGCCGCGTCCAGATCGCGACCGAACACCGGGGCAAAACTTTGTGATGGAAACGCCGGCTTGATCAGCAATTCCGGCAGTTTTTCCAGGGCCTGGGCCAGCACCGGAGGCTCGCCGCACCACCAGGTGGCTATGGATGGCAGGGTCAGCGCTTCGCCGAACAGGCGCTGGTTGATGTTGGGCAGAAACCCCAGCAGCCCCGGTGACTCCAGTACGCCGCTGCCTAACGCATTGGCCACCAGTACCCGGCCCTGGCGCACTGCTTGCAACAGGCCCGGCACGCCCAGCGCCGAATCCGTGCGCAGCTCCAGCGGGTCGCAGAAGTCGTCATCCAGGCGGCGCATGATCGCGTGCACCCGGCGCAGGCCGCTCAAGGTTTTCAGGTACACCGTGGCATCGCGCACGGTGAGGTCACCGCCCTCTACCAGCGGATAGCCCAGCTGGCGGGCCAGATACAGGTGCTCGAAGTAACTTTCATTGAAACGCCCCGGTGTCAGCAGGACGATCAAGGGCACTTCGTTATCGGTAGCTGCCTGACGAGCCAGGGTTTCTTGCAGGGTGCGGAAGAACCCCGCCAAATGCTGCACCTGCAGGTCGCGGTACAGGTCCGGCAACGCCCGTGACACGATGGTGCGGTTCTCCAGCGCATAGCCGGCACCGGAAGGCGCTTGCGTGCGGTCGGCGGTCACCCACCAGCAACCATCTGGAGCCCGGGCCAGGTCCACGGCATACACATGCAGGAACGTGCCGTCCGCAGGCATGATGCCCTGGCACGGCCAGAGAAAGTTGTTGTGCCCATAGACCAGCTCGGCGGGCAGCAGGCCATCGGCAATCAATTGCTGCGGCCCGTAGATGTCGGCCAGCACCGCGTTGAGCAGGCGTGCGCGCTGGGCAACGCCCGCTGCGATCTGTTGCCATTCCTGGTCGGCAATCAGATGCGGCAGCAGGTCCAGTTCCCAGGGGCGGTCGGCACCCTTGGGGTCGGCGTAGACGTTGTAGGTGACGCCGTTTTCCTGAATCTGCCGGGCCAACAAGGCCTGTCGCTGGGCCAGTTGTGCCGGGGTGCTGCGCTGCAGTTGCTCGAATAAACGCTGCCAATGGGGCCGCACGGCGCCATCGGCCTCGAGCATCTCGTGATACGCCCCCGCAGTCAGCGGGTATCGGTCAAGCAGGTCAGGCATGGAAATGCTCGATGGCAGCAAATGGAGATCAGATTAGCGCAAGTGAAAGCGGCGCAGGTCCAGGGTCATCGGTAGCTCATCATTGACCTGCAGTACCGGTATCGACAATGGCCCCGGGCTGTGGCCCAGGCGGAAGAAACGCGCCAGGCGCCGGCTTTCCGCTTCATTGGCATTCACCGGCAGCGTTTCGTAGTTGCGACCGCCGGGGTGCGCCACATGGTATTGGCAACCGCCCAGAGAACGTTGCATCCAGGTGTCGACAACATCGAACACCAGCGGTGCATGCACACCAATAGTCGGTTGCAGGCAGTTGTATGGCTGCCAGGCGCGGTAACGCACGCCAGCCACAAATTCGCCAACCTTGCCGGTCGGTTGCAACGGTACCGGTATACCATTGCAGGTCAGTACATAGCGCTGGGTCGACAGCCCGCAGAGTTTTACCTGCAGCCGCTCCAGCGAGGAGTCGACATACCGTACCGCGCCTCCCGCGCCACCCTCTTCACCCAGCACATGCCAGGGCTCAAGCGCCTGGCGCAACTCCAGCTCGATGCCACTGACGGCATAGTCGCCGACCTTGGGGAAACGAAACTCCAGGTGGGCGGCAAACCATTCGGCCCGCAAGAGATAGCCGGCGGCATTGAGCTCGACGATCACATCGGCGAAGTCCTGGGCGATGAAGTGCGGTAACAGGAAGCGGTCGTGCAACTCGGTACCCCAGCGCGCCAATTTTGCCGGTGCATAGGGTTCGCGCCAGAAACGCGCTACCAGCGCGCGCAACAGCAGTTGTTGGACCAGGCTCATGCGCGCGTGGGGTGGCATCTCGAAGGCGCGCAACTCAAGCAGGCCCAAGCGGCCACTGGCACTGTCGGGCGAGTACAGCTTGTCGATGCAAAACTCGGCACGGTGGGTGTTGCCGGTGACATCGATCAGCAGATTGCGCAGCAGGCGGTCGACCAGCCATGGCGGGCACACCTCACCCGGCCCAGGCATTTGAGCAAAGGCTATTTCCAGCTCGTACAAGGCGTCGTTACGTGCCTCGTCGACCCGTGGCGCTTGCGAAGTCGGGCCGATGAACAGGCCGGAAAACAGGTACGACAGCGACGGATGGTTATGCCAATAACTGATCAGGCTGCGCAGCAGGTCCGGCCGCCGCAAAAAAGGCGAATCGGCCGGCGTCGCGCCACCGAGCACCAGATGGTTACCGCCACCCGTGCCCGTGTGGCGCCCGTCGATCATGAACTTCTCGGTACTCAGGCGCGTTTGCCGGGCCTGCTCATAGAGGAACTCGGTGCGTTCGACCAATTCATCCCAACTGGCCGAGGGCTGCACATTGACTTCGATGACACCCGGGTCGGGGGTCACCTTGAAGTTGCTCAGGCGGGTGTCGCCTGGCGGCTCATAGCCCTCGAGCAAGACCGGGCAATTTAGTTCCTGGGCGGTCGCCTCGATGACGCTAACCAGTTCCAGATAGTCTTCCAGCCGCTCCAGTGGCGGCATGAACAGATACAAACGCCCCTCCCGCGCTTCGGCACACAAGGCCGTGCGGGTCAGCCAGTCGGCGGATTCGTCGAGCTTGGGGATTCGCTCCGGCTCACCGGCGCTGGCCTCTGACTTCATGGCACCCGGCAATGCATTTCGCGCCGGCAGGTCTGGCAACGACTGGTTGGGGTCGGTGGGATGGATATAGGGATATTCAGCGGCACTGACCCAAGGCTGCGACGCCAGCGGCAAGCGGTAGCCCAGCGGCGAGTCGCCCGGCACTAGCCGGCAGTAGCTGTCGCGCAGGTACCAGCGGCCACTCTGCCAGCGATCGCCCCTGGCCGTGCGCGCCAGCGGCAGGACCTGGCCAATGACCTTGTCCAGGCCTTGGGAGAACACCTTACGCAGGCGCTTGCGCTCCATTTCGTCATCGAGCCGGGAATCTTCGGCGCTGACGTTCTGGGGCAGGCTGCCTTCGCGCCAGAGGTAGTAGAAGTTGTCTTCATAGGCCGGGAATACATAGCGTGTCGGCAATTTCAGGCGCTCGGCGACGCAGGCCAAAAAGCGCCCGCCGAGGGCTTCGGTTGCGCCGTAGTCCTGGCCTTCATCGGCAATCAATGCCGGGTTGGACCAGATCGGCTCGCCATCCCGGCGCCAGAAGCAGTTCAACGACCAGCGCGGTAATTGCTCACCGGGGTACCACTTGCCCTGGCCAAAATGTACCAGCCCCTGGGGCGCGTATTGTTGGCGCAAGCGCTGGAACAATTGCGCCGACAGGCGTCGTTTGTTCTGGCCGAGGGCGGCGGTATTCCACTCAGGGGCGTCGGGCTGGTCGATGGCGACAAACGTCGGCTCGCCACCCATGGTCAGGCGCACATCATGCTTGAGCAGATCACCATCGACCTGCCGCCCCAAGGCGTTGATGGCCAGCCATTGCTCCTCGCTGTAAGGCTTGGTGACGCGGGGTGCTTCCCACAGGCGCTCCACCGACATTTCATGGACAAACTCACACTCGCACGGTTCAACCAGGCCACTGATCGGCGCGGCTGACGATGGATCGGGGCTGCATGCCAGCGGAATGTGCCCTTCGCCGGCAAACAACCCGGAGGTGGCATCCAGGCCGACCCAGCCGGCACCCGGCAAATACACTTCGCACCAAGCGTGCAGGTCGGTGAAATCCACGTCGGTACCGCAGGGGCCGTCCAGTGCCTTGACGTCGGCGGTCAGCTGAATCAGATAGCCCGAGACAAACCGTGCAGCCAGGCCCAAATGCCGCAACAGCTGCACCAACAGCCAGGCCGAGTCACGGCATGAGCCGGAGGCGAGTTCGAGGGTTTGCTCGGGCGTCTGCACGCCCGGCTCCAGGCGAATCAGGTAGCGAATGTCTTCGCTCAGGCGCTGGTTCAATACCACGAGAAAGTCGATGCTGGGCGTTGGTGTGCGGTCAATGCTGGCCAGATAAGCCGCGAATTTCGGCGAAAGCGGCAACTGCTCGAGGTAGGGGGCCAGCTCGTGTTGTTCTTCGCGGGCATAGCGAAAAGGGATTTTTTCCGCGTAGGGCTCCAGGAAGAAATCGAACGGGTTGAACACCGCCATCTCGGCGACCAGGTCGACTTCAATGCGCAAGACGTCGGTTTTTTCCGGAAACACCAGCCGCGCCAGGTAGTTGCCTTGCGGGTCCTGCTGCCAATTGATGAAGTGCTGCGCGGGCGCAACCTTCAGGGCATAGGACAGGATCCGCGTGCGGCTGTGTGCCGCCGGGCGCAGGCGCACGAGCTGCGGGCCAAGCTCGACCGCGCGGTCGTAGCGATAGTGCGTGACATGGTGCAATGCGACATGAATCGACACGGCGTGCCTCCTGCGAGCCTGGACGGTAGCAGAACAGCGCAAGACTTGTGCCACAAGGCCAAGCCCTCTGTTCCGCACATGCCGGCATCAACACAGCACCAAAAGCGCGCTATCTCGAAGCGGCGGTGCAAGCGTTGCACAGAAATGAGGCTTTGGAGGGAAAAGTTTGGGTTTTGCTGCCGCGATCCTTGTAGCTGCTGCCGTCAGGCTGCGTCCGTGGCCAGCAAGAACGACTCCCGTTCAGGATCCGACGAATATGGCGGCCTCGACGCAGCCTGACGGCAGCTGCTACAAGGCCGCAATTTGCCTTGCTTATAGCGTTAGCGTGGCAAAACCGGCTGGCGCGGCTTCTTCTTGCCGCCCTTGGCGGCCTCCTTGCGTGCCTTGGCCGCTTCCTGGTTGCGGGCAAAAGCGGCGGCCTTGGCCTGTTCGCGCTTGTCCCACGGGTTGCTGCCGTCGCTGCCGCGCGGTGGCAGGCCGGTGTGCTGGGTCAGGATCTTCTGTTCCTTGGCCACCTTGTGGCTGCCCACCGGGGTCGAGTTCTTGCGGCGCGCGCTCTGGTAGCTGTCGGTCGCCGGCTGGTGCAGCGGGATCAGTTGGTGCTTGCCCGGACCGATCAGGTCGGCACGACCCATGCGCTCCAGGGCTTCGCGCAGCATCGGCCAGCCTTTCGGATCGTGGTAACGCAAGAAGGCCTTGTGCAGGCGGCGCTGGGCTTCACTCTTGACGATGGTCACCGAGTCGCTCTTGTAGGTGACCTTGCGCAGCGGGTTCTTGCCCGAGTGGTACATGGCAGTGGCCGACGCCATCGGCGAAGGGTAGAACGCCTGCACCTGGTCAGCACGGAAACCATTGCCCTTGAGCCACAGGGCCAGGTTCATCATGTCTTCATCGGTGGTGCCCGGGTGGGCGGCGATGAAGTACGGGATCAGGTACTGCTCCTTGCCTGCTTCCTTGGAGTACTTCTCGAACATGCGCTTGAAGCGGTCGTAGCTACCGATGCCCGGCTTCATCATTTGATTGAGCGGGCCTTCCTCGGTGTGCTCCGGGGCGATCTTCAGGTAGCCACCCACGTGGTGGGTCACCAGCTCCTTGACGTATTCCGGCGACTCCACGGCCAGGTCGTAACGCAGGCCGGAGGCGATCAGAATCTTCTTCACGCCCGGCAACGCACGGGCGCTGCGATACAGCTTGATCAAGGAGGAGTGGTCGGTGTTCAGGTTCGGACAGATACCGGGGAACACGCACGACGGCTTGCGGCACGCCGATTCGATTTCCGGGCTCTTGCAGGCAATGCGGTACATGTTCGCGGTCGGGCCGCCGAGGTCGGAAATAACGCCGGTAAAGCCAGGAACCTTGTCGCGAATTTCTTCGATCTCGCGGATGATCGATTCGTGGGAGCGGTTCTGGATGATGCGGCCTTCGTGCTCGGTGATCGAGCAGAACGTACAGCCGCCGAAGCAGCCACGCATGATGTTCACCGAGAAGCGGATCATGTCGTAGG
>CAYVPI010000147.1:0-13386 GCA_964453495.1 uncultured Pseudomonas sp. | reverse complement strand
AACCTGATGCAAACCCTGGCACCGGACCAGCGGGTCAAGCTGCTGTTCCCCGCTGCCGACGGCAGCGGCCCCGACTTACCCAAATTCGGCGATTGGCACGCCGCCCGTCGCAGCCTGGCGCAACATAAGCAACCGCCGATGCGCAGCTATACCATTCGTGCACTGAGGGCCGAACAGGCAGAGTTGGATATTGATTTCGTCCTGCACGGCGAAACCGGCCCCGCATCAGCCTGGGCGACCCACGCACAGCCGGGAGACCGCCTGCAAATCGTCGCGCCCCACAGGCTCGCCGACAAAGACCCCGGCGGTTATGAATGGCAACCCCCCGTCGGCGTGCAACAGGTGCTATTGATCGGCGACGAAACCGCCTTACCGGCGATCGCCGGGATCCTCGAAACCCTGGCCGATCAAACTGGAGGTCCTCAGGTGCAGGCCTTTATCGAAGTACCCCATGAAGCCGATTGCCTGCCCTTGCGTTGCGCGCCCGGCACGCACCTGCATTGGCTACCTCGCGATGCGCAGGGCTTTTGCCACGGCGAGGCCATGGTCCATGCCGCCAAGGAGCTGGCCCAGTTGCCACCGGCGGCGGGTCCGCACCGGCCAGGCAAAGGCGTCAAGGACATCGACATTGATAAAAAACGCGTATGGGAAAAGGCCGAATCGACCCGCAGCACCTTTTATGCCTGGGTGGCGGGTGAGTCGATGGCGGTCTTGACGATCCGCAAATACCTCATCAACGAACGTGGCCTGGACCGCAAAACCCTGACCTTGATGGGTTACTGGCGCCAGGGGCGCGTGCTGGATTGACCTCGGACAGGGGCTTAAGCGTAACCAGAAACATTTTCTTTCATTTCGCCCTTGGGGATTTGTGCGTCTCATTCGTCTTAAAGGTTAGCCCGGAGGTTTTCCTCGCTGCTGCAGCCTTTGCCTGCGGTGGCAATTGACCGGTCGGGTGGCCCTGCTCCGCTACCAAGACGCGCACATTCCATGTCGAAGAAATCCCGCTCGAAAATCTGGTTTTTGGTCCATAGCTGGCTGGCATTGCCCATCTGGTTCTTCCTGTTGATCGTCTGCGTCACCGGGACGCTGGCGGTGGTCAGCCAGGAAATCGTCTGGCTGGCCAACCCGGACATCCGTGCCAGTAAACCGTCCGATGACGCCGAACTGCTCAGCTATGACCAGATCATCGCTGCCATCAAGCAGGCGCAACCACAACTGATCGTCGAGCAAATCAGCCGGCCCGACGAATCGCATTTTGCCCTCAGCGTCGATGTGTCCTATCCCGACGGCCGCTCGGTTGAGGTCTACGTCAACCCGTACAGCGGCGTGATCCAGGGCGAAAGCCCCAGTTTCAACTTCCAGCGCTTTACCCGCGCCCTGCACGGCTGGTGGTTGGTGCCCTTCACCAATGGTTTCAGCTGGGGCTGGTACCTGGTCTCGATTCTGGGCCTGCCGCTGCTGGCCTCGCTGGTCACCGGGCTTGTGGTCTACAAGCGTTTCTGGAAGGGCTTTTTCAAGCTGCCGCGCCTGGCGCACGGCGCACGGATTTTCTGGGGTGACTTCCACCGCCTGAGCGGCTTGTGGTCGATCTGGTTTATTGCGGTGATTTCCATCACTGGCACCTGGTTCCTCATCCAAGCGATCCTTTCCGACAACCACATCTCCATTTCCACCCAGACGGTGTTGCCGGTCATTGCCCGCGAAGACGTGCCGGCCTCAAGCGACGGCCTGCCGGTGAAGAAGGTCAGCCTGGACGAAGCGATCCAGATCGCCACGCAGAAAATCCCAGGCCTGGAAGCCAGCTTCCTCAGCCTGCCAGGCAACGCCTATGCGCATCTGGAAATCGGCGGGCGTGGCTGGTACCCGCTGATGTACCAGACGGCGCAGATCAACCCCTACACCGGTGAAGTCGCCGCAGCGCACCTGCTGGCCGACCGTTCGCCCCTGGAATTCGTCACCGAATCCATGCGGCCCCTGCATACCGGCGATTTTGGCGGGATCTGGATCAAGCTGATCTGGTGCTTCTTCGGCCTGTTGCTGAGCATGATGGTCCTGAGCGGTCTGCTGATCTGGAGCAAGCGTACGGCGCTGGCCACCCTCAACGCCCTCAAGCGCGAAGCCAGGAAAGAGCGCAGCAACCCTGCAGCGCGCCCCGCCGTGCTGGCGAACGAAACATCGGAGAACAGCCTGTGAGCACTGTCAGCACCGAGCAATCGACCCTGGGCCGCCTCTGGTACAAATGGCGCTTGCACATCAACATCCTGCTGCTGGTGATTCCACTGGGTTTCATGCCCAAGTATTTTGCCGACGCCGCGCTCTCGCGGGGCGACAGTGGCCTTGGCGAACGCGAAATCGGCGATGTCCAGGTCGGGCCCTGGAGCCTGAAGCTGGCCGAACTGCGCAATGAGGCGCCTGTCGATATTGGCCCCGCCGGCCACATCAAAAGCTTCAATGCCATGCTCTGCCAGACCTGCATCGGCCAGGTCAAGGCCACCTACCTGCGCATCGGCAAGCCGCGCAGCCTGCGGGCCGCTGGCTCCATCTTCTTCGGCGCGCCCTACCGCATGGGCACCAATGTGACCATTCCAAAGCGCACCAAGGCCGACGACCAGCTGTGGATCACCATGGAAGGTTGGGACGGCTCCATGCATCAGGCATCCATTCCCCTGGGCACGGCATCACCGGCAACGGTCGCCTGGCTCGCCAAACAAGGAGGCAAACCATGATTGTCGCGACAGGTAGCCGCGCCCTGCGGCGCACGGCCCCCCGTTTCTTGCTGGTCCTGTGCAGCGCCTTCAGCGCACAGGCGATGGCCCATAACCCGATGTGCGAATGCAAGGAAGTCGACGCCGAGCAAATCAAGTGCACTGGTGGCTTCTCCGATGGCAGCGGCGCACCGGGCGTGACCCTGGATGTGGTCGGCTACGACGAAAGCATCCTGGTACCGGGCAAGCTTGGGTCCGATTCGACCCTGACCTTCAAAAAGCCCAGCGGTGAGTTCTATGTGCTGTTCGACGCCGGCCCCGGCCACGTGGTTGAAATCGACCATGCCGACATCGAGGCCCCATGACTGTGAGCGCAAACACCCAAGTCATTCGCCCCGCCGGTGCCGGCCATGAAACCCTCTATGTGCTGCTGTTCTGCCTGATCGTGGTGGCCTGTGCCGGTTCCGTGGTGCTCTGGCACCGGGAAGACCAGGCCGTCACTACCGTCGAAGCTCACCAAGTGGATGCACGCCGCGACCTCACCGCCGGGGAACAAGGCATCTATGCCGACCTGCGGGTGACCCTTGATGAAATCCGCCTGCTGCAACAGGAGCAAAGCGATTTGCCGACGCCCGCGCAGCTGGGCGAAGAAGGTTTCGCGCCCTTTGCCCAGGATGCCAGCTCAGTCAGCCGGGGCGGCCATGCCTGGCAACTGATCGACGAGCAGGCTTATCTCGGGCTCAGCCAGGTGCCAAGCACGGCCGGCTCGTTCCTGCTGCGCGTCAATGGCCCGGAGCAGCCAGCGGATGTCTGGCTCAACCGGGGTGCTGACCTCAAAGCCCCGGCCGAGCTCAATGATCAAGCCCTGATCAGCGCCGGTTGGCAGCACGTCGTGGCGCAATACGATGCCGGGGTCACCCGCCAGCATCGGCACTGAACCTCGTGACTCATTCCAGAGAAGACTTCCTGCTCATGTCCATTGCATCCGTTTTCCGTCAGCGCCGGCTGCTGCTCGCCGGCCTGCTGGCCCTGCTGCTCGCGCCGCCGGCCAGCGCCGATGAAGCCAAGCGCCTGCGCATCGGCATCACCTTGCACCCTTACTACAGCTATGTGGCCAACATCGTCGGTGACAAGGCCGAAGTCGTCCCGCTGATTCCGGCCGGTTTCAATCCGCACGCCTACGAGCCCCGCTCCGAAGACATCAAACGCATCGGCAGCCTGGACGTGGTGGTGCTCAACGGTGTCGGCCATGACGATTTCGCCGACCGCATGATCGAAGCCAGTGAAAAGCCCAACATTGCCGTCATCGAAGCCAACCAGAACGTGCCGCTGCTGGCCGCGACCGGCACCATGGCCCGCGGTGCCGGCAAGGTGGTCAACCCGCACACCTTCCTGTCGATCAGCGCCTCTATCGCCCAGGTCAATAACATCGCCCGGGAGCTGGGCAAGCTCGACCCGGCCAATGCCGCCACCTACACCGCCAACGCCCGGGCCTACGGCAAGCGCCTGCGCAAGCTACGCGCCGATGCCCTGGCCAAGTTGACCCAGGCACCGAACGCTGACCTGCGCGTAGCCACCGTGCACGCTGCCTATGACTACCTGCTGCGCGAGTTCGGCCTGGAAGTCACGGCAGTGGTGGAACCGGCCCACGGCATCGAGCCCAGCCCCAGCCAGCTGAAGAAAACCATCGACCAGCTGCGTGAACTGGACGTCAAGGTAATCTTCTCGGAGATGGACTTCCCTTCCACTTACGTCAATACCATTCAGCGCGAATCCGGGGTCAAGCTCTACCCGCTGTCACATATTTCCTATGGGGAATACAGCGCCGAGAAGTATGAAAAGGAGATGGGCAACAACCTGAACACCGTGGTGCGGGCGATCCAGGAGGCTGGCGCATGAGCGCGGTTCAAATGATTGATGCAAAACGCATCGGCCCTGCCATCCACTTCAACGGTGTCAGCTTGCGCCTGGGGGGTACCGGCATCCTCGATAGCGTCAGCTTTCGGGTCAATCCCGGCACCGTGCATGCACTGGTCGGCCCCAATGGCGGCGGCAAGAGCTCGTTGATCAAAACCTTGCTCGGGCAAATGCCCCATCAGGGCCGCCTGAGTCTGGAATGGCCAGGTGCTACGGGCATCATCGGCTATGTGCCACAGGCCCTCGAGTTCGACCGTGGCTTACCGATGACTGTCGACGATTTCATGGCCGCCATGTGCCAGCATCGCCCTGCGTTTCTTGGCCTGTCGAAACGCTATGCCGGCGTCATCGGCGAGGCGCTGGAGCGAGTCGGCATGCAGGACAAGCGCAAACGGCGCATGGGTGCGCTGTCCGGTGGCGAGCGGCAACGGGTGCTGCTGGCCCAGGGCTTGATCCCTGCCCCACAACTGCTGGTGCTCGACGAGCCGATGTCAGCCCTGGATGAAGCCGGTATCCAAGTGTTCGAACGGCTGCTGGTGGACTGGCGCCAACAGGGCATCACAGTGCTGTGGATCGAGCATGACCTGGAGGCGGTCAAGCGCTTGGCCGACCGGGTGACCGGCCTGAACCGCCACGTGCTGTTCGATGCCGCCCCCGCCGAGGCATTGACGCCCGAGCGCCTGCTGACGTTGTTTTCCACCCATCCACGGGCAAGCCAGGGGAGTACCGGGCAATGAGTTACGAAACACTGCGCCTGCTGATCCAGGACTGGGCCGCCTCGGGTTATCTGCCGGCGGTACTGGCCTACGGCTTCGTGGTCAACGCCCTGCTCGCCGGCCTTTTGATCGGCCCGGTGCTAGGCGGCCTGGGGACCCTGGTGGTGGTCAAACGCTTTGCATTCTTCTCCGAAGCTGTCGGCCACGCCGCCCTCACCGGCGTTGCGGTTGGCATCCTGCTCGGCGAACCCTATACAGGGCCTTACGGCAGCCTGTTCGGCTACTGCCTGTTATTCGGTGTACTGCTCAATTACCTGCGCAACCGCACGGGGCTGGCGCCCGACACCTTGATCGGCGTGTTTCTCTCGGTGTCATTGGCCCTGGGCGCGAGTCTGCTGCTGATACTGGCCGGCAAGATCAACGTGCACATTCTGGAAAACGTGCTGTTCGGTTCAGTGCTGACCGTCAACGGCAATGACTTGCTGGTACTGGCCATCGTCGGCTCGATCGTCCTGGGGCTGGCGGTGCCACTGTACAACCGCATCATGCTCGCCAGTTTCAACCCGCAGCTGGCCGCCGTCCGTGGCGTAGCGGTCAAGACCCTGGATTACCTGTTCGTGGTGCTGGTGACGCTGATCACAGTCGCCGCCGTGAAAGTCATCGGCGCAATCCTGGTCGGCGCCTTGCTGGTGATTCCGGCTGCCGCAGCGCGCCTGTTGAGCCAGTCGCTCAAGGGCTTTTTCTGGCTCTCGGTAGTGATCGCCACCGTCAGCACCCTGTGCGGCATCCTGCTGCCGATCATCTTCGACCTGCCGGTGCCTTCGGGCGCTGCGATCATTCTGGTAGCCGGCATCGCCTTCGCCCTGGCCGCCATCGCCCGCGGCACCGTGCCCAGCCTCAAAGGGAATATTGGATAAATGCCTGCTCTTCGAACCTTAGCCCGCGCCATCGCCCTGTCCGGATTGCTGTATAGCTCGCTGTCTGCTGCCCAGACGCCACCGGTGCGGGTGCTCGCCAGCTTGCCCATTACCTATGGCCTGACCGAACTGTTGCTCAAGGACAGCGGCGTGCAGGTCGAACGCGCAGCCGCCGCCAACCTGCCGGGCAGCCGGCAGAGTGCCTATTTCAGCGGTCGTGGTGCACCGGCGCTGCAAAAACTCGCCACTGATGCCGACGCCGTAATCGGCCTGCGTTCGCTGTGGCGCGACGACCCGCTCTACCCCATGGCCCGGCGCAGCAACATCCGCATCGTCGAAGTCGACGCCGCGCGACCAGTCGATGGCAGCCTGCCGGGTATCGCCGTGCAACCGGGTGGCAACACTGACGGGTTGAACAGCCAACCCTGGCTTGCCAGCAACAACATGGGGCGTATGGCCGATGTGATTGCCGCCGACATGGTGCGCCTGGCCCCCGAGGCCAAGCCCCGCATCGAAAGCAACCTTGCTGCTCTGAAACAACGCCTGCTCAAGCTCAGCGCCCGCACCGAGACGCGTCTGGCCAATGCCGACAACCTGAGCGTGGTCAGCCTCTCCGACCGCCTTGACTATCTGATTGGCGGGCTCAACCTGGAGCTGGTGCAGACCGATGCGCGTTCAGACGATCAATGGACGGCCGAGGCGCTCAAGGGGTTGAGCGACAGTTTGAGCGCAGGTGAGGTGAAGGTGGTGCTGGATCATCGTCAGCCGCCGGAAGCGGTGAAGGCGATTATTACTCAGGCGGGTGCGCAGTTGGTGGTGCTTGATGGTGAGGCTGCCGATCCGGTTGCGAACCTTGAAGGTTCGATTGATCGGGTGCTCGACGTGCTGGTGCCGATGTAGGCATTAACCCGCTCCCCTCACCCCAACCCTCTCCCCCTTGGGGAGAGGGCTGGGGTGAGGGGTGGCCCTCCCCGTAAAATGAACCATAAATTTCCCCCTCAAACACTCGTTCCCTCTTCAGGCCTACACCATTAGAAGAGGGAATGCCGTGGACCTGCAGTCCGTGTTGTCCAATTTGTTCGCCAATGCCGCCTCGGTCGGCATCGAAGGCGTCTTTCAATTCGAGTTCGGCGCCGACCTTGCGTACTGGTCCGAAATCAAGGCCACGACCGTCACCGCCGCCGGGCGCCACCGTCAGCCGGACGTGACCATCTGCGTGGCGCAACCGGACTTCATCGGCATCATGACCGGCCAGGCCAACGTTGAAGAGCTTTTCGCCAGCGGCCGCCTGAAAATCGATGGCAACATGGGCCTGGCAACCTTGCTCCCGCAGATCATCGACAGCGCCCGCAACGGCGGCGGCAAGGTCGAAAAAGTCGACATGAACAAACGCTACCCTACGCCACCACGTTTCAGCGAACGGGTATCGGCCGCGCAGCCGGTATTGCGTGCAGTCGAGCGGCGCCACCGCGAGCAACTGCCGGTCAGTGTGTTCCGCGATCATTACCTGCCTGGCGGCATTCCCGTGGTCATCAGCGATGCGCTGCACGACTGGCCACTGTTCAACCTCAGCCGTGAAGAAACCCTGGTGCATTTTGCCGAACTGCAAGGCATCACCCGCCACGGCGACTACGTAAAGAAGACCTTCTCCACCGAACGCGACTTCCGCTCGACCTCCATGGCCGAGTTCATCGCCTCGCTGGATCAACCCGCGGCCAAAAACGCCGACGGCTCGCCACCGGCCTACATGGGCAACAACATCCTGCCGGCGCAATTGCTCGAACTGATCAAGTACCCGCCCTACTTCGACCGCTCGCTGTTCATCGCCCCACGCATCTGGATCGGCCCCAAGGGCACCCTCACACCGCTGCACCGCGACGACACCGACAACCTGTTCGCCCAGGTCTGGGGCGAAAAATCCTTCATCCTTGCCGCGCCCCACCACCGGCCGGCACTGGGCACTTGGTCCACCGCACCCCAGGGCGGCCTGGACGGCTGCGACTTCAACCCTGATACGCCGGACTACCAGCGCTTTGCTGTAGCGCGAGATGTGCCGTTTCTGCGGGTTACCCTCAGGGCTGGGGATTTGTTGTTTTTGCCTGAGGGGTGGTTCCATCAGGTGGAGTCGGTTTCTACTTCGCTTTCGGTGAATTTCTGGGTGGATTCGGCGCGGGGTTGGTAGGCGATAAGCGAGCAGCCACAAAAAAGGGCATCTCGCGATGCCCTTAAAGCCCGAGGCGCGGGCTTAGCCCGCCACCACTGCCTGCCCATCCATCTTCCTGCGCAGGCTCAGCGGACGCATGTCGGTCCAGGTTTCTTCGATGTAGGCCAGGCATTCTTTCTTGAAGCCGCTCTTGCCCACGGTGCGCCAGCCTTGTGGGATGGCCTTGTAGTCGGGCCAGATCGAGTATTGCTCTTCGTGGTTGACCACTACTTGGAAAATAATGTCGTCGCGGTCGAATACTGAAGTCATTGCTGTTCTCCATTGGATTGTTGGGCTGCCTGCGGCACGCCGTCGTCATAGAACAGACGTGCGCAGGCGCCGGAAAATTAGAGGGCCGCGACCGCTGCCGGCAGTGCCCGGGCGAAGATCTGCGCGACCTGGTCGATTTCTTCTGCGGTGATCACCAGCGGCGGCAGGAAACGCACCACGCTGTTGTGGCGCCCGCCCAGTTCGATGATCAGGCCGCGCTTGAGGCATTCGCGCTGCAGCAAGGACGCCAGGCGTCCGCAGGCCGGCGGGTGGCCTTGGGCATCTGTTGCGCCACGCGGGTCCACCAGTTCGACGCCAAGCATCAACCCGCGACCCCGAATGTCGCCCATCTGCGGGAAGTCGCGCTGCAGGGTGCACAGGTGTCCGACCAGGCGCTGGCCCATGGCAGTGGCGTGTTCGGCGACGTTGTGCTCCGTCAGGTAACGCATGACCGCCGAGCCTGCGGCCATGGCCATCTGGTTGCCGCGGAAGGTGCCCGCATGGGCGCCTGGCTGCCAGGTATCGAGCCAGTCGCGATAGACCATCACGGCCAATGGCAGGCTGCCACCGATGGCCTTGGACATCACCACCACATCCGGGATGATGCCGGCGTGCTCGAAGGCGAACATCTTGCCGGTGCGGGCAAAACCACTCTGGATTTCATCGACGATCAGGGCCACGCCGGCCTTTTCAGTGATGCGGCGCAGGCCACGCAGCCAGTCCAGGTCGGCGGGAATCATGCCGCCCTCGCCCTGCACGGCTTCGACGATTACCGCTGCCGGCAACTGCACGCCGCCTTCCGGGTCGTTGAGCAAGTTCTCCAGGTAATGCAGGTTGGTCTTGACCCCTTGGGCGCCGCCCTGGCCGAACGGGCAGCGGTAGTCGTAAGGGTACGGCATGAAGTGCACGCCATTGCCGAGCAAGGCGCCCAGGGGTTTCTTTGGCCCCAGGCTGCCCATCAGGCTTAGGGCGCCTTGGCTCATGCCGTGGTAACCGCCCTGGAACGACAGCACCGTGCTGCGGCCGGTAGCGGTGCGCACCAGTTTCAGGGCAGCTTCCACTGCGTCAGTGCCGGTCGGGCCGCAAAATTGAATCTTCGCTTGCGCGGATAATTCACCCGGCAGCAAACCGAACAGGTCCTGGACGAACTGGTCCTTGACTGGCGTGGTCAGGTCCAGGGTATGCAGTGGCAGCTCATCGGCTAGCACCTGCTGGATCGCCTCGACGATGACCGGGTGGTTGTGGCCCAGCGCCAGGGTGCCGGCGCCTGCCAGGCAGTCGATAAAACGCCGCCCCTCGACGTCTTCCACATGGATGCCCTTGGCGCGTTTGAGCGCCAGCGGAATGCGTCGTGGGTAGCTGCGCGCGTTGGACTCTTGCTGGCTTTGCCGCGCCAGCAACGGCGACTCGTTGAACTGGTAAAGGGTTTCAACGGCTGCCGGGCTTTCTTCAAGCGGCGCGTCGACAAGCTGGATGGCAACTGACATCTCTCAATCCCTCATGCGCGGGTGATAGTGAGCAAAAACGTGCGATCGGTGCGCAGGCATGCGCAGCGATTTCCTGTTCTGGAAACGCACCAGCGTGGCGTGGATTTACACCTGGCGAGCGCTTTGCGTGAAGTTTGTTTTGGCAGCGGAAAAAGCGACGCAGCCTGGCGGCTGCTCAGACTGCTGACAACACCAACGCTACTTGCCGGGTCGATTGTGGGAGCGGCTATAGCCGCGAAGGGGCGCGTAGCGGCCCGAACCGATGGGCCTGCTGCGCAGGCCTTCGCGGCCGGGACCGCTCCCACAAGCGCTTTGTCAGCAACCTGCGCAGAAACGCTTACAGGTCTTCGAGTTCCGCCATCAGGTCGCTCAGCTTGTCCATCTTGTCTTCGCTGATCTGCTGGCTGTCCAGTGTCTCGATGTAGCTGGCCAACGCCTCTACCGTGCTGCATTCGAACATGGCTCGCAGCGGCACTTCCCGTTGCAGGTTTTTCTGCACCCGTGAAGCGATTTGCGTGGCCAAAAGCGAATGCCCGCCCAGTTCAAAGAAGTTGTCCTGTACACCCACCTGCTCGACCTTGAGCACCTCGGCCCAGATGGCAGCCAGGGTTTGCTCCAGTTCATTGCGCGGCGCCAGGTACGCCTGGCTGTGCAACTGGCCGATTTCCAGCGCCGGCAGGGCCTTGCGGTCGAGCTTGCCGTTGGCATTGAGCGGCAGGCGAGCAAGCCACAGCCAGTGCAACGGCACCATGTACTCTGGTAGCTCGGCGCGCAGGCGTTGCTTGATCCGGTCCAGGCGTTCGTCGTTACTCAGTGCTGAATCGCAGGCCACCAGGTAACCCACCAGATGCTTGCCATTGACGCCCTCCTGAACACACACAGCCGCATCACGCACTTGCGGTTGCTCATGCAGGCGCGCTTCGATTTCACCCAGTTCGATCCGGTAGCCGCGGATTTTCACTTGATGGTCGATACGCCCGACGTATTCCAGCACACCGTCGCTGCGGCGCCGCGCCAGGTCGCCGGTGCGGTACAAGCGCTCGCCCGGCGCGCCGAAGGGGTTCGGCACGAACACTTGGGCAGTGCGCAGTGGGTCACTGACATAGCCACGGCCGACGCCGGTGCCAGCCACGCACAACTCACCCACCGCACCCAGCGGTACCAGTTCCTGGGCACCGTCGAGCAGGTACAGGCGGTTGTTGTCGGTTGGTGTGCCGATCGGCAGGTAGCTGCCACGGGTGGATGCCAGGTCAACCTGATAGAAAGCCACGTCGTCGGAGCACTCCGCCGGGCCGTAGGCGTTGACCAGACCAATCTGCGGATAACGCAGCAACCATTGATGAGCCAGCTCCGGCGGCATCGCTTCACCGGTGGGCAGCATCCAGCGCAGGCCGTCGAGGCTGATCCGCTCCTGGGCCAGCATGCCTTGAATCAGCGATGGCACACTCTCAAGCACGGTGATGCCCTGGGCCTGAACATGGCCGAGCAAGCCTTGCGGGTCGTGGGCGATGATGTTTGGCACGATGTCCACACGGCCACCGAACAGCGGCGCGGCGAGGAACTGCCAGACCGAGATGTCGAAGCTCTGGGATGCGGTCTGGGCAATTACGTCGGCTTCGCTCAAGGCCAGGTACGGTACCTTGCTCAGTTGGTTGTTAAGCATACCGCGCTGCTCGACCATGACTCCTTTTGGCAGGCCGGTGGAGCCGGAGGTGTAAATCACATAGGCCAGGTTGTCCGGCCCGCTGTGAATGCCCGGGTTGTCCAACGGCCAGGTGCCTTGCTGCACGTTTTCCCAAACCAGCAGTTGCGGCCGTTCAGCACAGGCGAACGCCTCCAGCAGTGCTTCGGCCTGGGCACGGCAGGCTTCGGTACAAACCAGCAACGGCGTGCGGCTCAGGTCAATGATGCGGCTCAAGCGCTGCTCTGGCAGCCCAGGATCCAGCGGCAGGTAACCGGCACCGGCCTTGAAGCTGCCGATGATCATGCCCAGCAGGTCCAGGTTGCGCTCGGCCAGCAGGGCCACCGGTTGATCGAGGGTAACGCCAGCGGCGATCAAGGCATGGCCTAGACGGTTACTGCGTTGGTTCAGTGACTCAAAGCTGTCCTGGCGCTCCAGGCAACTGGCGGCGACACGCTGCGGATGCATCGCCACCCGGGCCTCGAACAGCGACACGTAGCTCTGTTCCAGCGGGTAGGCATGCTCACTCTCGTTGCAGCCGTGGATCAAGAATTGCTGTTCTTCTTCGCCCAGCAACGGCAAGTCGTGCATGTCGCCATGGAAGCCTTCCATCAACGCCAGCAGCAACCGCTTGAACTCTGAAAGCAGGCGTTCGACGCTGGCCTGCTCGAAGTAGCGCTGGTCGTACGACAGGTGCAGGCCCAGGTCGTCGCCTGGGTAGCACACCACCGTCAACGGGAAGTTGGTGTGGGTACGGCCCGAATCCGAGGTAGCGTTGAGGCTCTGGGCGTGATCGAGCACCGAGACTTCCACCGGTGCGTTCTCGAACACGAACAGGCTGTCGAACAGCGGCTGGCCCTTGGGCAGTTCACTGGCCTCCTGCAGGGTTACCAACGGCAGGTATTCGTACTCACGCAGTTCCATGTTGCGCTCCAGCAGGCCGCTCAGCCAGCTGCGCACGCTGCAGCGCTCGCCATCTTGCGGCAGTTTCACCCGCAGGGCCACGCTGTTGATGAACAATCCGACAGTGCGCTGCATCTGTGGCATGTCCACCGGGCGCCCGGCCACGGTGACGCCGAACAGCACGTCACGGTCGCCGCTCAAGCGCCGCAAGACCAGCGCCCACGCCGCCTGGGCGAAGGTGTTGACGGTCAGTTGGTGCTGTTGCGCCAGTTCCTTCAAGCGCACGCCGTCCTGGGCATCGAGACGGGTGTAGCAGTCGCCCACCACCATGCCGCCACTGTCGCCAGCGTGCTCGCGCAGGAATGGGCGGTCGCTCGGGATCGGCGTCGGGCGTTCGAAGCCTTGCAGGTTGTCCTGCCACCACTGCCGCGCCTGGACCATATTCTGCCGCTGCAGCCAGCCGATGTAGTCGCGATAGCGTGGCGGTATCGCCAACTGTGCCTCACGGCCCTCGCCCAGGGCGGTGTAGACCTCGAAGAAATCGTTCATCAGCAGCGAACGGCACCAGGCATCGATGAGGATGTGGT
>CAYVPI010000146.1:0-13419 GCA_964453495.1 uncultured Pseudomonas sp. | reverse complement strand
CCTTGAATTCTTCGGGATGGTACAGACCTGTTTTCATAGACACTTTCTCACCAGGCTTGCCCCTTATTGAGGCAAATTTCTTTTCAATTCAACCACTTACCATCCACGCCGAACGTACGCCAGCTTTGCGGGGGCAAAAGGGAGCTCATTGTACACAGCGACAGGGCAGCCCACAAATTTGGCGACGAAATCGCACAAACCCATGTCGCATATTTGAAAGTTTTTAAGCGGCTTGTTGTGGTAGCAGCTTTTGCCTGAGTCTGAAGCTAATCAGCCTGGACTGCAATGGCTCGTGACCAACAGCCTGGGACACCGAAGCCTGCCGCGTTCAACGCAGCAGGCTAAGGTTCGATTCAGGAGACGCTAAGCAGGTGGCGGGGGTATGTGCCACCGGGCTTTTAACGAGCTGCCGACAGTTCCTGTTGGATACTGGCAACAGTACGAGGCCAAGGTTTACCAGCCTGGACCTTGGCTGGCAAGGCCTTGATGGCCGCCAGTGCAGCGGCGCGGTTGGCAAAGCTGCCGTAAGTCACGACGTAAAGCGGCTTGCCCTGCAGGTTTTTCTTGAAGTAGCGATAGTTGCTACCCTGCTCGCGAACGATAGATTGAGCCGTAGTTTCCGAGCTGGTACCCAGGATTTGCACAACATAATTACCCGGCGCCTGGCCGGCATACCAGCTACCACCGGCAGCAGGTTTTGCCGCCGGTTTCTCGGCAGGTTTTACCGCAGGCTTGGCGGTTGCTACCTGCACCGGAGCAGGCTTGGCCGCAGGTGCAACCGGCTTGGCGGCAGGTGCTGGAACAGGTGCCGGTGCGGGGGCAACTGCCGGAGCTGGGGTTGGCGCAGGGCCCGCAGCAACGCCGGCAGGCGGTGCAATAGTGGTCACTGTGGGTGGCTGCAAGGCAGTTTCACCGGCAGGCCCTGCTTCGTCGCCATCACCCATGCCCGCAGCTTCGGCCAGAGGGCCACGCATAACGGGTTGCGATTGGCCCACCAGCGGCAACGGCATCGGCTGGGAGGAGCCGGCGAACTCGATGGCAGGACCACCTTCATTATTCGACTGCGCTGCAGATGGCTGCCCCTGCCCCAGAGGCAACTGAGCCTGCTCGGCCGGTGTGGTGCCGGTGCCCGGCGCTTTGTCGGCATTGCGGCCTGGCAGCATCCACGCCGCAGCGACAGCAACCGCCACTACCGCAGACAATGCCAGCACATGTTTTTTCGGCATATTGAACCCCATAGTCGGACGCTTCACCGCCGAGCGGCTAGCAATCATGGCTTCGATCATTGCATCCCGGGCGACCTGGTTGATTGCACCGGGCCAACCCTCGGCGTTTTCATGAATATCGACAATCTGCTGGGCATTGAACACTTCGATCCCACGCCCCGCCCCTTCAAGACGCTGGGCCAGGTATTCACGGGTCTCATCCTGGCTATACGGCTGCAGCTCGATGACATGGAAATGCTCTTGCTCGGCACTGATCTGCTCCAGCCCGGCGATCAGTGACTCCTCGCCAAACAGGAAGACATGCGGACGACCTTCCGGCGTGCCCGCAGCCAAGGCCAGCAACGCTTGGAGTGCGGACTCTTCGAGTTGTTCCGCGTCATCGACCAGCAAATAGACTTCTTGCCCGGTCAGTGCCAGTTGCACCACCTGATCGAGAATGTCCTGAACATCCGCGCTGGCCACGTTCAGCGACTGGGCAACCTGCGCCAGTACGCTGGCAGCATCGGCCGCACCGCGCGCCGAAACCACCACACTTTGCACCGACTGCTTGTTGGTGCTGGCTACCAGCGCCTGGCGCAGCAGGGTCTTGCCACTGCCATTGGGGCCGGTCACCACCAGCAGCAGCTGGCTGTAACGAGCCAGATGGTGCAATTGCCCCAGCACCGGCTTGCGCTGGGCCGGGAAAAACTTGAAGCCCGGCACCCGCGCGGCAAAGGGGTCGTGGTGCAACTGGTAATGGCCGAGAAAGGCCTCATCGGCGTGCAGACTATTCATCGAACTCTCTTGCCTCAAAGCTGGGCCACAATGGCGCGGTAATCCGCCGCCAGGGTGGCCTGAAGAACTTCCTTGGGATAGTCATCGGTCACGACGGCTTCGCCGATGTGACGCAACAACACCAGACGCATACGGCCATCAATCACTTTCTTGTCGACCGCCATATGCTCCAGAAAATGCTCAGGGGTCATTTCTTCCGGCGGCACTACTGGCAAACCGGCCCTCTGGAACAGGCGAACACTGCGATCACGCTCTTGCTGGGTGATCCAGCCCAGGCGCATGGACATCTCCAGCGCCATGACGGTGCCAGCCGCCACGGCTTCACCATGAAGCCAGACACCATACCCCATGTGCGTCTCGATGGCGTGGCCAAAGGTGTGCCCCAGATTGAGAGTGGCGCGTACACCCGACTCTCTTTCGTCGGCGCCGACCACGGCCGCCTTGGCTGCACAGGAACGCTCAATGGCGACGGTCAGGGCACTCTGGTCCAGCCCGCGCAGGGCATCGACGTTTTCTTCGAGCCAGCCCAGGAACGGCTCGTCACAGATCAGCCCATACTTGATCACTTCAGCCAGGCCTGCCGACAGTTCGCGGGCCGGCAGGGAATTCAGCGTCGATGTATCGATCAACACCGCGTTAGGCTGGTAGAACGCACCCACCATGTTTTTGCCCAGCGGATGGTTGATGCCGGTCTTGCCCCCGACCGAGGAGTCCACCTGCGACAGCAGGGTGGTCGGAACCTGGATAAAGTCCACGCCACGCTGGTAACAGGCAGCCGCGAACCCGGCCATGTCTCCAATGACGCCACCACCTAAGGCGATGACCGTGGTTCGGCGATCATGACGAGCAGTCAACAACGCATCGAAGATCAGTTGCAGGGTTTCCCAGTTCTTGAACGATTCGCCATCAGGAAGGATCACCGGCAATACTGAGTAGGCACCCAGCGAGCAGCTCAAGCGCTCCAGGTACAGGGGCGCGACGGTCTCATTGGAAACGATGGCTACCTGGCGCCCGGCAATATGCGGCGCCAGCAGCTCGGGCTGATCCAGCAGGCCTTCGCCAATGTGGATCGGGTAGCTACGTTCGCCAAGTTCGACCTTAAGTGTCTGCATGTGTCCCCACAATTTGGTAGCGCGCAGGGTCGAAGCACCTGACCCCGCACCAAGAATTAGCGTAAACGCACCGGCGCTCGAGAGCTACCGGGGCGGCAACTGTTGCAGGCGCTCCAGGATATCGAGAACGACCATGCGTGGTGGCCGCTCGTCGGTTTCCACCACAAGGTCAGCGATTTCCCGATACAGCGGGTCGCGCAATTCAAGCAGAGCTCGCAATGTGGCGGCCGGGTCAGCCGTGCGCAGCAACGGCCGATTGCGATCGCGCGCAGTACGCCCGACCTGTTGTTCGACCGACGCATGCAGGTAAACCACACGGCCGCCGGCATGCAGCGCCGCCCGGTTGGCATCGCGCATGACCGCGCCACCGCCCGTCGCCAACACGACGCCGTCGCACGCACACAGCTCGGCGATCATGGCCTGCTCGCGATCACGAAAACCCGGTTCGCCTTCCTTGTCGAAGATCCACGGAATATTGGCGCCCGTGCGCAGCTCAATTTCCTTATCGGAATCCTTGAACGGCAGCCGAAGCTCTTTGGCCAGCAAGCGGCCAATGGTGCTTTTGCCAGCACCCATTGGCCCAACAAGTATCAAATTTCGCACAGAATCAACGACTCACAGCAATCGCCTGGTTATTCATGATACGCGGTGTCAAGAATACCAGCAGCTCGGATTTTTTCTCTTGCACGACATCGCGACGAAAGAGGCGGCCAACATACGGTACATCGCCAAGAAATGGCACCTTATCTACGATTTTACTTTGGGTATTTGAAAAAACACCGCCAATGACGATGGTTTCGCCATCACGGACCAATACCTTGGCATTGACCTCGTTTTTCTTGATCGGTGGAACACCCTGCATGGCATTGACGTAGTCGGGCTCGTCCTTGGTCACTTTGACTTCCATGATGATACGGCTGTCCGGCGTAATTTGGGGGGTTACTTCAAGCGATAGCGATGCCTCCTTGAACGAAACCGATGTCGCGCCGCTGGAGCTGGCTTCCTGGTAGGGAACCTCGGTGCCCTTGAGGATTTTCGCGGTCTCCTTATCGGAGGTCACTACCTTGGGTTGCGAAACGATTTCACCGTTTCCGGTTTTTTCCATTGCACTCAACTCAAGGTCCAGCAACGCGTTGTCACTGACAAAACCTAGCCCGATTCCCGAAGTCGCGTTGGCAACCCCCAAATCCACAAATGGCAAGCCATCCTTGCTCAATCCACTGACCGACCAATTGCCGCCCAGGCTGGCCGAACCTCTCCAGAGCACGCCAAGGCTTTTGTCGTAGTCGACATTAGCCTCGACAATACGCGCCTCGATCATCACCTGAGGCACGGGCACATCCAGTTGCGCGACGATCCGGCGCAGCTCGCTCAGGCGCTCCCGGGTCTGATAGGCAATGATGTTGTTGGTACGCTCATCGACCGTGATCGACCCTCGCTCCTGCACCTGGCCGTCAGTCACGGTGACCGACTGGAACAACTTGGCGATGTCCGTCGCCTTGGCATAGTTGACCTGCAACAACTCCCGATGCAGCGGTGCCAGCTCGGCGAGCTGCCGTTGCGATTCCAGTTCCTGGCGCTCGCGAGCGGCAATCTCGTCGGCCGGGGCCACCAGCAGCACATTACCGACCTTGCGCTTATCCAACCCCTTGGTCTTGAGCACCAGGTCCAACGCCTGGTCCCAGGGCACATTCTGCAGCCGCAAGGTAATGTTGCCCTCGATGGTATCGCTGGCAACCAGGTTGAGCCCGGTGAAATCGGCGATCAGCTGTAGCACCGAACGCACTTCGATGTCCTGGAAGTTCAATGACAGCTTTTCACCGCTATAGGCCGGCTGATCAGTCTTGCTCTGCGGGCGGATTGTCGGGTCAATCAACTCGATGACGACATTACCTGCACCCTGCTTACCAGGTTGAAAATCGATGCTGCGGATAGCGTTGCTACCCTGCCCCCTACCACCATCCGCATCGACGGTAGCCGCCTGTGCCGAGGGCGAAAGCAGCGCTATCCATAGCGCAACGCCCACGGCGGATAGAATCCTGTTCATGTTCAAGCTCCACCACGCGATTACAAGGCCTTTAAGAACGCTCCTTCAAGGAAATGTTTCGTGACCGTTTGCGCCACACCCCCCCTCCGTCGGAAACCATCTCAACGATGTCGACCCGCGCCTCGCTGATTGCTACCACCCGCCCCTCGTTACGCCCCAGATAGTCTCCGACCCGGACCCGGAATACGGCGCCGCCGCTGCGCAACAAAGCAAAGACACCGGTGCGATTGGCAAGCGTGCCGACCATCTCCAGTTGCTCCAGACTGAAGTCTTCGAGAAATTCCCTGGCACGGCTCGGGTCTGGTGCGACGCCGTCAGCCGACCTGCCATCACTGGCCTGCTGGCTTTGCATCGATGACTCGAAAGGGCTGCGCAGTGCCGTGGCGTCGTAGATAAAGGGCTCGGCTCGCACAATGCTCGGCACAGGCTCTGCCGCACCTTGCCGACGCACCTGCTCCTGGCCAACCCAGGCTTGGAGATCACTGAGGCTGTCTTGCTGACCACAGCCACTGAACAGCAGACACGCAAGTACCAAAAGGATTGGGCGGCCATTCATGGCACCACCCCCTGCTCGCCATAGCGGTAGGTTCGGGCCAACAGCGTCATGCGCAAAAGCCCCGGACTGGTATCAGGCTTGATCTGAAAATCGTGCAGAGTGATGATCCGCGACAATCGCGCCATATCACTGACAAAAGCGGCGAAACCGTGGTAATCGCCCACCAATGTAATCTGAATGGGCAGTACGCTATAAAAGGCCTGGGCTTCTTCGGGCAACAACTTGATCTCTTCGAATGCCAGGTTGTTGCCCAAGCCAATACGGCTGATGTCCTCCAGCAATCCCGGCACTTCGGCGTCGCTGGGCAACTGCTTGAGCAAGACCGTGAAGGATGCCTGCATGTCCGCCAGCTGCACGGTATAAGCCTTGAGATCCGCTGCCCTGGCTGCCTGGTGGGTGTATTGCTGCTTGAGCGCAACCTCCTCTGCCTGTTTGCCCTCCAACAACACCATTCGCTCCCGGATATGCAACCCGTACCCCAGCAACAACACGAGCAACATGAGCAGCACACCTGCCAAAACCTTGATCTGAACCGGCCAGGCCCCCACGTCACGCCCGAACAGCTCACCAAGTGCAATCTGGCGCAGGCCGGCCAGCGCTTTTACCCCGCTCATTGGCCGAGCCCCGCGGGATCCTGGCCAACCGTAAGCTCGAAGGTGCCAGCCTGGGCCGAGACGTTGTCGCCAGCCGCCTTGACCCTCGTCAGGCTCGGCATCTGGAACTGCGCAGAAGCTTCAAGGTTGCGCATCAACTGCGAGACGCGGTTGTTGGAATCAGCCTTGCCGGTAATTGACAGGGTTTGGCCGGAGCGCTTAAGGGCAGTGAAATAAACACCTTCGGGCAGGGTGCGCGTCAGTTGATCGAGCAACTGTGCCATATTGGATCGCCCCCCCTGCAAACCCTGGATAACCTGCATGCGCTCCAGCAACTGCCGGCGCTGCAACTTGATGTCGTCAAGCTGCTTGATCCGCACATCAAGCTGACCCAGAGCGGCCTGCAGGTAAGCATTGCGTGCGGACTGCCGGGCCACGGCAGCATCCAGGCACCGATCGACCACGACGATGATTGCCACAGCCAACACACATCCCCCTGCCAGGGCCACCACAAAGCGCTTGCGTCGCTCCTTGCGCAACTGCTCACGCCATGGCAGCAAGTTGATCCCTGCCATCAGTCAAAACTCCTGAGTGCGAGCCCGCACACGACCAACAGCGCTGGCGCATCGCTTGCCAGGGCTACAGCATCGATCTTGCCTCCCAGATCCATCCCCGCAATCGGATTGGCCAACTGCGTCGGCTTACCCAAGTGTTCGCCCACCCGATCGACGAGCCCATTCATCGACGCTGTGGCACCAGCCAGTAAGATACAGTCGACTTGTTGCCCCCCCGCAGCCGCAAAAAATTGCAAAGCGCGCTCGACCTGAGATCCGACGGCATCCTGGAACAATCGCAACACATCTGCCAAGCCGTCGTCGGCGCGCCCCGCCTGCAATAACGCCTGCTGCGCCTGAACCACAGAAAGCCCAAAGCGACGCAGCAGGTCCTCGCTCAATTGCCTGTCGCCAAACAACTGTTCGCGACTGTGGATAACCTGGCCACCTTGCAGCACCGTAAGGGTCGTCGTGGTCGCGCCGATATCAACCAGCGCCAATACTTGCGAACGAACATCGCAGGGCAATTGCGGGACAAGCAATGTGCAAGCGCGCTCCAGGGCGTGAGCTTCGATATCCACCACCCGGGCAACAAGCCCTGCCAGTGCCAACACAGCCTCACGCTCCTCTACGACCTCCTTGCGACAAGCAGCGAGTAATAGCTCGACCCGCTCCGGGTTGCGCGCCGACGCTCCCAGCACCTGGAAATCGATGGCCACCTCTTCAAGTGCATAAGGTATGTATTGATCGGCTTCGGCCTTTATCCTGGCCTCCATTTCCTCATCCGACAGGCCGGCGGGCAACTCGACACGCTTACTGATTACCGCACCACCCGCAACCGCCACCGCGGCAGATCTTGAAGTTGCACCGGCCTTGAGCACGGCCCGGCCCAGCGCATGCGCCACCGCCTCAAGATCGACCAGGTTGTTTTCGACCACGGCATTGGCCGGCAGCGGCTCGATGGCATAGGCTTGCAGCCTGAAGCGGGCACCGAGCCTTTTCAGCTCTACGAGCCTGACCGAATTACTCGTGATATCGATACCCAAAAGGGAACTGGCTTTCTTGCCAAAGAGTCCAAGCACTACCGATTCCCTACCATTGACAGCTGCACAAATAACGCTCAACGCCGAAAAATGCTTATAATGCCCAGCGGTATTCTCATCTCGCCGGCCCTTGCGCTTAACCCATTCTTTTATCTGGAAATCCAAAAGCCTTGATACGCCTGCTGAAGTTTTTCTGGTGGTCTTTCGTCGCTGTGTTCTGCGGGCTGTTGCTCGGTTTGAGCGGTGCATTTCTTTATCTTAGCCCTGGCCTACCCTCTGTAGAGTCGCTGAGAAGCATTCAGTTGCAGATACCCCTGCGGGTTTACACCAGCGACGGCAAACTGATTGCCGAGTTCGGCGAGATGCGCCGCTCGCCGATCCGCTTCGCAGACATCCCGCCGCACTTCATCCAGGCCTTGCTTTCCGCGGAAGACGACAATTTTGCCAATCATTACGGCGTCGACCCCAGCAGCCTGATGCGCGCCGCGACCCAACTGCTGAAAACCGGGCACATCCAGACCGGCGGTAGCACCATCACCATGCAGGTGGCGAAAAACTTCTTCCTCACCAGCGAGCGCAGCTTTTCGCGCAAGACCAATGAAATTCTCCTGGCCCTGCAGATTGAGCGCGAGCTGACCAAGGACGAAATCCTCGAGCTGTACGTCAATAAAATCTACCTGGGCAACCGCGCCTACGGGATCGAGGCAGCCGCGCAGGTGTATTACGGCAAATCGATTCGTGACATCAGCCTGGCGCAAATGGCCATGATCGCCGGCCTGCCCAAGGCGCCGTCGCGTTTCAACCCTCTGGCCAATCCAGTGCGGGCCAAAGAGCGCCGCGACTGGATCCTGGGCCGCATGTACAAGCTCGGTAAAATTGACGAGGCAAGCTATCAGGCCGCCCTTGCCGAACCGATCAATGCCAGTTACCACGTGCCGACGCCGGAAGTGAATGCACCGTACATCGCCGAAATGGCCCGCGCCGAAATGGTCGGTCGTTATGGCAGCGACGCTTATACCGAAGGCTTCCGCGTCACCACAACGGTGCCGAGCAACCTGCAGGAAATTGCCAACAAGGCCATTCTCGATGGCCTGGTCACCTACGATCAGCGCCATGGCTATCGCGGCCCCGAATCGCGCCTGCCGGGCAAGACCCGCGAGGCCTGGCTGGCAGAGTTGGCCAAGCAACGAACCATGAACACCATGGAGCCGGCAATCGTCACCCAGGTCGACAAGGGCGGCCTGCGCGTCCTGACCCGCAATGGCAGCGATGAACATGTCGCCTGGGACACCATGAAGTGGGCCCGCCCCTTCCTCAACAACAATGCCCAGGGCCGCAGCCCGCAGCAGCCGGCCGATGTCGCCCAGGTCGGCGACCTGATCCGCATCCAGCGCCAGGCCGATGGCAGCCTCAAGTTCAGCCAGGTACCCAATGCCCAGAGCGCCCTGGTATCGCTTGACCCCACCAATGGCGCCATTCGTGCATTGGTCGGCGGCTTTGCCTTCGAACAAAGCAACTACAACCGCGCCATGCAGGCCAAGCGCCAGCCAGGTTCGAGCTTCAAGCCGTTCATCTACAGCGCCGCACTGGACAACGGCTACACCGCCTCCAGCCTGGTCAACGACGCGCCGATCGTGTTCGTCGACGAATACCTGGACAAGGTCTGGCGCCCGAAGAACGACACCAACACCTTCCTCGGCCCGATCCGCCTGCGTGAAGGGCTGTACAAGTCGCGCAACCTGGTGTCGATCCGTTTGGTGCAGGCGCTGGGCATCGATCGCACCATCGACTACATCAGCAAGTTCGGCTTCAACAAGCAGGACCTGCCGCGCAACCTGTCCCTGGCCCTGGGCACCGCGACCCTGACGCCAATGGAAATCGCCACCGGCTGGAGCACCTTCGCCAACGGTGGCTACAAGATCACCCCGTACATCATCGACAAGATCGAAAGCCGCAATGGCGACACGCTGTTCGTCGCCAACCCGCCGAGCGTTCCTCAGGGCGCCGCAGTGACCAACGGCATCGCCGCACCGACCGACGCCCAGGCATTCACGGTCAATGCGACTCCAGGGGAAGCTCCAGCCGCACCCGGCACTGCGCCGCAAACGCCGGCCGTGGCCGAACGCATCGTCGACGGTCGCACCACTTACATCCTCAACAGCATGCTTGAGGACGTGATCAAACTCGGCACCGGCCGCCGCGCACTGGCCTTGGGTCGCAGTGACATTGCGGGCAAGACCGGTACCACCAACGAATCCAAGGACGCCTGGTTCTCCGGCTACAACGCCGATTACGTAACCACCGTCTGGACCGGGTTCGATCAGCCTGAAAGCCTGGGCAAGCGCGAGTTCGGTGGCACCGTCGCGCTGCCGATCTGGATGAACTACATGGCTGCCGCGCTCAAGGACAAGCCGCCTCACACTCAACCAGAGCCGGAAGGCATTCTCAGTTTGCGGGTTGACCCCGTCAGCGGCCGTGCGGCCAGCCCAGGCACGCCTGGCGCGTACTTCGAGCTGTTCAAGGCCGAGGACACGCCTCCGTCGGTGAATGAGCTGGGTAACGGCAATGCGCCGGGCAGCCCGCTGCCAGCGGACGAAGCAGCGCCAATCGATCTGTTCTGATCGCGTAGCGCAACGCAAAAGCCCCGCCTTCTCAAGAAGAGCGGGGCTTTTTATGGCCTGCAGGTTTTGCTTTGTCCTTGAGGGCCTCTTCGCGGGCAAGCCTCGCTCCTACGGACATGGAAAGTTCCCAGCGCTTGCCCCTGTAAGAGCGAGGCTTGCCCGCGAAGAGATCCTTACAGACACCACAAAAACCACAGACAAAAAAAAGCCCCGACTCAATTGAGCCGGGGCTTTCGGTTGAAGCGCTACAACGGCTTAGCCGTTGAACACGTCATCCACGCTTTTCAGCGGGTAGTTCTTCGGATACGGCAGGGTCGCTACGCCGGTCTCGATGGCGGCCTTGGCCACGGCATCGGAGATCACGGTGATCAGGCGGGCATCCATTGGCTTCGGAATGATGTACTCACGACCGAATTCCAGCTTGATGCCGCCGTAGGCGTCGCACACTTCCTGAGGAACCGGCAGCTTGGCCAGTTCGCGCAGGGCGTTGGCCGCTGCCACTTTCATTTCTTCGTTGATGCGCTTGGCGCGAACGTCCAGGGCACCGCGGAAGATGAACGGGAAGCCCAATACGTTGTTGACCTGGTTCGGGTAGTCCGAACGGCCGGTCGCCATGATCACGTCGTCACGGGTGGCGTGCGCCAGTTCCGGGGCGATTTCCGGATCCGGGTTCGAGCAGGCGAACACGATCGGGTTGGCTGCCATGGACTTCAGGCCTTCAGCGCTCAGCAGGTTCGGGCCGGACAGGCCAACGAACACGTCAGCACCGGTCAGGGCGTCAGCCAGGGTGCGCTTGTCGGTCGCGTGGGCGAAGACAGCCTTGTACTGGTTCAGGTCGTCACGGCCGGAGTGGATCACACCGGTACGGTCAACCATGTAGATGTTTTCGATGTTGGCGCCCATGCTCACCAGCAATTTCATGCAGGAGATGGCGGCCGCACCGGCGCCCAGGCAGACGATCTTGGCGTCAGCGAGGGTTTTGCCAGCGATTTCCAGGGCGTTGATCATGCCGGCCGCGGTAACGATTGCGGTGCCGTGCTGGTCATCGTGGAACACTGGAATGTCGCACTGCTCGATCAGAGCGCGCTCGATCTCAAAGCACTCAGGTGCCTTGATGTCTTCCAGGTTGATGCCACCAAAGGTGATGGAGATACGCTTGACGGTGTCGATGAAGGCTTGCGGGCTTTCGGAGTCGACTTCGATGTCGAAAACGTCGATGCCGGCGAAGCGCTTGAACAGCACGCCTTTACCTTCCATCACTGGCTTGGAAGCCAATGGGCCGAGGTTACCCAGGCCGAGAATCGCGGTGCCATCGGAAATGACTGCAACCAGGTTGCCTTTGCCGGTGTATTTGTAGGCCAGCTCAGGATCGCGGGCGATCTCGCGTACTGGTTCGGCTACGCCGGGGCTGTAGGCCAGCGACAGGTCGCGGGCGGTAGCGGTGGCCTTGGTGAGCTCGACACTCAGCTTCCCTGGACGAGGATGGGCATGATATTCGAGAGCGGCAGTTTTCAAATCAGACATGTGGGCATTCCGCTTTTACTGTTGGACAGACGGACCGCCGAGGATACGCGTGTCGCAAAGTCCCCACAAGACTGACCGGTCACCCCTGTCAAGCGCCCTGCCCTACGACTTTGGGCCAAGAGCCGCGGAACACAAGGGATAGACTGTTCACAATCGCCATAAAAAATGTCTACAATTTTTTATCGGGGCGCCGCTTGCAGCATCGCCGGATCGGTCAGCGGCAGAAGCCAGCGTGCCTGCCCGGGTTTCAAGCCGCCCCGACGCGATCGATCCACGACCCAGCCACGCGCCTCAATCTGCTTGCCCTTGAGCCGCTCAAGCGATGCAACATCGAACTGCCCGAGCAAATTGGGTGCAACGCGCAATACAACCGCGTCCTGCAACTCAATCCAAACTCCGCCGCGATTGCGCTGAACCTTGCTCACACGACCACTGAGCACGGCGAAACCGGAGGCGTTGATCTGCTCCGCTTTCAGTACAGGGGATTGCCGCCACAGGCCAAGGCCGGCCTGACGGGCACTGCGTTCGGCGGCTTGCTGACAGCTGACCAAATCGACATTCGGCGCGACCGCCACTTGAAAACCAAGGCCCTCGGCGAGCATCTGCGCTTCGAGGTTGGCGCCATTGGCGCCATAGACATGGGCCAGCGTGCGACCGTAATGATCTTTGCTCTCTTTACCGGGACGCAAACCCACGCGCCCGTCGCTGGCCGCCACCAGCGCTTCCAGGCGTTTGTGCGCGACCACGGCGAACGGCTCATCGGAACGGCCCTGCTTGCCCAGCTCAGGCGTATTCAAGCCGATCATGCGCACACTGCGGCCATCGCTCAGGCGCAAAGTGTCGCCATCCACCACACGCTGCACCGCGACGGGTGTAAGCCCGCTCGGCACCGGGCAGAAGGCCTGGGCGCCGGACAGCCAAATCGCGGACACAAAAAAGGCGCCCGCAAGGGACGCCTTTTTCATCAGCATGGAAAAACCGCAACGGCCTCCCAAGTTGATCGGCCTTAGGCCTTTTTCGCGCCGAAAGCACCGAAACGGTCTGCGAAGCGCTGAACGCGGCCGCCAGTGTCCAGAGTCTTCTGCTTACCGGTGTAGAACGGGTGGCATTCGTTGCAAACGTCGATCGCCAGGGCTTTGCCGAAGGTCGAACGGGTTTCGAACTTGTTGCCGCAGCTGCAGGTAACAGCAACTGCTGGGTATTCTGGATGGATATCAGCTTTCATGGTGTCTTCCTCAGGCTAGCGTGCCGCCACCCAACACTATTGTTGAATACCGCACGTAATTAGGCCGCGGATTCTACCAGACAATGCCAATCACGCAAGCTGTCCCTGAGACCGACCGTCTGCTAGGCTCCCGGCCTCAAGCGC
>CAYVPI010000145.1:0-13615 GCA_964453495.1 uncultured Pseudomonas sp. | reverse complement strand
TCGCCGTCGTTGTTGTTCGGCGTTCCCAGCATGCGCTTGTCTGCACTTTCGGTGCGCACGCCGTAGTTGTACTTGACGGTGTTATCGAAGCGCACAGCCCAATCGGGGTTACCGGTATCCAGCTCGAAGGCGTTTGCGGCTGGCATGGATGCAGCCACAATGGCCAAGGCCAACAGACTATGTCGCGAGGGTGTATGGCAATGTTTCTTATTGTTATGCATTACAGAGTCTCCGCCTCTTTGTATTTGTTTTAAGCGCAGCCGATCACGCGCAGGTACCAGAGGCGCCAACGTATGTTCGGATGAGAGTAGCAACCTGACGCGTGGCGCCAGGCAGGTTTACCGGTTAACGATCGAGCTCTTCAATGAAGGCTTCAGCGCCAAGCCACGGGCCATGCCCGGATGCGGGATTGAGGTGGCCGACCGAGCCGAGATTGACCAATTCACTGCCCCAGCCTCGGGCCAGTCCTGCCGCGGCTTCGAAGCTCGCCAGGTGGTCGTTGCTGCTGCCGGCGACGATGCTGCGAAACGGCAGCGCACTCTTGGGCAGCGGGTCCCAGCCATTGGCGCGCAGGCTTTCAGGGGTCGGGTAGCCTTGCGGCCAGGTGGCGTCCAGGTCCGGTGGCGCGGCCAGCAGTGCCCCCTTGATCGGGCGGCTGTGGCGTGCAGCCCAGTGGGCGACCATCAGCACGCCGGCGCTGTGGGCTACCAGGATGACCGGTCCGTTGATTTGGGCCAGTTCGTTTTCGATGGCCTGGACGCGGGCGGTGCAGTCGAGCTTGTTGGTTTCCAGGGGCGGTACGCTACGTACTTTGGCCAACTTGGCTTGCAGCAATGTTTGCCAATGGTCGGCAACATGGTCACGTAAGCCAGGTACGATCAGAACGGTTGCGACAGTTTGAATCTTGTCCACTTGACCACCTTCATCTTCTCGATGACTCGACTGGCTCGTTGGCCAGAAGTTTTTGTTGAGCTCACATTAAAGAGCACCCACTGGGTGCGCTTTTCATTAGACGTCAGTCACTTTTCTTTTGACGACAACTGCCCGACCGCTCATGCGTTGAAACGTTCAACCAACAAGTGCAATGAATGCGCCGTGGCCTCTAGATCGCGGCCCAGCAGCGAGGAACGGCTGGTCAGTTCGCAATTGTTCTTCGCCGCTTGGGAGATCGTGGTGATTTGCCCTGAGATGTCGCCGGCGGCCTGGCGTTGCTGTTCGGTAGCGGCGGCCATGTGCTCGACCCGCTCATGAATACCGCTGACCGCCAGCGTGATGCCATCCAGGGCACGCTCGGTGTCGATCACATGCGACACCCCGGCGCGGGCTTCGCCACTGCCCTTGCCGGCGATGTCCACGGCTTGCCGCGCTTCGTCCTGCAAGGCGTTGATGATCTGCTGGATCTGCTGGGTGGAGTCCGAAGTCTTGCTGGCCAGCGCACGGACCTCATCGGCCACCACGGCAAAGCCACGGCCCTGGTCACCCGCCCTCGCCGCCTCGATGGCAGCATTGAGCGCCAACAGGTTGGTCTGCTCGGCGATCGCCTGGATCATGTTGGCCGCTTGTTGAATGGACTGTGTCTGGCGGGCCAGGCTGTCCACCGAACTGCCGATTTCGTCGACCGTATCGGCCAGCTTTTCGATCACCTGCCGCGTCTGCAATACCCGCTTGGCACCACCTGTCGAGAGCTGGGTTACTTCACGCGCACTCTGCGCCGTCTGCTCAATATGCTCCGATACCTGGCCGATCGACGTGGCCATCTCATGCATGGCGGCGGCAGCCATGTCCGCTTCTACACGCTGCACCTGCAACGCCGTCTGCGCCTGGTCGACCAACTGGCCGTTGCGTGTAGCCAGGCTTGCCGTCTGGTCGGCGTAATCGCCAAGGCGGCTGAGCGCCGTGCGAATACGCGCGCCCTCGCTGATCAACGCCATCTGCAGGCGCGCCACGGCACCGGTCTCGCTGCTGTAGGTCATGGCGACCAGTTCGCTGTCGAAGGCCAGGGGGGCCGCCTCCTGTATTTTGCCCAGGGCACGACGCACGAACCACAGCGACAACGCGGTTTGTGCAATCGACAAGCCCACCACACAGGCCAGGGCCGCGGCTGGCGCACCTTGCCCGAGCAGAAATACGCCCAGCCCTCCTCCCAGCACGGGCAGCAAGAGAAATCGGGAAACTACACCCAGGCGCTGCCCCAGGCTGGCGGCAGCCAGGCCCTGTTGCAACCGGTTGTAAAGCACGATGGCGCGCTGCACCTGTTCGGTATCAGGCTTGACCTGTACCGACTCATAGCCCACCACCAGGCCGTTCTGAAAGATCGCCGTGACGTAGGTGCTGACCCAATAGAAATCGCCATTGCTGCAGCGATTCTTGACGATGCCCATCCAGGCCTTGCCGATTTTGAGGTGGCTCCACATATGGGCGAAAACCGCCTGCGGCATATCCGGATGGCGCACGATATTGTGTGCGGCGCCAATCAGTTTTTCCCGGGGCAAGCCACTGACGGCAACGAACTCGTCGTTGCAATACGTGATACGGCCCTGGGGATCTGTGGCGGAAATGAGGCGCTGTTCTGCTGGGAAGTCTCGTTCATGGTCGGTGACAGGCATATTGACTGGCATTGTTGCTTCCTTGGGACTTTCGGGTAGTGCGCCCTTCGCCGCTCCAAGCACCGCGAGCCGTAGCTGCGCGGCACCCATGGCGGCGGCAAGACTGTTGGCAGGGACTGAGCACGGAGACAGAAAGTACTGGAGATCAACAACTTGAGCCGCGCAGATCACGTCAAATACTTTTCATTTGATGACTCGCTGGCTTATAGTTCAGATCGCTTATTTCCATAAAAAACAACACCAGGAAATGCCACTGCATGACCAAGCTCGTTCGCGCCGCGGTCCTGACCAACTATCTGGATGTCGCGCACTACCTGGGGCTCAACCCTCACGACCTGCTGGCTAGCGTCGGTTTGAGCAAAGCCCATCTGCTGGCTCCCGAGCACCGCATCCCGATCGATGCGGCCGTGCGCTTGCTGGAAGATTCGGCAACTGTCACCGGGTGTCAGAATTTCGGACTAAGCATGGCCGAGTCACGCCAGCTCTCCGACTTCGGTGTCGTCAGCCTGCTGCTCAGCCACCAGCGCACGTTGCGCGATGCCTTGCAGGTAGTCGTGGATTATCGGCATCTGCTCAATGATTCACTGGCGATCTTCATTGAAGAAGCCGGCAAGATGGTGATCATTCGTGAAGAGGTGGTCACCGATACGTCGATGCCTTCCCGCCAATCCAACGAGTTGGCTATTGGTGTGATGTTTCGCCTGTGTTCGGCCCTGCTGGGTGCGCACTGGCAGCCCTTCAGTGTCAATTTCACCCATCAGGCGCCAGAAAACCTGCAGATGCACCGACGCCTGTTCGGCTGCAAGCTGGAGTTCGGCAGCGAGTTCAACGGCATTGTCTGCCCCAACGCCAACCTGGACATGACCAACCCCCACGCCGACCCGGCGATGGCGCGCTACGCCCAGCGTTACCTCGACTCACTACAAGGCGACCAGGGCCCATCGCTGCTGTTTGATGTGCGCAAGGCCGTCTACCTGCTGCTGCCCATGGGGCGCGCCACCATCGAGCAGATCGCCCAGACCCAGGGCATGAATGTGCGTACCCTGCAGCGGCGCTTGAAGGAAGACAATTGCACATTCAACGACGTGATCAATGACGTACGCCGTGACCTGGTGGTGCGTTACCTGGAAAACCCGAACTACTCGCTCAGCCGCATCGCCGACATGCTCGGCTACTCAATGGCAAGCTCATTTACCCGCTGGTTCATCGCCCAGTTCGGCATGCCCCCGGCCACCTGGCGCAGCACGCACAAGCCTGCCCCGCCCACAGTGGCGCAGTGACCGCAGTTTACGCCAGCGAACACCGATCAAAGAACCGCTCGCGCCCCAGGATCATCAAGGCTGCCCGCTTGTGCGGGAAGTCGAATTCCTTCTCGCAATGGAAGCACTGGTTCTGCATGTGCCCGATCATCCTCTGGTTGTCGGCACGGGGCTCGGCCACCACTCGCTGGGTGCGCGGGTCATCGAGAAACAGGTAATGCACCAACGCTGACAGCCAGCTTGCGACCTTGTGCGAACCGCGATGGTGCTCTTCGCCCACCAGCATATGGATGCCACGGTCGTAATCACCGGCATCATAAAACGGCGCAATGCGGTCTTCCTTCGCCCAGTAAGCTTCGAAGTAGGCAAACGGCTCATCGTCGAAACAGCCGATCAGGGTCAAGGTATGCGGGTCGTCCTCAAGCTTGCCCAGGTACTCGCGATGTTGCTGCAGATCGCCGCCCTCCTGCCAGAAACTCAAGACCCGCGGGTTGTTCTGCCAACGGTTGAAACGCGCCACATCGGCTTCGATTTCCACAGTGCGCAATGAAACCCAGGCGCCAAGCCGCGCATCGAAGCGCCGATACACTTCACCGCGCGGTTTCGGTGCGCGCAACGGGTGGCGCTTGCCGGCACTGACTGCCATCTGCTGCGGATACACGCCACTGAACGATTCGCCCAACCAGGGTTGCGGCAACTGCCAGAACAAGGTCCGTTCACAGATGTACTGGCCACTGGCGGCACCAGGGATCAGCAAGCCACTTTGCAACGCTTGAGCCGGCAGCACTTCGAGGTTCCAGACCAGCCGCTGGCAGGCCGGGTCGCGTGCCAGCAACCAATAGCAGGCAGCCCACAGCGCGTGCCCATCGGGTTGTGCATCCGCCTCCTGCAGGAACAGTTGCAGGTCGGCGCCCCGCACCAGGCGCAGCCCTATCAAGGGCTGGCCTTCGAGTACAAGGCTCAGGCGGCTGTCGGTTTCATCGGCGCCAAGACGGCGGCCCGACGGCAGTAACAAGGAACTCAGGTCATTGAGAGCGGACATGGGGGCACTTGGTTAATAGTGGACTGATGTACTGGATGACGTGACTCAACCCACGAAATTTAGGGCGCTTTGTTCATAACACTTATCGCAAATTTGCCCGATTGACTTGCCAGCCAACAATTCGCAGCTTTAATCATGCAAACGCTGCGCAGACTCTGTCTGCGGCGGGCTGCATTTTTTCGACCGTATTTCGGGTCCGGGGGACTCTTTCAGGAGCATTACCATGCGCAAGCTGCTTTTCTCTGTGTTGGGTTCGACGCTCGCGTTGTCCGCCCAAGCCTATGACAAGATCCCCAAGGAGGAAGGGTTCTCCGGTTTCGTATTCTTCGGCGCCAGCGCCAACTCGCTGGAAAGCAACACCCTGGCCAAGGTTGCCGGCACCGAAGTCAGCGATGAATCCATCGATTCACTGACCAGCTCCCCCGACAACAAGGATTACTCACGGGTGCTGGTGGACTTCGGCTTGTCCTATACCTTTGCCGATAGCCGTACGCAGATCTTCGGTGGCACCGAACTGGAAGATTTCCTGACCCAGGACAGCACCTTCGGCATCGGTGTGCGTCAAGGCGTCGGCAGCCTGGGCAACCTGCGCGCCAGCCTGCTTGCCTCCACCCCCACCGAAGTCTGGGAAGACCCCTATGTGGTCGGCTTCGACCGGGACGAAACCGACCAAAAAAGCAGTGGCGTTCGCCTGGGCTGGGAGCACATCCTGGAGTCGGACTTCGACGTCACCTACACCCAGCGCAAGATCGAACTGGATGACGAACGCAGCGGCACCTTCCTGGGCCTGAGCGGGGCGCAACAGGACCTGCTCAACCGTGAGGGCGACCTCAAGCAACTGGATGTCAGCTACCGCTGGAGCCCTTCGCACGATCACATCCTGATTCCGACCTTAAGCTATGTAAACCATGACCTGGACGGTGATGCCATGTCCCAGGACGGCTACCAGTTCCAGCTCAACTATGCCTACCTTGGCCTGCAGAACTGGGAATTGGTGGCCAACGTGCTGGCCGGCAAGTTGGAAAGCGACGACACCAACCCGATCTATGGCAAGACAGAAGACGTCGACCGCTATGGCGTGTCGCTGGCCGCTACCCTCAAGGAGCCGTTCGGCCTCAAGGACTGGAGATTGCGCACGGCAGTCAACTATGGCGAGCAAGACAGCAACATCGACTTCTACGACACCAGCATCAAGAGCTTTGCGGTGGGGATGATGTACAGCTTCTGATAAGCGGACGCAGCCTGGCGGCAGAAGCTAAGAATTGCGGTGAGCCACGTTCTCGTAGCAGCAACTGTCTTGTTTACGCCCGCTTTGGTCGTGCGCGACTCCGAGCGGGACGCAGCCTCACGGCAGCTGACTAGTACGTGGCCTGGCCCAATTGCGTAGCAAGCTGCCGCCAGGCTGTCGCAGTGGCGCACCAGTCGCTTTTGAGCTCAACATTTCCTGAGTAACCGGCTGTCCAGGCGGAACACCTCACTGGTGAGCACCGCCTGGGTCGACTCGATGTGCATGGGGTTGAACAGGTATTTCATCGTGTGCGGCATGATCGCACTGGGAATCGGCATGAGCAGTGCCACGCCATTTTTGAGGAAGGTGTCACCCAGGTCTTTGCTACAGCGTGTATCAGCCTCCCAGCCCGACTTGAGCGCAGGTGCCGGCATCATGCTGGCAGTGTCGGGCACTTCAACCCTGAGCAATTGCAGCGTTTCCGGAAAATTCTCCTGGTCAACTTCCAGGTGCACGAGTATTTCCAGCATGGCGCCTGCCGGTGTAGCGGCCAGGTAGACCACAGGCCTGTCTGCCGTGTGCCAACGACCGTTGGCGAGACCCCCCCCCTGCCTGATAGATCTGCAAATGCGCTGATGCGCCAGAAGATCAAAAGGCAAACCCTTCGACCAGTTGGATCAACATCTCCTCGACTTGGCGGGTCCCCTCGATGGTCGACAGCATGGCCATGGGACTGCAACCACAAAAGCGATCCTTGGGCGTGGCCAGCCAACGCTTGGCTTTGTCGTCATTGCCAAACAGTGCCGCGGCCACGGCAATGATGTGGCCTGCACGGAACAGGCGGTCACTCTCGTCCACGGTCAGTTTTTGCGCCTTGGCGATACGGGTTTTCAAGGTCTTGAGGGGAATGATCTGGTCCCGATCCAGTGGCGTCACCTCACCTCGCTCGCACAGTTGCATCCATCGATCGGCAGCGAAACCGCTGTGGATGATGTTGTGTATCTGCAGGGGGGTGGCGTCGGCAGGGATGTCCAGGAGCGCCTGCAGCCGAGCCCGATACGCACCGTAGGCAGGTTCGCGCAACACTTCAGCAAGCATGGAGGCACCTTTTGAGAAATCGGCATATGCCGCCATTGTCAATACATGCGAGCACCCTCTCATCGCGCCTTACCGATCCCCAAGCGTTTGCGCATATCCACGGTGATGCTTTGCCGGGTTTTCCCGTACGCCGCCCACGGATCCTCGCCCAGCTCGGCCAGCCGTTCGAACACCGTATGGATGTTCCACTGATTGGCGCCCTTGATTTCGAGCAGTTCCTCACGATGGATGGGCACCGAAACCGGCAGCCCTTCGCGCGCCCGCGCGGCAAAGGCGCAGATGGTGGTGGCGCCCTGGCTGTTGCGCAGGTAATCGATGAAAATCCGACCTATTCGATTCTTGGGCCCCGAAACAGCTGAAATGCGCTCGGGCATCAGCGTGGCCATGTGTTTGACAATGGCATGGCTGAACGCCTTGACCTCATCCCAGCCGTGCTTGCGCAGCAACGGCACGACGATATGGATGCCCTTGCCACCGCTGGTTTTGAGAAAGGATCTGAGGCCCAGTTCATCCAGTAGGGTCAGCGTCAGCTGAGTTGCTTCGACCATGCTTTTCCAGGGCAGTGCCGGGTCCGGGTCGAGGTCGAGGATGAAGCGGTCGGGGCGGTCGAGATCCTTTTGCGTGGCGTTCCAGGTGTGCAGTTCGATGGTGCTCATCTGCACCGCCCCGACCAGTGCTTCGATGCTGTTGATGATCATCACCGGCTGCCCGGTCAGTTCCTTGTCCAGGGTGGTGATATCGGGAATCGCCAGCCTTTCGGCATTTTTCTGGAAGAACAGCTCGCCGCCGATGCCTTCGGGTGCCCGCACCAGGGCCACGGGGCGCTCTCTAAGATGCGGCAATATCCATTCGGCGACACGGCCGTAATACTGGGCCAGGTCCATTTTACTGGCACCGCTGCTGGCATCGATGATGCGCTCGGGATGGGTAATGCGCACCTGGCCGGCGTTATCTTTCATGGTCTTGCCTCCCGCCTTGACCTTGTTGGCTACTGGACGCTCCTGGGTAATGCCTAAGGCCGGTTTGTCACTACGCAAGCCGTGAAATACCGAATGCCTGACCAGGCCATCCTGGGTCATTTGCGCATAGGCGACTTCAGCCAGCAGCTGCGGCTTGAGCCAATGTACGCCCCTGGCATCGGCGCCCTTGGGCGGGTTGGCCACGGCCGGGGTTTTGACCTCCAGGGGGCCCAGTTGTTTGAAGATGCTCGCCAGGGTGCTTTCATTGAATCCGGTACCCACCTTGCCGGCGTAGCGCAGTTCACCACTGTCCTGGTCGTGCAGGCCCAGTAGCAAGGCACCGAACGCACTGCGCGAGCCCTTGGGCTCGCTGTAGCCGACGACAACAAACTCCTGACGCAGTTGGCACTTGAGTTTGATCCAGTCGGCACTGCGCCGTGACACATAGCTGCTGCCGACGCGCTTGCCGATCAAGCCTTCCATCTGCATCTGGCAGGCGGTGTTGAGCAAGGTCTGCGGGGTTTCGTCAAAGTCCTCGGAAAAGCGCAGCACACTGTCGTCGCCGCCGGCCAGCAATGCCGACAGCGCTGCCCGGCGCTGCTCGACCGGGACACTGCGCAAGTCCATGCCGTTGAGGTACATCAGGTCGAACAGGTAATAAAGGATGGTGCGATCACTACCTTGATCAAAGGCATTTTGCAGGGCCTGGAAGTCCGGCACCCCCGCTTCGTTGGCCACGATCACTTCGCCATCGAGCCATGCCGTTTCTACCACGAGTTTACCCAGGGCCTGGGCCTGGCTCGGCAGTTTGGCCGTCCAATCGTGGCCGTTGCGGGTGAACAGCCGGACCTTGCCCTTGTCGATACAGGCCACCAGGCGGTAGCCATCGAACTTGATTTCGTAACGCCAGTCACCCGCGGGTGCGGACTCGACCAGGGTCGCAAGCTCTGGTGCAATCTGTTCAGGCAGGGCTGCTGCCTTGGCGCCAGTCAACGTCACCTTGCTGTTGCGGCGCTGTGCTGCGCTTGGTTTGGCTGGCTCGGACGCAGCAGCCTTGGCACTTTTACTTTTAGCGCTGGTTTTGCCCCAGGCCTTGGGAACGATCGTACGCTCACTGAGCACGCTATCGGGCTGCGCCGCGACGATGTCGTATTCCTCTGCAGGCTTGGCCGCGTCGTCGCGGTGCTTGATCAGAAACCACTGCTCTTTCTTGCCTTCCAGGTGAGTGCGCACCAGGTTCCAGAGCCCTGCGAGCTTCTCGCCTTGCAGCTCGAACTTGAGCTTGCCCTTGCGGTAGGCCTCTTGCGGTTCGCCAATCGGTAACCAGGTGCCCCGGTCCCAGACGATCACATCGCCCGCGCCATAATGCCCCTCGGGAATATGGCCTTCGAAATCCGCATAGTCCAGGGGGTGGTCTTCCACGTGGATGGCAAGGCGTCGCACGCTCGGGTCCAGGCTAGGCCCCTTGGGCACCGCCCAGCTTTTCAAAGCGCCGTCCAGTTCCAAGCGAAAGTCGTAGTGCAGGTGCGTGGCGTCGTGCTTCTGGATGCAATAGCGCAAGGCATGGGCCGCCCGGGCACGGCTGCCCTGCCCTGCACGCCGATCCCCCGACGGCTCGGGTGTTGCCTGGAAATCTCGCTTGCTCTTGTACGCCTGCAAAGACTTGCCCATGGCCGCTCGCCCTCCTCGTCTAGGCAGTAGAGGCCATTGTGGGCGCGGGAGTTCAGACGGATACGGGCACGTTTGAGCTGCGGTCAGTCAATCGGGCCGATATTGATCGTCAAGTCACTGCCCAGTCCCTCCACCCGGGCCAGCAAGTCGGTCGGGGTCTGCCGGGAAAACTGCACCACATAACCCATGCCGCTGCCGTCTTCCTCGATCGAGGTCACCCATCGTTCGACCTGGTCGGCATTCAAGCCCACGGCCTTGCCCACCAGGCGATTGCGGCGTTCGGTGGGGCTTTCATCCAGCGGGATGTCCATGGCGGTCTCCCAATTGACGTGAAGAGTACATATGTACTCCTTCTGATTTTTTGCCACCTGACCCATGTGCTTGCGACCTTGCACAGGGCCCGATGTTCAAGCAGCCCCGGCACCTCATGGCATTTCATCGCCCCGCCCAGCTTGGTCTAAGCTTTTGGCACAAGGCCACCTCTGGGCTGGAGTGTCACGGGTTTTCTGGAGAGCGCCTGGATCACAAAAAACCATTCACGCAGGATTGACGTGATGACCGAGCCTCTTCTGACCTTCGAACAACTCAAGCGTGCTGCCACTGCCGGCGAGATCGATACGGTGCTGGCCTGCATGGTCGACATGCAGGGCCGCCTGGTCGGCAAGCGCTTCCAGGTGGAGTTCTTCATCGACAGCGGCCATGAAGAAACCCACTGCTGCAACTACCTGCTGGCCGACGATATCGACATGGAACCGGTACCCGGATACGCCGCTGCCAGTTGGAGTAAAGGCTATGGCGACTTCGTTCTCAAGCCGGACATGCGCACCCTGCGTCGCGTGCCCTGGCTCGAAGGCACCGCGCTGGTGCTGTGCGATGTGCTCGACCATCACCACCGCCGCGACCTGCCCCACAGCCCACGGGCCATCCTGAAAAAGCAGATCGAGCGCCTGCGCGAGCGTGGCTACACCGGCATGTTCGCCTCGGAGCTGGAGTTCTACCTGTTCGATGAAAGCTACGAGGCCATCCACAAGCGCAATTACTACCAGCCCAAGACTTCCGGTCATTACATCGAGGACTACAACATCCTCCAGACCACCCGCGAGGAACCGGTACTGCGAGCGATCCGCAAGCACCTGCAGGCGTCGGGCATACCCGTAGAGAACTCCAAGGGCGAATGGGGCCCCGGACAGGAAGAGATCAACATCCGCTACGCCGACGCGCTGACCATGGCCGACCACCACGTCATCATCAAGCATGCCTGCAAGGAGATCGCGCAACTACAGGGCAAGGCGATCACCTTCATGGCCAAGTGGCGTTACGACTATGCCGGCTCCAGCAGCCATATCCACAATTCCCTGTGGGACAAGAACGGCAAGAAGCCGCTGTTCTTCGACGCCAAGGCCGAGTACGGCATGTCCAAGCTGATGCGCGCCTGGGTCGCCGGGCAGCTCAAGTATGCCAATGACATCACTTGCTTTCTCGCCCCCTACATCAATTCGTACAAGCGCTTTCAGGCCGGCACCTTCGCCCCCACGCGGGCGGTCTGGAGCCGTGACAACCGTACCGCCGGTTTTCGCCTGTGCGCTGAAGGCAGCAAGGCGATCCGCATCGAATGCCGCATCGGCGGCGCCGACCTCAACCCTTACCTGGCCTTCGCTGCGCTGATCGCCGCGGGCCTGGCCGGCATCGACGAGAAGCTCAGCCTGACGCCGCCCTTCGAGGGCGACGCCTACCAGGATGAACACCTGCCCGAAGTGTCCAAGACCTTGCGCGATGCCAGCGCCGCGCTCAAGGCATCAAGCATGTTGCGCGAAGCCTTCGGCGATGAAGTGATCGACCACTATGTGCACACAGCCCAATGGGAACAGCTGGAGTACGACCGGCGGATAACCGACTGGGAATTGCGGCGCGGCTTCGAGCGCTATTAAGGGGGGTGCCATGACGACGAGCATCAAACTGATTTCACCGGTTGATGGCCGGGTCTACGCTGAACGTTCCTATGCCGATGCCAACCGAATCGAGCAAGCACTGACCGCAGCGGCCAACGCACAGGCCGAGTGGAAACGCAGGCCAGTGAGTGAACGCGCCGCCGTATGCAGCGCCGTGGTGGACGCGATGCTGGCCATGCAGGCCGATATCGTACCGGAGCTGGCCTGGCAAATGGGCCGGCCCGTGCGTTATGGCGCTGGCGAGTTGCGCGGGTTCGAAGAGCGTGCCCGCTACATGATCGCCATCGCCCCCCAAGCCCTGGCGCCGCTTGCGCCTGAGCCGATCGCAGGCTTTCGCCGCCTGATCAAGCGCGAGCCGGTGGGCACGGTGCTGGTGGTCGCGCCCTGGAACTATCCCTACCTGACGGCGGTGAATACCATCATTCCGGCGTTGATGGCGGGCAACAGCGTCATCCTCAAGCATGCCACGCAAACCCTGCTGGTCGGCGAGCGCTTTGCCGAGGCGATGCGCCGGGCCAACTTGCCCGAGGGGCTGTTCCACAACCTGCTGCTCGATCATCGGCAGACCACCGCCATCATTTCGTCAGGGCGTGTACAGCAAGTGAACTTCACCGGTTCCGTCCAGGCCGGCACCGTCATGGAAGCTGCCGCCATGGGGCGTTTCCTCGGCATGGGCCTGGAGCTGGGCGGCAAGGACCCGGGGTACGTGCGCGCCGACGCCAATCTGGACCATGCGGTGGAAAACCTGGTTGACGGTAGCTTCTTCAACTCCGGGCAGAGTTGCTGCGCCATCGAACGCATTTACGTGGACAGGAAGCTCTACCCGCAATTCGTCGAACGATTTGTCGACCTCACCCGCCAGTACGTGCTGGGCAATCCATTGGATGAGGCCACCACCCTCGGCCCGCTGGTTTCGCCCGATGCAGCCGAAGTTGTGCGCGGGCAGATCGCCGACGCCATGGTGCACGGCGCCAGGGCCTTGATCGATACCAAGGCGTTCGCAGCCAATACGCCAGGCAGTGCCTACCTCGCCCCCCAGGTGCTGGTCGACGTGACCCATGAAATGGCCGTGATGCGCCAGGAAAGTTTCGGCCCGGTGGTGGGCATCATGCCGGTCAGCGGCGACGACGAAGCCATCGCCTTGATGAACGACAGCGAGTTCGGCCTCAGCGCCTCGATCTGGACCCAGGACCTGGAAGCTGCCGAACGCCTGGGCGATGCGATCGCTACCGGCACCCTGTTCATGAACCGCTGTGATTACCTGGACCCGGCCCTGGCCTGGACGGGCGTGAAACACAGTGGGCGCGGGATAACCTTATCGAGCCTGGGCTACGAACACCTGACACGCGCCAAGTCCTTCCACCTGCGCCATGAGGTCTAGAGCATGAGCCTGACGGGAAACTGGAACTACCCCACCAGCATCCGCTTCGGTGTCGGCCGCATTGCCGAGTTGGCCGATACCTGCCGCAGCCAGGGTATCGCGCGGCCATTGCTGGTCACCGACAGCGGCCTGGCCCGGGCAGCGATCACCACTGATGCACTCAAGGCCATGCGCGATGCAGGCCTGGCTGCCGAGCTGTTTTGCGACCTCAAGCCCAACCCGATTGAAGCCAACCTGGCGGGTGGGCTGGCGGCCTGGCTTGCCGGTAACCACGATGGTGTAGTCGCCTTCGGCGGTGGCAGCGGCCTGGACATGGGCAAGCTGATTGCCTTCATGAGCGGCCAGACCCGCCCGGTATGGGATTTCGAAGACATCGGCGACTACTGGACCCGCGCCGACGACAGCCGCATCGCCCCGGTCAT
>CAYVPI010000144.1:0-13681 GCA_964453495.1 uncultured Pseudomonas sp. | reverse complement strand
TGAAATCACAACTGGCGTGCGGCAGTTCAGTGTAGGCCAGCAAGCCCTTGAGCGGACCACTCGCGGCGGCCTCGCGCAGGACCCGGTTGACCTCGGTCGCATCGGTATCGCGAGCGGTCTGCAGGGTTATGTCCAGGCACGACACGTTGACGGTCGGCACGCGTACTGCTTTGGCCTGAATTCGCCCGGCAAGTTCCGGGAGCAGCCGTTCGATGCCACGGGCAAGACCGGTGGACACCGGAATCACTGACTGAAAGGCTGACCGGGTACGGCGCAAGTCTTCATGGTGATAGGCGTCGATCACCGGCTGGTCGTTCATTGCCGAGTGAATGGTCGTGATCGAAACGTATTCCAGGCCAAATGCCTGGTCGAGCAAGCGCAACAGCGGCACGCCGCAGTTGGTGGTACAGGAGGCGTTGGACACCAAGCGCTCTTCGCCGGTCAGGCAATGCTGATTGATACCGAAGACAACCGTGGCATCGACATCCGCCTCACTGGCCATCGGCTGCGAGAACAGCACCCGTGGTGCTCCCGCATCGAGGAAACGCTGGCCATCTGCGCGGGTGTGATAGGCACCCGAACACTCCAGCACCAGATCGACGCCCAGAGCCGCCCAATCGATGCCTTCCGGCGTAGCGCTGCGCAGTACTTTCACGCAGTCGCCATTGATATGCAGACAATCGCCTTCGACTTTAACTTCACCAGGGAAGCGCCCGTGGGTGGAGTCGAAGCGTGTCAGGTATTCGATGCTGGCCATATCGGCCAGATCGTTGATCGCGACGATTTCGAAACCCGCCTTCGCCCCTCGCTCGAACAACGCTCGCAAGACGCAACGGCCAATACGGCCGTAGCCGTTGAGTGCAACTTTGTAGGGACGCGATTGAGGCATGGAGTTCTCGATTAATCGTAAACGCGAACGATGCAGAACCCTCTGTAGGAGCGGGCTTGCCCGCGATCGACCGCAAAGCGGTCGTAAACCCGGCAATCACATTTCATTGGCAGAAACGCGATTTGAGATTTTTGCGGCTGCTTGGCAGCCGATCGCGGGCAAGCCCGCTCCTACATGGAGCGCGCGGTGATGGGCACCGCGCATTGGTTCTTAGTCTTCCAGCAGCTCTTCAGCCGTACCCAGGATATTCTCCAGGGTAAAGCCGAACTCTTCGAACAGGGCCGGCGCAGGTGCCGACTCGCCGAAGGTGGTCATGCCGATGACGCGGCCTTCCAGGCCGACGTACTTGTACCAGTAGTCGGCATGAGCGGCTTCGATGGCGATACGCGCGCCAACCTGCAGCGGCAATACCGACTGCTTGTAAGCGGCGTCCTGGGCATCGAACACGGTGGTGCATGGCATCGAAACCACGCGCACCTTGCGGCCTTGCTCGGTCAGCTTGTCGAATGCCTGCACGGCCAGGCCCACTTCGGAACCTGTGGCGATCAGAATCAGCTCAGGCTCGCCAGCGCAGTCCTTGAGCACGTAACCACCGCGGCTGATGTCGCTGACTTGCAAGGCGTTGCGGCTCTGGTGCGGCAGGTTCTGACGCGAGAAGACCAGGGCAGACGGGCCGTCATTGCGTTCAACGGCGTATTTCCAGGCCACGGCCGATTCGACCGCGTCGGCTGGGCGCCAGGTGTCGAGGTTCGGCGTGCAGCGCAGGCTGGCCAATTGCTCGATCGGCTGGTGAGTCGGGCCGTCTTCGCCCAGGCCGATGGAGTCGTGGGTGAATACATACAGCACGCGCTTTTTCATCAGTGCAGACATGCGCACTGCGTTGCGGGCGTATTCCATGAAAATCAGGAAGGTTGCGCCATACGGTACGAAACCACCGTGCAGGGCCACGCCGTTCATGATTGCGCTCATGCCGAACTCACGCACGCCATAGAACATGTAGTTGCCGCTGGCGTCTTGCGCGCTGACACCCTTGCAGCCTTTCCACAGGGTCAGGTTGGAACCGGCCAGGTCAGCCGAACCGCCGAGGAATTCCGGCAGCAGCGGGCCGAATGCGTTCAGGGCATTCTGGCTGGCTTTACGGCTGGCGATGGTTTCGCCCTTGGCTGCGACTTCAGCGATATAAGCCTCGGCTTTTTCGGAGAAGTCGGCCGGCAGTTCACCGCTCAGGCGACGGACCAGTTCATTGGCCAGTTCAGGATAGGCAGCGGAATAGGCAGCGAAGCGCTGATCCCACTCGGCTTCGGCGGCAGCACCAGCTTCCTTGGCGTCCCACTCGGCGTAGATGTCGGCCGGTACTTCGAATGGGCCGTGGTTCCAGTTCAATTCCTTGCGGGCCAGGGCGATTTCATCGTTACCCAGCGGGGCACCGTGGCAGTCTTCCTTGCCTTGTTTGTTCGGCGAACCGAAACCGATGATGGTCTTGCAGCAGATCAGAGTCGGCTGTGCGCTCTTGCGTGCGGTTTCGATGGCGGTCTTGATCTCGTCGGCGTCATGGCCGTCGACATTGCGGATCACCTGCCAGTTGTAGGCTTCGAAGCGCTTGGGCGTGTCATCGGTGAACCAGCCTTCGACTTCACCGTCGATAGAGATGCCGTTGTCATCGTAGAACGCGATCAGTTTGCCCAGGCCCAGGGTACCGGCCAGGGAAGCGACTTCATGGGAAATACCTTCCATCATGCAGCCATCACCCAAAAACACATAGGTGTGGTGGTCGACGATGTTGTGGCCTTCACGGTTGAACTGGGCAGCCAATACTTTTTCTGCCAGAGCAAAACCCACGGCGTTGGCCAGCCCCTGGCCCAACGGGCCGGTGGTGGTTTCTACACCCGGGGTGTAGCCGTATTCAGGGTGGCCTGGCGTGCGGCTGTGCAGCTGACGGAAGTTTTTCAGGTCGTCGATCGACAGGTCGTAGCCGGTCAGGTGCAGCAACGAGTAGATCAACATCGAGCCATGGCCGTTGGACAGGATGAAACGGTCACGGTCCGCGAAAGCCGGGTTGCTCGGGTTGTGCTTGAGGTAGTCACGCCAAAGTACTTCGGCGATATCCGCCATACCCATAGGGGCACCGGGATGGCCGCTGTTGGCTTTTTGCACGGCATCCATGCTGAGGGCACGAATGGCGTTGGCACGCTCACGACGGCTGGGCATCGCTGTTCTCCTGCGGATATTGAATCGAGAGTGAATAAAACGAAACGGAAAAAAGGCGAGCATTTTCCCTCACCCACCCGCCTCGGGGCAATGACAGATAGTCATCTGGAGGCGTTTTTCCAATTGTTAACAGCGGTTTCGACTGATGAAACCTTTCTGCAGTTCGTTTGTTGACTGAACCTAACGTCTGGAAGTGCCATCTATCGACCAATATCAAAACTTTTTGATATTGCCCTTGCGGTGATTTCTGAGCGTCACTAGACTGCTGGCCTTATGAATTTACGCGTGCCTTCCATTCAACATGACGATTGCGATGAGCTGGCGGCCCTGTGCAAGGCCGGCGGTGATCCTCTGCGGCTGAATGTATTGCGCGCGCTGGCCAACGATTCGTTTGGCGTACTGGAACTGGCGCAGATCTTCGGTATCGGTCAGTCCGGCATGAGCCACCACCTCAAGGTCCTGGCCCAGGCCGACCTGGTGGCGACCCGCCGTGAAGGCAACGCGATTTTCTACCGTCGCGCCCTGCCCCACACCGACCTGCTGGGCGGCAAGCTGCACGCCGCCTTGCTCGAAGAAGTGGACAACCTGACGTTGCCGGCCGATGTGCAGTCGCGGATCGCTCAGGTCCATGGACAACGAGCGGCGGCCAGCCAGGACTTTTTCTCACGGGTAGCGGAGAAGTTTCGTGCCCAGCAAGACTTGATCGCCGGCCTGCCGCAATACCGCGAAAGCGTGGTGGCGCTGCTCGACAAGCTGAGTTTCAGAGACGGCGCGACGGCCATTGAAGTCGGCCCCGGCGACGGTGAATTTTTGCCGGAACTGGCGCGCCGCTTCACCGAGGTCACGGCGCTGGACAACAGCCCGGCGATGCTCGAACTGGCGCGCCAGGTCTGCGAACGTGAAACGCTGGCTAACGTCAGCCTGCAACTGGCCGATGCATTGAATGGCGTGAGCCTCAAGGCCGATTGCGTTGTACTGAACATGGTGCTGCACCATTTCGCCGCGCCGGCCGAAGCGCTCAAGCACATGGCCGACTTGCTGCAACCGGGCGGTAGCCTGCTCGTGACAGAGTTATGTAGCCACAACCAGAGTTGGGCCAGGGAGGCCTGCGGTGATCTGTGGTTGGGGTTTGAACAGGACGATTTGGCCCGTTGGGCCACCGCTGCGGGACTCGTTCCCGGGGAAAGCCTCTATGTAGGCTTACGTAATGGTTTCCAGATCCAGGTCCGCCATTTTCAGCGACCGGCTGGCGACACTCACCATCGGTAATTTCAGGAAAACATCGAGATGAGCGAATACTCCCTTTTCACCTCCGAGTCCGTGTCTGAAGGGCATCCGGACAAAATCGCCGACCAGATTTCCGATGCAGTGCTGGACGCCATCATTGCTGAAGACAAGTTCGCCCGCGTGGCGTGCGAAACCCTGGTGAAAACGGGCGTTGCCATCATCGCCGGCGAAGTAACCACTTCGGCCTGGGTCGACCTGGAACAGATCGTTCGCGACGTCATCACCAACATCGGCTACACCAGCTCCGACGTCGGTTTCGACGGCGCGACCTGTGGCGTGATGAACATCATCGGCAAGCAATCCCCAGACATCAACCAGGGTGTCGACCGTGCCAAGCCTGAAGACCAGGGTGCCGGCGACCAGGGCCTGATGTTCGGCTATGCCAGCAACGAAACCGATGTGCTGATGCCAGCCCCGATCACCTTCTCCCATCAACTGGTACAGCGCCAGGCCGAAGCCCGTAAATCCGGCCTGCTGCCTTGGCTGCGTCCGGATGCCAAGTCCCAGGTCACCTGCCGCTACGAAAACGGCAAGGTTGTCGGCATCGATGCTGTCGTCCTGTCGACTCAACACAACCCTGACGTGTCCTACAAGGACCTGCGTGAAGGCGTGATGGAACTGATCGTCAAGCATGTACTGCCTGCCGAACTGCTGTCCAAGGACACCCAGTTCCACATCAACCCGACCGGCCAGTTCATCATTGGCGGCCCGGTGGGCGACTGCGGCCTGACCGGCCGCAAGATCATCGTCGACAGCTACGGCGGCATGGCGCGTCACGGTGGCGGTGCATTCTCTGGCAAGGACCCGTCCAAGGTTGACCGTTCCGCCGCCTATGCCGGTCGTTACGTGGCCAAGAACATCGTCGCCGCTGGCCTGGCCGAGCGTTGCGAGATTCAAGTGTCCTACGCCATCGGCGTGGCGCAACCGACTTCGATCTCGCTGAACACCTTCGGCACCGGCAAGATCAGCGATGACAAGATTGTCAAACTGGTCCGCGAAGTGTTCGACCTGCGTCCATACGCCATCACCAAGATGCTCGACCTGCTGCACCCGATGTACCAGGAAACCGCCGCCTACGGCCACTTCGGTCGCACCCCGGCAAGCAAGACTGTCGGCGACGACACCTTCACCACGTTCACCTGGGAACGTACCGACCGCGCCGACGCACTGCGCGCTGCTGCTGGCCTGTAATCAGCCCGGCAATGACAAGCCCCGACCGGGTAACCGGCCGGGGCTTTTTTTGTTCTGACATATCTGCTTAAACGCTTCACGGACGGCCTGGCTGTTTTGTTCCTAGGCTTTGGGTTCCTCATTGTCGAGCAAGGATGCCCGCCATGCTTCCCATGCTGAAAACTCTCTGTATCACGCTGATCTGCCTTAGCCCGCTCCAGGCGCATGCCACACCCTGCCCCGACTGGCCATCCGGAACAGCCGATGCAGAGGTCGACGCCCTGACGCAACGCATCGCCGAATGGGACGATCACTACCATCGCCAAGGCGTATCTCTGGTTGCCGACGAACTCTATGACCAGAGCCGCGCCCGGCTGCAACACTTGCGCCAATGCTTCGCCCACTCTGGCAATGAAAACGACGACCCGCTAAAAACTGCCGGCGGTCCGTTGAAGCACCCGGTACCGCATACCGGCTTGAACAAACTGGCTGATGCCAAGGCCGTCGAAGCCTGGATGCACGGGCGCAACGATATGTGGATTCAACCCAAGGTCGATGGGGTGGCGGTGACCCTGGTGTATCGCCAGGGCCGACTGACGCAATTGATCAGCCGCGGCGATGGCACCAAGGGCCATGACTGGAGCCGGCACATCCCTGTGCTCAGCCGCCTGGTCAAAGAGTTGCCAGGGCCTGAGGACCTGGTGCTGCAAGGTGAACTCTACTGGCACCTGAACAACCACGTGCAAGCCGATGCCGGCAGCCTCAATGCGCGCAGCAAAGTGGCCGGCTACCTGTCCCGCCACAAGCTCAGCGCGGCCGAGGGCGCCGAGATCGATCTGTTTGCCTGGGATTGGCCCCAGGGCCCGGCCACCCAGGCCGAACGGCTTACCGAACTGGCAACGCTAGGCTTTGCCGCACCCTCTCGCTACAGCGTACAAATCGAAAACGTTGAACAGGCCGCGCACTGGCGCGAACACTGGTACCGCTCGCCACTGCCCTTTGCCAGTGACGGCGTAGTCTTGCGCCAGAGCCAGCGTCCTGCCGCTGATCGCTGGCAAGCCAAGGCGCCCTATTGGATTACAGCCTGGAAATATCCATTGGCACAGGCGCTGGCCGAGGTGCGCCAAGTCACGTTCACTATCGGCCGCAGCGGCCGTATCACCCCGGTGCTGACACTTGAGCCGGTGCAACTGGACGATCGCCTGATCAAGCACGTCAGCGTCGGCTCACTGCAACGCTGGAAAACACTCGATATCCGTCCCGGTGATCAAGTGGCGATCAGCCTTGCAGGCCTGACCATCGCTCGCCTGGATGACGTAGTCTTGCGCAGTGCATATCGAGCCCCGGTCAATCCGCCCGATGATACTGCCTACCACCCATTGAGTTGTTGGCAACCCATTCCCGGCTGTGAGCAGCAGTTCCTGGCACGGTTGATTTGGCTCAGCGGTAAACAGGGGCTGGCCCTTTCCGGGATTGGGCCTGGCACCTGGATGAAGCTGATCGACCAGGGCCGCCTCAATGGGTTGCTCGATTGGCTGGACTGGCAAGAAGAAGACCTGGCCGATATTCCCGGCCTGGGTGAGCGTAGCCGCGCAAAACTGCTCGAAAGCCTGCGCTCGGCTACAGAGCGCCCATTTCGAACCTGGCTTGCCGCCTTGGGTATGCCCGCCCCGAAACACCTTGAATCAGAAGACACGTGGCCCGCCCTGGCGGCACGTAGCGAGGTGCAGTGGCAGGCTGAATCCGGAATTGGTGCCGGCCGTGCTGCACAAATAAGTGCGTTTTTTCAGCACCCTCAGGTCACCGCACTGAGGGAAAAATTGAGCGCAGCTAAAATCGAGGGTTTCTAATTTGTCTGGTTCACGGCAGGATTCAGGGCATGGAACCCGGTTCGATGCCAATGGGTCTGACTGAACAACCACAAGTGGCGAACCCGCTTGTTTATGGAGCCCTTATGAAATTCCCTTCTTGCCTGGCCTTGGTTGCTGCTGTCTGCGGTTTACTCTCAACGCCACTGCAAGCTGCTGAAGACGAACCAGGCCTCACCGGTTGCGCCGCCAAGCGCCAGGCTATCAGCGAACAGATCGAACAGGCCAAGGCTCATGGCAACAGCGATCAACTTGCAGGCCTGGAAAAGGCCCTGAGTGAAGTCGAAGCCAACTGCACGGACGCCTCGCTGAAAAAGGAACGCGAGAACAAAGTCCTCGAGGCCCGGCATGAGGTCAACCAACGCCAGACCGATCTGGACAAGGCCATGAAGCAAGGCGATGCGGAAAAAATCAACAAACGCAAGGATAAGCTGGCCGAATCACGCAAGGAGTTGCAGGAAGCGCTCGACGAGCTGGATAAGTAAGCCGCGTACCTGTAGCAGCTGCCGCAAGGCTGCGTCAGCGGCCTCCCAAACCGCGCACTGACGCAGCCTGTCGGCAGCTGCTACGAGAGCTGAGCATTAATGATCGCGAAACTCGGTATGACACGCCTTGCAGCTGTCCTCGACCTTCTGCATCGGTGCAGTCAGGGCTGGCGCCTGCAGGGGCTGGCTGCGGGTGGCGACAACCAGCTCGGCGGTGGCCGCCTCCAACGAACGTGCAAGCTCCTGGAACCGCGCCTGCTTCTGCCAGACGTCCGCCTTGGCACTGGTTTGATCCTCTTCCCTGACCTGTGGAAAATGCTTCCATGGTTCATGGGAAAGGCTGTCGAGCTTGACCGCTCCATCGGCAAATTTCTGCCCGTCGAACGGCAGGCGCCCGCGCAACATGCCGCCCATGTCTTCGCTGGTCTTGAGCATTTGTTTGAAAATAGCTTTACGCTGACCCAGCGGAGAATTCGGATCGACCCCACCACACGCGGACAGGGACAGGCAGGCCAGCAATACAACGGAAAATCTTTTGAGAGTCATGATGGCTTCAGGTCACGGAAAAACGGCGGCCAGTATCCTCGCGTCTTCGACAAAGACCAATAGCCACATTATTGATAAGGGTTGCCAACGCCAACATAGGCTGCGGCAACCACCCAGGAAATGACAGCATGAACACCCCTTTCAAACAGTGGCGCCGCACCCTGTGCTGGAGCCTGCCTCTGGTTGCGCTGCTGGCCGGCTGCAACGGCGGCAATGGTGATAAACCGCACACTCACGCCGTGGCCACCTACGCAAGCGCAAGCTGGGACGCACTGCCTGCTGTTTCCGACAGCGACCTGCTGGCGGGCTTCGCCTCCTGGCGCAGTGCCTGCGACCGGCTCAAGACCGATGCCACTTGGGCGCCCACCTGCAGCGCAGCGGCCGGCGTGGCACAAACGCCCCAGGCCATCCGCGGCTTCCTTCAACAACACCTGGACGTCTACGGCCTGCGCTCAGCCAATGGCACGCCCAACGGCTTGATCACCGGATACTACGAGCCTGTCTACCCCGGCAGCCTCGCGCAGACCAAGGCTCACACCATCCCGGTCTACGGCGTGCCGGAAGATCTGGTCGTGGTCGCGCTCGACAGCGTCTACCCGGAGCTCAAGGGCAAGCGCCTGCGTGGGCGAATCGAAGGCCGCACCCTCAAGCCTTATGATGTTGCCGGTGTGATCAACAGCCAGGGTGTAAAGGCGCCGGTGCTGGCCTGGCTGACTGACCCGATGGACCTGCAGTTCCTGCAAATCCAAGGCTCGGGCCGTATCCAGCTCGATGGCGGGCGCCAGCTGCGCGTCGGTTACGCTGACCAGAACGGCCACCCGTACCGTCCCATCGGCCGCTGGTTGGTCGAGCAAGGCGAGCTGAAGAAAGAAGACGTCACCATGAGCAGCATCGATGCCTGGGCCAAGGCGCATCCAACACGCATTCCCGAACTGCTGGCCAGCAACCCCAGCTACGTATTCTTCAGCACGCGCCCAGACAGCAACGAAGGCCCACGCGGCTCGCTCAACGTTCCACTGACAGCGGGCTACAGCGTCGCAGTCGACCGTAAAGTGGTGCCGCTCGGCAGCCTGTTATGGCTTTCGACCACCAAGCCCGATGGCAGTGCCCTGGTACGCCCCGTGGCCGCCCAGGACACCGGTGGCGCCATCACCGGTGAAGTGCGTGCCGACCTGTTCTGGGGAACCGGCGACAGCGCCGGCAAACTGGCCGGGGACATGAAGCAGCAAGGCCAGATCTGGATGTTGTGGCCCAAGGGCATTGCCCTGCCCCAGGTGCCACAGGTGGCCGACGCACAATAGGCGCCGGCACCGGCTCACATGGAAACGAAGAAGAAACTGGCGACGATGCCCATACCGACGAACCACACCAGTGATCGCAGTACGGCCCAGTCTGCCAGGTAGCAGATGATGTAGAGCAGGCGGCTGGTGATGAACATCACGGCCAGCACATTGATGGTCACCAGCTCCGCGCCTTCGCTGATGTAGGCGATGATCACCGCCGCAGCAAACGCGGGGGTGATCTCGAAACTGTTCAATTGCGCGGCGTGGGCACGCCGGGCAAACCCCTGGAGGCTATCGAGAAAGGCCCGCGGGTCATGATTCTGCCGCAACCCGTAGCCACCGCCAGCCTTGGCGACCATGGTGCAAAGGTATGGCAGGAAAATGGCAATCAATACACACCAGAAAGCAACAATCATGGACAGGTCCTTTTTAGGGTTTGTACGACAATTCCTAGAGCTTCATCACGAGCATACCCACCAGCACCAAACCGCAAGCCAGCAGCCTGGGGCGGCCGAAAGGCTCCTTGAGGTAGCGCATGCCCAGTAGCACCACCAGAATCACGCTGATCTCGCGCAGTGCCGCCGCTTCGGCGATCGAACCCAGCTGCATAGCCCAAAGCACCAGAGCGTAGCTGAACAATACACAGAAACCGACACTCAACCCCAGCCGCCATTGTGTGCGCCAAAACAAGATGTACGCCGCGCGTTTATAGGTCATCCCCAGCAAGGCGAATGGCCAGGCGCTGATGAGTGTCAGCCAGGTCAGGTATGCAAGGGGCTCCGGCCAGCGCCGCAAGGCCTGCCCGTCGAGAAAGGTGTAGCAACCGATGCACAGGCCGATCAGCAGCACTATGGGCAGCATCGACCAGGGCAAGCGATCACCACCGCCGCCCTGCCAGAGCAGGCAAAGCATGCCGAAAGGGATCAAAAGAATGCCAATGATCTGCTGCGTGCTGAGCTCCTCACCGGCGAAGATCAAGGTCAAGGCCAGCACCACCAACGGTGACAACCCGCGCATCAACGGATAGACAAGGCCAAGGTCGCCCACCCGATAGGCCTGGATCAACAGATAGCGATAAAGCAGCTCGAACAGCGCCGAAGCGATCAGCCAAGGCCAGATTTCAGCCGGCGGGAGGGAAACAAACCCCAGCAAAGGTACTACCACCAGTAACGCCACGGTGTCCATACAGGCCACGACCAACAAGCGCTCTGCACTGAACTTGATCAGGGTATTCCAGGCTGCATGCAGCAGCGCCGCCATTAACACCAGGGCTGTCGCCAGCACGGTCTACTCCTTGTCCGGGTGACACATTGGTCACGTCACTTCTGCGCAGCTGTTGTTATTGCGGGCAGTCACTATCGGTTGACGCTGCTTGATTCTGCTCCTGGCACCTCCTTTCGAGCAAGCCAATAACTTCAATCTGCACCTTGCGCCAACGCCCTACATAAATAGTACCTGCCCCTCTCTGTCCTAGAGCATTTTATTGTCTCGCCAGAACATAAAAACTGGCAAGTCTCAACCAAAACAACAAGAGGCAGCACATGAAATACACTGACAAATCATGGAATACCCTCCTAGCGGGATTACTCCTGACACTGAGCGCATCAACCACCTACGCAACCACCGTAACGATAGACATCAAGAACCTTGCCAGCGAAACCATAAAACTTGCTTCAGGCCCAGATGGACTTCTGAATGAAGTTCAACCAAATGGCACATACAACCTAGAATTAAATTTCCCAAACAATGGCAGCAACATCAACATCCAATATCGCACAGCGTCGGGCAAAACCTGCACATTTAAAGGTTCTCACCATTTAAGCAGCCGCTATCGCAGCGTACAAGGAGTATGGGAAAAGAGTGCTATAGGCTCTGGCAACCCAAGCCCCACACTATGCTCTACCATTCAGACGGTACAAAGATATTCTGCACCATGGGACTATAAGCTATTGCTTCTGATGACTGACTAAGGCCATTTTAGTTTTAACTGCCGCATATTTTATGCTGCGGCAGCTTACACATTTCGTTACGCCCCCACCTATTCAGTTACAAATCAGTATTCAAGAATGCGCATATCGTTGCCGAATACACAATTACCGAATATCGAGCAATTTAACCCAGGAGACACCATGCTTGAGGGTATACCCGATAGTGCAAACCATCTCTTTCTGAAACACATTACACCCAACCAATCACAGCCTTCGGTGGCAATAAACATTACCCACGCCAGCCAGGATTCAGGCGCGACCAGAAATGTGACGCTATCACTCAAGGCTCAAGTTCTGAACATGCTCGAAAATCTGGAAGCAACCCCATCCCTCGATGAGGCTCCCGATTGGCGCGCAGTATTTGATCGCACTCATGCACCGCAAGAAGGCCTGTTCGCGCGACTGGACAAACAAATTTACATGCACGGAGCAAATGCGGAGCTACTACAGCAACCCCCTGCCAGCGAAGATCCGCAGCGCCTGGAAATGGCACAACGGGCAGTCCAGTACAAGCTCGGCCTATCAGATAATCCTTTGGCCGGCCTACCCCGGCAGACCCTGGCCAATATCACCTATGACGAGAGCGGGACATACACCGCTGCCGAACGTTACTCGGCCAGCATTGAAATCCAAAAGCGCGACAGCACTTTCTGGAAGTCCGTTTATGCCGAAATGCGGACGGAGTCGAACTTCAATGGCCAGGCATCGGGACAATTGCTGCTGGCCCGCACCAAGCTGGAAATGCTGCCAAGCCTTCATCCGGCCGAGCAAACGACGAAAGACTACTCAGCAAGTTCTTTGCAGTACCAGTTGCTGTCAGCGCAACGTAACGAGCTCAAAGTGCCCGAGCCGCTGATCTACGACAATTTGAAAGCGCCAAGCGGCACCGCAATTGCGGTTGTCAGCCAGCATGGTGCTTCTTCCTGGCAAAGCATTTCGCTGGAATGGCTGATGGATCAACAGCATGTCAAAGCCAGCATTAGTTTCGGTTCACTGCTGACTTTGCTCGACGAACCCGGCAAGGAACCCTTAGCCGACCGAGTCAGTCCCGATATAGCGGCTTGCTGGGTGAGTATTTCGACCCAGGAATGAGCGTTTCCAGTATTCGACGATGCTTCAACTATGCCTCATTCCACCTTGTCGGCGTCGTACTGGTCCTTGATGTACTTGATTTCGGTACGGCCATGGGCCGCCGGCAATCCATCTTCACCCAGGTTGACGAAGACCAGCTTGTCGATGGTGAGGATGCTCTTGCGGGTGATCTTGTTGCGCACTTCACACTGCAGGGTAATCGAGGTACGGCCGAATTCGGTGGCCGTGATGCCCAGCTCGATGATGTCGCCCTGGCGCGAGGCGCTGACGAAGTTGATTTCCGAAATGTACTTGGTGACCACGCGCTGGTTGCCCAGCTGCACGATGGCATAAATGGCCGCTTCTTCGTCGATCCAGCGCAGCAGGCTGCCACCGAACAGGGTGCCATTGGGGTTCAGGTCTTCAGGCTTGACCCATTTGCGGGTGTGGAAATTCATGCTCGCTCCTCTTTAGCTTCAAGCTTCAAGCTTCAAGCTTCAAGCTTCAAGCTTCAAGCTTCAAGCTTCAAGTAAGAGCCTAGCAGCTCGTCCTCTGTCGCTTGTCGCTTGTCGCTTGTCGCTTGTCGCTTGCAACTTGCCGCTCAAAGCCAGCTATAATCGCCTCCGTTTCAAAACGGTCATCTTCACTTGCTACCGTTTTCCCGCCACCTGTCCGAGGGGCGCTGCAGCAGGATTTCCTGTCAGGCTCGGATGGGGCGTTGCTTGTTCAGGGCTCCCTGCATAGGCACTAAACGCACAACGGCGCCCATTCGCACATTACGAATGGAGGCTCTTCATGAGCGCAGTAATCACGCCTGCAGATTTTACCGACTACAAAGTCGCCGACATGTCCCTGGCTGCCTGGGGCCGTCGCGAAACCATCATCG